>VXZK01000260.1 GCA_009845545.1 Candidatus Poribacteria bacterium
CGAGCTGGGCTCGCGATCTTTGTACCCTTCAATGTTGGCGTGACGAAGCACTAGAAGGTGCCACTTGGGCAGAGATTTCCAAAATCCGTCCAGCAGTGTCGGTATCTGGTATTGATGACGTAAAGATTAAAAAAGAACGTTATACCATTTCTAAATAAACGCCTGTCATTAACAAAGAACTGGTTCGTAGTCGCGTAATTCTGCGGCGTACTCGCCCAAATGCGAAGTGCATTATTGCGCCTCTTACATGCGGATACCTCATAGCGTCCCAAAACCTCTATAATGCAACTTTATTTTTTAGATTTGGTATAAGTTTACACTTCGCGGTAGGACCCTACATTTATATCTCTAACGAGATAAACGAAGTCGGTAAGTTAGTCGGAGGTAGGAATACGTGCATGAATTTTTTGAAGGCGATGATCTGCTAACAGCGTTGAACCGAAGACGTGGTATCCCAATCGGTAATCCGAGGGAGGTGAGTTATATCAAGTGTACACCAATGAAGAGTCCAAGGCTTGGTACCTGTGTTCATCTCTGTGAGATGAGCCGAAGATACAACCCGAGGTGTGATAGTGAGTAGGTTTTCTACCGAATGCCATGACACCTCTTTTTTCCCAATCGAGAACCGCAAGTTTTACAGGACTTACGCAATTTTGACGATAGGACGCTCCGTTAGTGGGTAAACTCTCAAAAGACAGAGAGGTTCTCAGTGCACAGGCTAACGGTTTCATATTCTACAAAAGAGCAACCTGCGTAAGTTCTATTTTATTAATAGTCCTATAGAATATTGACTATTCCTCTTCTTCTGTATCTATAATCGCTATAAGATCTGTATCTATATCTTCCATGTCTTCCATGTCTTCCATGTCTTCCATGTCTTCCATGTCTTCCATATCGAATATACCCGCTGCATTTGCCATATTGATTATCTCTGCCAAAGGATTTTCAAGTTGGAGCATCTCTTCAGTGGCTGCCTGAGCGGCATCCTTTCTGCCAAGCATATTGTTCGTTGCAATCCGACCGAAATGCGCTGGCATGAAATCTGGCTCAAGTCGAATGGCTTCATCATAATCAGCAATAACAGTTTCATAGATTTCAACGTTATCCTTGTCAAGTTCTCCGACCAGTACCTCATTTATAAACCCTCGCGTAAAGTAGAATGTCCCCGCCTCCGGGTTGAGTCGAATGGCTTCGTCGACATCGGCCAGGGCGGCTTCATATTGCTCAAGTTGAGCCTTCATGAGTCCCCGATTGAAATATGCATCGGCATAGTCCGGTTTCAGTTGAATAGCTTCTTCACTATCTATCATAGCAGCTTCCAAGTGTCCAAGTTTATCCTTCGCGAAGGCTCTCCCGTGATAAGCCTCGGCGTAATCTGGCTTTTGATGGATTGCTTCATCAAAATCGCTAACAGCCTCTTCAAAATTACCGAGGTTGTTTTGGGCAGTTGCCCGACTGTAGTACGCTTCGGCATTTTCTGGATTTGAACGTATTGCCTTATTAGCGGTTTCAATCATGGCTTCAAATTCTTCTATGTCTTCCTCGTCAAGTTCCATAAGTTTTTCAAGATCAACGGGGGTATCACCAGAGGCTAATGGATTTGTGGGATGTGGACCTATGACGACGGGTGCGTCTGCGTGTTGTAATGCTTTCATGGCGGCTTCACGCATGTCATAGGCATCGTCATTCATAGGATCTAAGCGTATCACCGTTTCAAAGTCAGCGATAGCGGCTTCATAGTCCGCCAGGTCGCCGTTTACAAAACCGCGATTATAGTATGCCTCTGCATAATCTGGTCGGAGACGTATGGCTTCGTCAAGGTCTTCAATAGCGGCTGCATAGTTCTCTAAATCACCGTGTGTCTGGCCTCGAACATTGTAAGTTTCTGCGAAGTCCGGTTTCAGTCGGATAGCCGTATCACAGTCCTCTATAGCGGCTGCTTCTTCATTGAGCAGGCTTTTTGAGAATCCGCGTTTCGTGTAAGCATTAGCGTCCTCTGGGTTTAACGCAATGGCTTGATTGAAGTCTTCAATAGCCTCATCGTATTCCTCTAACGCAATATTTGAGACCCCGCGATTATAGTACGCCTCCGCATAATCCGGTTTGAGTTGGATCGCTCTGTCATAATTTGCAATCGCTTCTATATAGTCCTCTTGCGAGGCTTTTGAAAGTCCTATGCTGTTATAGGATGCTGGAGACTTATTTAACCGTCTTTTCCTTTTTTTTCGTCTTTTCTGAGCCATAATATAATCCTTTTTTGTAGAAAAATCAGCAAGTGCGTTTGTTGCTATCAATTTTTCCAACTATTATACCATATTTTCTATTTTTGTGCTACAATTGATAATAATCGTAATGAAGGGAGAAACGCGAGTGAAATCAGCGATAGAAGAATGGCTTGACAATTGTGTAGAAAAACTCAACGCGGGCGAATTAACTGA
Organism: Candidatus Poribacteria bacterium; assembly: GCA_009845545.1. Lineage (GTDB taxonomy): Bacteria > Poribacteria > WGA-4E > WGA-4E > WGA-3G > WGA-3G. The sequence continues at coordinate 2,439 of VXZK01000260.1, forward strand.
GGCTGACCTGCGCGGTGTGGCGACCGCCTTGAGTTCAAAAAAACAGTTGGTTCTTTATCTCTATTCTAAATCAACGAATTTACGATCACCGCTTGGCGGATGGGCACTGTACGATGCTACCGCACCCGACGAACCTGTACTACCCTCGCAAGATGCCCCCTATGCATCAGTGCTTGATGCGGTGAAGGATGGTTGGCGGATTGTGCAATTTCCGCGTCCAGAACTCTATAACTTTACAGATGTTGATAACACTTATCTGACTTATGAGTTTATTTTAGAGAAATATGTCTAAAGGAATTAGAAAATGATTAACGTTGAACCGACACTCAATGACCTTCAGGTTATGCAGTTTATCCATAACGGTTATATCACCTTAGAGAGCAGCGTTGATGCCGATTTCAATAAGGCATGTGAGTCTGTGGACGGTGGACATCTCAACGATTTTGTGCTCACAGATGAATTCCGTCGGAATGTGTTGCTTCATCCAGAGGTTGCAGGGGTTGTTCGCTCGCTCTTGGGTGCAAATTTCCTCGTGCCAACAAGTGCGCACCATCACCTCTTTGAAGTACCCCATCGTGGACAAACGTGGCACTCCGACGGGATCACCGAATACGGATACGGTATCACGCATCTCCAGTGCTACTATTACCCGAAAGCGGTAAAAATCGAGGATGGACCGACAATGATATTGCCGGGTTCGCACCAGCGACTCGTGGATAGAGAAGCAATCGCGCATTACGGCGACATTCTCGGACAACTCTCATTGACCGTTCCCGCAGGCACTGTTGCAATGACACGCTACGGCATCTGGCATAAGGCAGGTCCGAAACTCAATGCCGACAGACGCGGGATGATTAAATTCTCCTATTACCGAATGACGATGCCCAAGCGGGATTGGGTGCGCGAGTCCGATGAGATTCCACCTTACCACCACCAAGGACGGCATCCCTACGTAACAGAGATAGAATCCTACCGCGACCGACGGAGAGGTGAATTGACATGGAACTGGTTATGCGGATTGAGCGAAGTGGAAGAACCGATTCCACCGATACAGATGTTTAACAGCGGCATTCCACTATCAGAGATCCAACTTCAGTAGCAAAAAATCGATAAAATGATAGTCGTGTTAAGGGCAACCACCCTTTAAATAAGTCGGATAGGCGGGCCAGAAATGCCCGCCTATAAGAGAGGGAATCTTAACGCGCACCACACGCTTGCAAACACGCCTGCATGTGCCCACGCGATTCTGCAGCAATTGTGCAGCACTGTTCTAAACTATATTCTCTTGCACCGATCACCTCAAGGTTCAGTGGACCGGTATAGCCGTTCTCGTGTAGGACACGAATATAGCCGACGAGGTCGATGTCGCCACGTCCGTTCGCCTGCAACTCAGGGGCACCGGGTCCCCGTTCCATCCCCTTGCAATCTCGGATATGTACGTGTTTAACGCGCGAAACCACAGCGGCGATCGCCTCGACAGGGTTTTCGCCTGCACGATGGATATGTGACGGATCCATGTCAATCCCGAATGCTGGCGACGAGATTTCTTCCATCACACGGAGGGTTGTCGGCGTGTTGTAGATGCTCGCCCCGACATGCGCCTTGACACAGAGCGTCACACCATAATGTTCTGCGCGTGCGGAGAGATTTCCCAATGAATCAACCACTTCGGGCCATTTGGATTCATCATCGGATGCACCACCGGGACCGCAGTTAATAATCGGAACGCCGATTTCAGCTGCCGCTTTGAACGCGAGTTCCATTCTCTCTGGATCGCGCGAGGGTTGCTCCATCGCTAACAATTCCAGTTCGTAAGTTTTCGCGAAACCTTTAATATCGTCAGCAAGTTCTTGCCAGTTTGCGAGGACGAGATGCTGGCTCATCCCGTCAATCGCGGAAAGTTCAACGCCATCATAACCAGCCATAGCGATGTGCTTGAAGGCGGTCTCCATGTCATAACCGCCGAACAGCACCGAATTTGCTCCTAACTTCAAATGTAATTTCTCCTTCAGTAGCGGCGGCTGTTGCGCCGTCTGTTCTACAATTATCCGTTCAATGTCGGAAGCGGATGCGGACGTACGAGGATACCGCCTTGTTCATAAGATTCTATTGCTGCCCAAGTGTACTCAAGTGCTGCGAGGGCATCTCTGCCGGAGGCACGCAGCTGCTCTTTCGGCACACCGTTTGTGATGTCCTCTAAGAACGCGTGAATCCGCAACGGGAACGTCTGACCGAAATCGGTGATGCCGGATTCGGTGACAACGGGTTCACCAGAGAAATCAGGAGCACCCGGGGAGGGCCAATATGTCACCTTCTCAATGCAATTCTCAATGCAGAACGTGCCGCGCGTACCAGCGAGTTCAACACTCCACCAACCACCGAGCCCGAAGGTCGCATCACCGCGTTGGCTGAGCAGATAGCCGATACACCCGTTCTCAAATCGGAGATGGATGCCGTTAATAGAGACCATGAGATCGCCTGCACCGCGTCTAAAATGCGGGCGTTCCATAAAGGCTTGCACATGCGTCACGTCGCCACAGAAATGGCGCATTACACTGAACGGGTGCGACAGGAACGCTTTTACGTGAAAATAGGGAAACCCGTCCGAACGTGGGGCTTTTGAGTAGTTATAATTGAATTCACCACCGGCAAACCCCATTTTGTGAAGACAATAAACCTGCTCCCCGATATGTCCGTCGTCAATATATTTCTTCGCTTGCTCCGCGGGCGGTGTGAAATAGTGGTTCAGATTGCAGCCGAGATAAAGGTCTTCTTCTGTGGCTTTCGCGACCATCTCTCGTGCTTGTCCGATGTCGTTGGAAATCGGTTTTTCGACGAGAACATGTTTTCCGTTATCGAGTGCTTCCATTGTCGGTTCGTAGTGCCAACTTCCGTTCTCATTTCCACCGGTGCCGACATCAACAATGTCCAGATCAGGTTCGCCATCAATCATATCGGCAACGCTATAGTACGCTTTAACGCCGAGACGTTCCGCCGCGCTGTCCGCACGCTCTTTCACAATATCGCACACCGCAACCAATTCCGCTAAGTCGTCATTCGCGTGGCAATTTGCGTGGTTATTACCGATGCCACTCATGCCGACAACGCCAACTTTTAATGCCATTTTTATTATTCCTTCCAATAGATGAAGTTTGGTCTCGCCCATAGGGAGAACTTGCAATCAATTTAAATGTGCGCTTGCGCGTAACACCCTACAACAGGCTTTACATTACATTATAAGCCTGTTTAGGGTTTTGTCAACACATATCTTTGAAAATGTGCTTGACAGTATTTCCGATGCATGTTATTTTTCATATAAATAGTGTTGAAGGGGGAAAAATGGATGAGTATCAGTGTCGGGATGGTGGGTTTAGGGATGTTCGGTCCCTCGTTTATCGAATCGTATAAGGCACACCCAGATGTACACCGGCTCGCGCTCTGCGATTTGCGTGAAGACAGATTGTCAAAATGGGCAAAACAGTTTGAAATTTCCGAGACGTATTCAAGCCTTGATGATATCTGCAAATCTGATTTGGATGCGCTTGTGATTATCACCCAGCATTGGATACATGCACCACAAGCGATTCAGGCAATGGAAGCTGGGAAACACGTCTATACTGCTGTTCCTGCTGCTGTATCGCTGGATGAATGCGAACAACTTGTCAGGACCGTTGAACGGACGGGTATGATCTACATGAACGGCGAGACGAGTTATTTCCGACCAGAGACCGCCTTCTGTCGTCAGAAGGCAGCGGAGGGGGCGTTTGGAGAATTTGTTCACTGCCGTGCCGAGTACTTTCACGATATGGACCACGGACTCTACGATGTAGCCAAGAATCGGTGGGGCGCGCAATGGGGGCCCGACAAGATGGGCGGGATTCCGATGTACTATCCGACGCATTCAACCTGTTTCCCGATCTCTGTAATGAAGGCACACGCGACATCTGTTTCAGCACAGGGGTATATCTATCCAAACGATGACTGGTTTCGGACAGATACTATTCACAAAAACCCGTTCTCCAATGAGGTCGGGCTGTTCACAATGAGCAATGGCGCGACAATGCAAATTTGTGAGTTCCGGCGGATTGGACACCCAGGCTCCGAACGCGTCAGCGGTATCTACGGGACGGAAGGCAGTTATGAACAGAGTCTTGCGGGTTGCGTTTGGGCAGGGAAAAGTAGCAGGGAAATCGTTCAGCCTTCGCAAACGCACGAATACCTACCGGAAGCACTCGCGGCGGATCTCGGTGGACATGGCGGTTCACACGCTTATCTCGTGCATGAGTTTGTGGATTCTGTCAACCGACAGCGATTGCCGCGGGTCAATGTCTGGGAAGCCGTTCGATACTGTGCACCCGGATTTGTCGCACACGAATCCGCGTTACGAGACGGTGAATTGCTCCCAATTCCAGATTGGGGTGACGCACCAGAGACCGACATTTAACTTTAAGTCTGTTTGGACAATTTTGATTTTTTTACGGTAAACTATAGCCAGTTAATACTTCACTGAATATCACTTTGAAAGTGATGAAGGAGAAATAAAAGATGAAAGCTACGATTGCAAGATTAAATCTATTATGTATCAGTTTCATGGTTATGAGCCTGATGTTTGTAGGTATCGGTTCCGCTGAAATTGACTTTGAAACTGCCGTTGGCGTATGGCTCTTTAATGAGGGGGATGGTGATGTCGCGGAAGATTCCTCTGGGAAGGGCAATAATGGTACAATCCACGGTGGCGCAGAATGGGTTGATGGCATGTTTGGCAGTGCTTTGAGTTTTGACGGTTCAGATGATTACGTTGAAATTGCGCACGACGCTTCTTTAAATGTTGGCGGCGGACACACGATTGCGCTTTGGTTTAAATTAAATGCGGTTCCCGGAGGGGGTATGGGCGTTATAACCAAAGATGATTGGGCACCTGGATTTTGGTGGGATGCGAATATCATCCGACATCACACGCATGACCCGGCGGCTACGCTTCATTATGTAGATGCCGCTTGGGAGCCGGATACGGATTGGCATCATGTCGCTGTTACTTGGGATGGTGAAGCGTTTGGCGTATATCTGGATGCTGACGAGATTGGTTCTGGCGTAAATGGTGCAAACATAGGACGGAACCCGTTAACTGACAAACCCCTTTTAATAGGTATCTATTTAGAAACGGGACAGCACGGTCAGTGGGGTGAGTTTCTCGGGGCAATCATTGACGACGTTGCTATCTTCAATACGGCGTTGACCGGTGATGATATTGAAGTGCTTATGACTGATGGATTAGGAACAGCAACTGATGTTGAACCTTCAGGTAAGCTCACAACGACCTGGGCTGCCATTAAAGCCGATTGATCTGCTTTCCAATCCGTACCGTTTCCAAAGTGTGGGCATCTACACGGGATGCCCACCCTGCATTAGAAAATTAGGTTTGCTTTTTAGTACATTTTACAGTATACTATACTAACTATTTAAAGGTTTCTACGGGGAACCTATGCAATATCGGCTTGCAAGTTTCGCCTAAATAGAAAGCAGCAGACATCAATTAACGCAGACTATGAACTTGAGGTTTATAAGGAGTACAGGATGGCTATTGAATACGCGGGAGCTTACGATGCATCGGCAATCCCGCCGGATGTTGCCCGCGAAATTGAAATTTATGAAATTCAGCTCGGTCGATCACAAGCCGGGCAGGTGGAAGAGGCAACCTTTACGGAGTTTAGGCTTCGACGCGGGGTTTACGGACAGCGCGATGATCGGTCGCAGATGATCCGTGTCAAGATCCCGTTCGGTGGGCTTACAGCGACACAACTTGAGATGCTTGCAGATGTTGCCGAAGAATTTTCGGATAACATCATCCACATCACCACCCGTCAAGATGTCCAGTATCACTATGTAGATATTAACAACACTCCGGAACTGATGCGCCGTCTCGCCAGTGTTGACATTACGACAAAAGAAGCGTGTGGTAATGTGGTGCGAAACGTCACAGCATGCCCTCTCAGCGGTGTCTGCCAAGATGAGACGTTTGATGTAACGCCCTACTCTAAGGCGTTGTCAGCGTTTCTTTTAGGACACCCGGATGCGGAGAACTTTGGTCGTAAATTCAAAATCGCATTTTCTGGATGTGAAGAACATGCTTGCGGTTTAGCAAATATGCACGACATCGGTGCGGTTGCTGCTGTTAAAGAAGTTGATGGCGAAGTCAAACGCGGTTTTAAACTTTATGTCGGTGGCGGACTCGGTGCTGTGCCGCATCAGGCGAAAGTGTTTGATGATTTTGTCTCAGCCGAGGAGCTCCTACCGATTTCACAATCAATTTGCAGAGTCTTCACCCGTTTAGGTGAACGCAAAAATCGGAATAAGGCGCGTCTGAAGTTTGTCATTGCCAAATACGGCATTGAGGAATTTCGCAAGTTGGTGCTTGAAGATCGCGAAACGCTACGGCATGACCCCAGATGGACAGCATATTTGGATAATTTAAATGCCTATGATGAAAGTCCGCTCAAAGCGCCCACACAACTCAACGGTGCCTCAACACCTGAAGGGTTTGAAGAGTGGTATCGATCGAATGTGCGGTTACAGAGTCAACCCGGCTACGGTTTTGTGACGATTACGCTCCCGCTTGGCGATATTACCGCAGATCAGACGCGGGCTTTGGCGGATATTTCGCGGAAATATGTTAAAGACACCATTCGCGCCACAGTTGAGCAGAACATCGTTCTCCGCTGGGTAACGATGACGGATCTGCCAGTACTCTATCGCGAACTGAAAGAAATCGGTCTCGGCGACCCAGGGGCAGAGTCTATGGTTGATATTACCGCTTGCCCTGGCACGGACTCTTGCAAACTTGGTGTGTCTTCTTCGCGGGGTCTGGCAGCACATCTGAGAAACCATTTCATTGAAGCCGGTGTGCAGAATGAAATCGAAGACTTCCGGATTAAGATTAGCGGTTGCCCCAACTCGTGCGGACAGCATCACATTGCAAATATTGGTTTCTTTGGCTCTTCGAAACGAGTTGGTGGACATATCGCGCCTGTCTACTTGGTACTACTCGGTGGACACATGATTGAAAACGCCAGTTCTTACGGACTTGCAACTGGAAAAATCCACGGCAAATATATTCCACAGTTCATTGAAGAATTGACTGGAAAATATGTCGATGAAAAGCAAGATGGCGAAACCTTCACCGATTACGTCGCACGGCTCGGCAAAGTGGAGATCAAAACGATCTTGTCCCAGTACGACAAAATTCCGCCTTACGAGGAAGCACCGGAATTTTACATAGACACAGGTGATACGAAAGACTACCAACTCAAAACCGGTGTCGGTGAGTGTGCAGGAGAGGTGATAGCGCTTGTCTCCATGAAGTTGGAGGAAGCAGATCGACTCATCTATGAATCCGGTTTGAATTTGGAAAAGGGTAAATATCAAGATTCCGCGGAGTTGGCTTTTGATGCAATGATTAGAGCCGCCGATGGACTCTTGACAACGGTCGGTTTGCAGTATATTGACGACGCAACCACTGTCAATGAGTTCCGCACGCATTTCTTTGATCCCGGCAATTTCTTCGCAGGATTCGGCGCGCATCTGTTTAAAGCAACGGAAGAAGACACCTCTACTTTCGATCATGAATTGGCGCATCGTCGTGTGGAAGAATCCACGCTCTTTGTGGAAGAATCGCATAATGTGTATAATCGTATGCGCATCAAGCAGGAAGAAGAGGAAGAAAGTCGTCGCAAAACACGTCGCTCGCGACCGGCACGGAAGCCGAGGGTTGTCAAGGAGACGAAACCGGTTGAGGAAATCACCGATAGCCTCGATCTCAAAGGGGTCGCTTGCCCGTTCAACTATGTGCAGGCAAAAGTCCGTTTGGAGACGATGGACATCGGTCAGCTCCTTGAGATTACCATTGATGATGGCGAACCGATTGAGAACGTACCGGTGAGTCTCACCAACGATGGACATGAGATCGTTGACACGAAGAAGGTCGGAAAACACTACAGCCTCACCATTCGGAAGGGTGAGTAAATCTAAGGTTGTGGTTCATCAGGACTAAGTTTCACAAGAAGGCGATTGCCGCCCGCGCCCGAAACGGGCGGGTCAGGCAATCGCTTTTTTATACATCAGAAGGTTCTGGAGGTTTCACATTATGGATTCTAAAGAGATGTTTGAAGTGTTGCAGCGCGTGAAAACTTGGAAACTAGAAATGCGCATTGACTTGGCGCGTCGGATTTTGGAAACCGTGGTTCCTGAGCAAATACCACCTCCGCCACGGACCATGACACTGGAAGAAATCCAGGCGATTATGAAAATAGATAAAACGCCTCCTACTGACGAGGAATGCAAAAAAATCCTTGAAGAGGAACGCCTGAAGAGATACGGATGATTCACGCTTTATTAGATACAAACGTAGTTCTGGATGCACTGCTTGATCGAACCCCTTGGAATATTCAGGCAAATGCTATCTGGCAAGCCCAATTAGACAAGCAATTTGTTGCTTATGTCACAGCAACGACGCTAACCGACATTTTTTATATAAGTCGCCGCTATGGAGGACTTGAGAAGGCATGGCGACTTGTTCACGCTGTATTGAATCAATTACCTGTTATCTCAGTCGGTTCCCGCGAACTACAATTAGCAATAAGGTTAGCAGGGAGCGACTTTGAAGATAATCTGCAAGTTGCATGTGCAATAAATGGTCAACTTGATTTGATTGTCACGCGCAATCTCACAGGTTTTTCGGGTAATAATATTCCAATTCTCACACCACAACAGATGTTGTTGAGATTGTCTGGGCGCGATTAAAGTGAGTGGAATGTAGTAATGGTTGCTTCTACTTCCATAGAAGGTGTTAAGTCGGCTAAAATATAGGGCGGAGAACCTATGCGAAAAATGCGAACCTTGCGGGGGTATTTCATCAAGCGTCTTGTCGACAAGGAGAGGGCGATTGGCTATCTTCGGGCGATCCTTGACGACTATCAGATTTATCGGGAACGGACTGTAGCTTTAAGAGCACTCCAAACCGTCGTTGAAGCACAAGGCGGGGTTTCCAAAGTTGCCAAGCAGGTTGATATGGACCCACAACTTCTTTCAAAGGTACTATCCAATGAGGATACACCTCTAATTGATGCTTTTGGAATCGTTCTCAAAGCACTCGGCTATCAACTCTCAATTGCACCCTTAGAAAACGAAAACCTAAACGCTGAATTCACCACGCAGTCGTTAGAGGTACAGAATGGCATTTTATAGTGATACACGAGTTACTATTTCTATTTTACTCTCCATCGCAGTTTTCATCGTTGTAACCGGTGTATTCGGTTTCGGTGCCGGAGTCTTTGCAGTATTTTTGACGCACGCTGTCCTGATTCCAAAAGTGCTATGGAATTTCGTACTCGATAGAACCCGGGAACTCGGAAAAGCATTCAGAGGCGAAGACTGATTTTCTAAATCTACCAACAATAAAAATTGACTTTCCCCTCAACTTATATTATAATAAAGGGAGCAGATTTGATGAATGCAGCAACAACAGGCGCAACCGGGGCTGCGGCAGCGCAGCAAGCCGCTATTGTCCAGGCTATCAAAGCCTCCGGAGCGATTGTTCAACTTGAGCCAAGCGAGTTTGCGAAAATTTTAGCAAAAAGTGAGAACCCTCTCATCGTTACTGCAGAGGGCGGCGTTTTCACGAAAAATCATCAGTATATAACCACTTACAAGGGACTCCACTTTTATTGCAAATCCCCGGCGGCTATCAACCTCCCGCTCGGTACTGAATTCGTCCAATCAAAAAAGATATGGATTCCGGGTTAGAAGCAATACGGAGCAACACACTTGCGGAGAAATAGATGGCAACAATTGTTAAACATAACCAGACATGCAAACGTTACTGTATGCTCGGTGCAGGGTTTGGGGTCTTTCAATCCTCGAAACCCAATGTGTTTCTCGGAAATTTGATGGCTGATGTAGAAGAAGGCGAGTACGCATTAGTCTGCGTCTGTAATAGTAAAGGCGAGATTTTCTGGTTAGAGGCAACACAAGTTCCCGTTGTTAGCATTGATGGACAGAATGTGCAAGAACTCGCAGCAGAATAGATAGGTCTTAGTGTTTTTATAGAGCATAGGCATCCCTAACTGCCTTGTCACTCACTGACGAAAGGAAATTTTTTTACCAGAATGGATTTACAGCAGATTAACATCAAGGTTTTTACAACTGAAGATAGCAAAATCAACTACACCAACTTCATTAAGGTCTTTAACCGTTGGATGAAGGAGGCGGATTCAGATGACTACTTGAACTACGCCGACTACTCGCACGTCGATGCGGGCCCGGGTGTATTGTTGATTTTGAAGCAAGCCAACTATAGCATCGACAACGCTTACCATGAACACGGTTTCCTCTACAACCGGAAGCATGCAGTCGAAGGTGATAACGGTGATAAGATTCGCCAAGCACTCGCTGAGGGGCTCTCCAAATGTGAACAGCTCGAGGCATCGGCGGAGTTAGAAAATGCAGTGCATTTCAACGGTGGAGACCTCCTGTTTATGGTAAATAACCGCCATATCGCACCGAATACACCGGAAGTCGCTGCATCCGTTGAAGCAGACCTGACACCTGTCTTACAACAGATGTATGGTGATGACAATTTCACTGTAGAGCGTACCTCCGAAGACGCACGCGAACGGTTCGCACTACGAGTTTCAGCGAATTCGGATAAACCGATTTCGGAACTCCTCTCCAATCTCGGAGGCTAAGATGTTTAACTTCAGCAACGAACAGATTGAACGCTATAGCCGACATATTATCCTCAAGGAAGTCGGGGGGATGGGGCAGACGAAGCTCCTGGAATCAAAAGTGCTGCTCATCGGGGCAGGGGGCCTCGGTTCGCCTGTTGGTGTCTACCTTGCTGCTGCAGGGGTTGGCACACTCGGCATCATCGACGACGACGTAGTGGATCTCAGCAATTTGCAACGCCAGATTTTACACGGCACGAGCGACATCGGCATCCCGAAAACGAAATCCGCAGAAGCTACTATTGCAGAGATGAACCCCGATGTCAAAGTGGTCTCTTACAATGAACGGATTACCTCGGAAAACGCTTTCCAGATTTTGGAACAATACGATCTGATTGTAGATGGGTGTGACAACCTACCGACGCGTTACCTCCTCAACGACGCATCCGTTATGCTCGGCAAACCGATTGTACACGGCAGCATATTCCAATTTGAAGGGCAAGTCACCGTGCTTTATCCGGGCAAGGGCCCGTGCTACCGATGCCTCTATCCCGAACCGCCGCCAGCGGGAATGGTACCGAGTTGCCAAGAAGCAGGAGTCTTTGGTGTTCTTCCTGGTATTATCGGCACAATCCAAGCTGTTGAAGCAATCAAAATTCTTTTAGACATCGGCGATGCCTTAATCGGAACGCTGCTGCTTTTTGACGCGCTAACGATGAATTTCAACCGGTTGAAACTCCGTCAAGATAGTGGTTGCCCAATGTGCGGTGAAAATCCCACGATTCATGAACTGATTGATTACGAAGAATTCTGTCAAGTGCAGTGGTAGATCCTAATTCAGAGTTACTTCACTCGGAGGGCAATTCAATGGAAACAGCTGTGGTGACAATGTTATTCTGCTTAGTTGCAATGATGTTCAGTATCCTACTTGTGCTGAGTTCAATAGTTAAAACACTCCGGCGTAGTGACGAAAGTTTGTCGAAGATTGCAAAACATCTTGAGCAAAATGGTGAAGAAAAGGGGAATTAAGAGACCGGTGGAACTAACAATTATAAAATGTCGCTGATGTGTCTGCCTGTTTCCATATTTTCCACGGTCTACAAAGTAGAATGTGTGAAACTACCTCCTGTCAAATTAAGACAATACATTACCGCGGGGTCTGTTTAGTATGGGATTATGGTCATCTATTATAATTACAACTATTCTGATCTTAATAGCTTGGGAACTCAGGGATATTAAAGGGCTTTTGGGCAGAGTTCTGGAACATCTTGATGAAAAGAACAACGAGAAGGAAGAGTGATAAAAGCCGTTCGCTAAATCTTCCGATGATTTTCCTGAGTTTCTATTACGCCAAAACCTCCCGCCGAATTGGCGAATCTATGAATAGCGAGTCTCCACCATCAATTGTCAGTTCTAAGCCTGTAACCCACGCCGCCTCGTCCGAGCAGAGCCAGAGTGCTGCATAGGCGACATCAATCGGGTTACCGAGTCGTTCCAGCTGTGCCGATGCTGGGGCGATGGCTCTGTCTGGCAACGGATCCCAAATGATACCCGGACATAACGCATGAACTCGAATGTTTTTGTTATAAATTTTCTTGGCTATAGGCTATCGCCGATTTCATGAGTTTCAATGCCGTGTGAATCTGTGGAAGCTCCTCAAACCCGTAAGATATGCGAAGCTGTCGCTTCCCGATCTCAACCATATCGCCGTTTGGATGGACACAGTGTTCACCCGGAATGTAGATTACTTTGCGGTGTTGGGCATCCGAAGGACCGTCGACGGCTTCGTGTCCAGTTGTCCGCGTCAAGAACTTGAAAAAATCAGAGTTTGCACCTGTTGCAACATTTGCCAATGTCAAATAGAAGTAGAATCCAGCACTCCCACCGCGGCATTCCTGAATATTATCACCGAGCAGCTCTGCCATCCACGTTTTGACCTGTTTCGCCTTCTGCTGATACCCCTTATTAACCTTCTCAATCTGCGCTTCAATGCCGTGGTCGAGCAGGTAGCTTGCAATCTCCTGATTGATTAAGGGTGCGCTGAAACCGATGTCGCTTGTGCGTTGGATAATGCTGTTGAGAAAGGGACCTTTGGAACCGATGAGATAACCGATACGTAATCCGGGTGCAAGAATCTTTGACAACGTACCGACTTCATAGACAATACCAAGATCATCATAACAGAGTGCCGACTTCAAAGGTTCAACGGTATCATCGTGAACAAGGTCGCTATAGGCGTTATCAAAAAAGAGTGGAATTTTACTTCCAGTTTCGTAGGAGAGTCGCGTAACAATATCGATCAGTTCTTGCTTACGTGTGTTGGACAGGATTGTACAGGTCGGATTATTTACCGTTACAACGTAGAAAAAACGGATAGCCTCTTTTTTCTTACCAAGTGCCGTAAGTTTTGCTTTCAGGAGTTCGGTGTTGAGTCCTTCGTTGTCTTCGGGTATCGCAACAACCTTAAAACCTTTTCTTTCCAAGTCGTTGCAGTAGATATAGTACATCGGGTCTGCGGTAAATATGATACCAGCCGGGAGCAGATGTGTGATACTTTCCAACAAACTCGTTGCGCCGTTCGCACCGATAACAATATCTCGGTTGTTTAGCGTCTGTTCAGTGATACCGCCAATGCGGTTCTCAATATGAAACCGTCTGAGCGATGCTATTAGGTTCGGGGAACCCTGCGCGCCGCCATAATTAAGGGAAGCGCGATACTTTTCGGGGTGAGCGAGCACTTTCTCGCAGGCAAGTAGAATCTGTTGGTGCGGAATTGTCCGTTCATTGACATATCCGACACCGAGATTGATGTCGCATTCATCTCGAAAGCCGACAGCAAAATCGGTCATCAATTGATTAACCGGGGACGGTATACTTGAAACTTTTCCATATTCAGAGAGGCGGACATCGCAAATCATCATAAACTACGCGTCTATAGTAGATCCCTCAAAGCAGATTCGAGCGTCGGGTGACGAAATTCATAGCCGCTGACTTCCGTTTTCTCAGGAACCACGTTCTGGCTCAGTACGACAAAGTCCGCGAATTCGCCCATCATTAGTTTCAAGCCGAACGTTGGGACAGGGAACAGCGTGGGACGTCGTAGGACCGCACCGAGCGTTTTTGTGAACTCTGTATTCCTGACAGGTGTAGGGGCAGTCGCGTTCAGTGGACCTCGAATTTCGCTATTCTCTAAAGCGTGTAGCACAATACCTACCACATCGTCAACGTGAATCCAGGACATCCACTGCCGACCACTGCCGAGTATGCCGCCGACTCCTATCTTAAAGGGCGGGAGAACCTGTGTCAACAATCCACCGCCTAACCCAAGTACAAGCCCGATCCGAACCATAACGACCCGAATCCCAAGCGCAATCGCTTTTTGGGCTTCCGATTCCCATTCTTGGCAAACGTCAGCAAGAAAATCGGTGCCAACTGGCGAAACCTCCGTAAAACGCTCGTCTCCGCTGTCCCCGTAATATCCAATTGCAGAGGCACAGACGAGCACATCGGGCTTTGTGTCTGCTGCCGCGAACGATTCAACCAGGTTCCGCGTTGAAAGGATTCGGCTATCTCGGATTCGCCGTTTTTTTTCGGCGTTCCACCTGCCCGCGATCGTTTCACCTGCCAGATGAACGACCGAGGTCATATCCGATAGGGCTTCAGATGGCAGTTTTTCGGTTTCAGGGTTCCAACCGTAGACCGCTCTTGCTGATTTCAATTTACTCTGTGCACGCGCCGGGCTTCGGGATAACACATGCACCGCATCGCCTTGTTCGTAGAGGGCAGTACAGACTCTGCTACCGATGAATCCGGTACCGCCGGTGACCAACACATTTGTCATTTTTTTCTCCGTAATGTTCCCTCTGTTGACAGTTCAGTGATGACGGTTTCCAATTTTCTATAGTCATCAACAACGGCATCACTGAGTGTGTCATTTCCATCGCCTTTGTTGAACCCTGAAAAGCGAATTGCCTTCATACCTGCGTTTTTTGCGCCGACGATATCCGTTCGGAAGATATCGCCGATATGTACGGCTTCCGCAGGTTTGGCATGCAGCTCTGTCAATGTTGAGTGGAATTGCACAACTTGAGGTTTTGTATAATCTGTTTCGTCGGAGAAGGTGAAAGCTGCAAAAAATTGCAAAATACCATCGCGCACCATCAGTTTCCGGGCAAAACTTCCCGGAGTGAGTGCCGAGTCTGAAATGATTCCGAGCGGATAGGTTTCACTCAACCGAGAGATGACAGGTTTGACATGCGCTATCATACGCGGCGGTGCCTCTAAGAAAGCGGCACCAAGGTGCTCGATTAATTGATCAAGATCTACCTCTTCAAGCCGGAGCTCAAGTACTTCCGCAAATCGCTGCATGCATCGCTTTACGGAGACCCCTTTATGTTGATGCCATAACGACATCACCAAATTATATGCTTCTTCAAGTCCGAATTCTACCTCAGCTAATGTACAAGCATAGCCCCTGCTATTCAGATAAGCGTGGCACCGTTCAACACGTATCGCTTGACGTTTTCGCCAATTCTTTTCGGAATCTGCATAAAGGGTTTGCCAAAAATCGAATGTAATCGCTTTAAGCATCAAGGATTCTCACTTAGTAAGTTGCATCGCATTCTAATTATGATTGCGAATTTATTCCGAGGGGTATAGCACAGCATTTCAGAATGCTAACGCAACGGTAAACATAAAAAAACACGCTTTATAATTCCTAATTTTATTTTACCCGATTTGTTGAAAAAAGTCAAATGATATGTTGTTTCCTAACCACTAACAGGGTGTGTGTGAAAAATGTTCTAACAGCGAAAGCGATGCGTAAGCATTGAAGTACAGAATCACTTGAGAGTTAATGGAAACCGAAAACTGAATGCCTCTGATTAAAATAGGTTTGCAATTTCCTTTTAAAGATGATATTATTAATTATGGTAGATTCGCGTCCGATCTATATGGAGGAATACGAAATTGCGGTTGAATCGTCGAATTATTCCAAGGTATACGACCACCCGTTTAATGTTCGTCTACTTCATCGTTGGGCTGGGAACGCTCATCTTTGGTTTTGCTTATTACACGCGGCAAATCTCGCAGCTAAACGCAGATATAGATGTACAGATAGACCTTTTTGCCAATCTCGCGGAGGTACTCCCGAGTGTTGAAGACCGGGATTTACAACAGAAGCTGACTGAGATCGTAAGGCAGGAGTCATCTGCTACAGACAGAGCGCGCGCATTTTCATTTATTATCACGGATACGGAAGGAAACCCCGTAATTACACGTGGTGTTGACCCAGAATTGGACGCAAAAATCGACAGTTTTGATATAAATGTCAACGAAAATGAGCGGATTTCGTTAACAGAAGATGAAGAGGTATTGTTACAATCGACATTGGCACGCATGAAGGAGAAGAATCCGCCACGCAAGATACCTATGCTCCTTGAAGATAGGCAGCTAAAGGGATACGTTTACTACGGTGATGCTGACCCCAGCGAGATGGTACATCTACCGTTTGTAATCACCGATACTGCTGGCGTGCCACAAAAATGGCAAATATGGGGCGATGTTGTCATCGCGGATAACGCTACCGTGCAGGAACGAGAACGGGCGGAAGTCTTCATTCAGAACGCGCCTGCATCCTCGATGATTGTGACAACCCCAGAGAGACATGATGGGTACTTCTATTATGAGAGCAAGCCGTACTATGGGTTGGTGGTACCTTTTATAGTCCCTTTTGTTTTATTAGTATTTGGGGTCGTCTGTTTTCTTGTTTACCAACGGATCAAGTCTTATGAACACTCAGCAATTTGGGGCGGCTTAGCGAAAGAGACGGCGCATCAACTCGGAACACCGATGTCGTCCCTGTTGGCATGGGCAGAGCTCTTGCGTGAACGAAGCAGAGAAACAGGCGATGCGACACTCGCTGAACTCTCCGAAAGTATGCAAAACGATCTGGAGCGTTTACAGAAAACAACTGCGCGCTTCGGTATGATTGGCACGCAACCGCCACTGACCGAAGTCAACATGGCTGAAATATTTGAAGAAGTCCGAGCATACTTTGAGAAGCGGCTGCCACACATTAGCCGACGCGTCGAAATTCAACTGATGTTACACGAAGCACCAACTGTCCTCGCAAATGCACAACTGTTGCACTGGGTGTTTGAAAACCTAATACGTAATTCGCTGGATGCTATGGATAAAGCAGATGGGTGGATTCAGATCGAACCGACGCACGACAAGCGACACAATGATATTGTTATACGGTACGCCGACAACGGAAGTGGCATAGACCGTGAGAATCAGCGAAAAATCTTTGAACCGGGCATGTCTACTAAGACACACGGATGGGGCCTCGGATTGACAGTGGTACAACGTATCATCCGTGAATATCATCACGGAAGTATCCGCATGGTTAGAACGAGCCCTGAAGGTACGACTTTTGAAATTCGATTGCCAGTCGCGTGAGCATCAGTTGATGCGTATTGTGAAGAGTGCAGAAGATACTGTTCTATCCTGCTTTTCTGAACCGCGGCTGGGCATTTTTACAACTTGAATATGGCACAAGCACACCACATCTTATGGATTGACGATGAAATAGAAGCCTTGCAACCGCACATTCGTGTGCTGCTTGAACGAGGTTACGCCGTTACGCCTGTCACAAATGGCGAGGACGGCATCGCGCTTTTAACGGATAGCGATACACAGTACAGTGCTGTTCTTCTTGATCAGGTTATGCCTGGTAAAGATGGGATGGCGACGCTTGATGCAATCCGGACTATTAACGCACAAATCCCAGTCATTCTCGTCACGCAATCCAGCGATGAACAATTTATTGAGGTAGCACTCGGTAAACAGGTAACAGATTTTCTGGTAAAACCGATTGGTGTTGCCCAGATCGTTTCTACACTAAAACGTGTCCTTGATCAGACGCAGATCGTCGTAGGTCAGATCCCAAGCCAGTACACCGCGGATTTCAATGCGATCCGCACTATGAAAGATTCAGCACCCAACTGGCAGGAATGGGTGGATATCTACGTCAAATTGTTACAGTGGGATTTAGTGTCTGAAAAGCTCGCCGAAGGTGGGTTAGAGGAGACACATCTTGGTCAAAAGAAGGAGTGTAATACCGAGTTCTCCGATTTTGTCGCAGCGAATTATTCCGACTGGGTCGCTGGCAGCTCGGAGGCCCCCCCACTATCCGTTAATGTCTTAGATCGGCATGTCATCCCCCAACTTCAAGCCGGAAAATCCGTCTATTTTATTGTGGTTGACTGTTTTCGTTTGGACCATTGGCTGGCAGTGGAATCACTCCTGTACCCCTATTTTTCTATTGAACGTGAGTATAGTTTTTCAATCCTACCGAGTGCAACGATGTATTCACGGAATGCGCTGTTCAGTGGGTTGTTCCCCGCGGAGATCGCAGAACGCTATCCGCAGTACTGGCAAGAGGAATCTGATGGCGATACGAGTACGAATCGCTACGAACGGCAGCTTCTTGAAGAACATCTTAAGCGCAGAGACATCAAGTTAAAATCCGCACCTCAGTATTTCAAGATTTTTGATGCCCGAGGTGGAAACACCTATAAAAAGCGGGTCGCTGCGAATACACGTGTGGGACTTTCGACGTTGGTCGTCAACTTCATTGATATCTTGACACATCAGCGTTCACAGTCAGATGTTCTCCAACAGCTCGCCCCTGATGTATCCGCTTTCCGGGCACTCGCGCGTTCTTGGTTTTCACATTCCGTGCTTTTTGATATTTTGCGTATGGTTGCAGCGCAGAACGCAACTGTAGTGCTTACCAGTGACCACGGGTCGGTCTTCTGCAACCGCGCCACCCGGGCACGTGGAAATCGCGAGACCACCACCAGTCTCCGGTTTAAAATTGGCACGAATCTCGGCTGCGATGAAAACGAAGCCGTTCATCTCCATGATCCAGAAAAATATCGGCTTCCCGCGGAAATCCCAAGTAAGGATTACATTCTTGCGAAAGACGATTACTATTTCGTCTATCCAAACGATTTTTATAAATATAAACGGCAGTTTCAAGGAGGGTTCCAGCACGGTGGCATTTCAATGGGTGAACTAATAACACCCGTCGTAACCTTGACGCCGAGGCTATAAGGCGCAGCTTGCAAGTCCAGCTTAAATAGAGTCGTATACAAACAACGCTATAATCTATGCCAAATTCACTGAAAATGGCGGAGCATTGAGACACGGAAGGATCGTCTCACTACACAGGAATTTGGTACTACTCCCGTTGGAGGCAACCGCACACTGACGCTATTTTGCAGCCTTTACTACTTTTTGCAACGCTGCCGATTTTTGACATGATGATTAAACCGAGGTGCCTCGTAAAAAAAGGCACGATAGGAGGTAATAATGAAAAAGGAGATACTTATTTCTGATGATGATTATGAAACACGCTGTGCGGTACTTGAAGAGGGGGTGCTGAATGAAATTTATATCGAACGGAAAGCAGCAGCGCAAACATTGGGAAATCTTTACAAAGGAAGAGTCGAGAACGTTTTACCCGGCATGCAGGTAGCCTTCGTTGATATTGGGTTAGATCGGCACGCCTTTCTACATATTTCTGATCTTAAATACGAGAGTGCTAACGGAGATGAAACCGAAGATGAAAACGTGAATGGCAATCGGAAACTCGACAAAGCTGTCAGTACATTGGATTTGAAGGCAAAGCCTGCAAAACAATCCCGTGGTGGACGTGGATTTCCCTTTCTTATTAGTGATCTCATCTCAAAGCGCCAAGAACTTCTCGTGCAAGTTGGGAAAGAACCGATCGGGACAAAGGGCGCACGCGTCACCAGTAACATTACACTCCCGGGACGCTATGTCGTTTATATGCCAAATTCCTCTAATATTGGTGTGTCACGCCGGATTGAGTCCGCTACTGAGCGAGACAGGCTACGCAATATGGCAAAGACGATTAAGGCGGATGTTGAGGGCGGTTTTATTATACGGACTGCTGCAGAGGGCTTAAGCGAATCCGAATTCGCATCCGAAATCCGCTACCTCATCAACCAGTGGAAGCAGGTCAGTGAGCGTGCCAAGCGGAAATCCGCACCGAGTCTCGTCAGTAAAGACCTAAGTTTTACGAACAGAATTGTCCGGGATATGCTGACCAAGGATGTCAAACAACTGCTTATTGACTCAAAGGCTGGCTATCAAGAGACGTTAGATTATGTTTCTTCTGTGATGCCTGATTTGAAGCCGAGGGTATCGCTTTATAAGGACGATACAACCCTCTTTGATGCCTACGGTGTTGAACGGGCACTCAAAGAAGCACTCAGTGAAAAAATTTGGCTCAAGTGTGGTGGGCATATTATCATCCAACAGACCGAAGCCATGGTCTCTATTGATGTTAACACTGGACGCTTCGTCGGGAAAGCTGACCCTGATAACACGATTCTCAGTGCCAACCTTGAAGCGGTTGAGGAGGTCGTCCGCCAGATTCAATTACGGGATCTCGGTGGGATTATTGTCGTTGATTTCATTGATATGGAAGAGGCATCACATCGCAAACGCGTCTTCAAGATGTTACAGGAAGCACTCCGGAAGGACCGCGCCCGCACTAACATCCTCCATTTTTCAGACTTAGGACTCGTCGAGATGACGCGCCAACGCACCCGACCGAGCCTCTCTACACTATTGATGGAGGAATGTCCCTATTGCGATGGACATGGAACTGTCTTATCGATTGAAACCGTTGTCATTCAGCTGCTTCGTGCGATTAAGATGGCGCATAACCAGTCGAAGCACTCAGAGTTACGCGTTATCGCCAACGACTATGTCGTCTCGCATATCAAGTCGCAAATGGCGAATAAATTGCGAGATCTCAAAAAGTCGTTGAAATTAGATTTAGCACTGGAAGCAGATGCTGATCTGCACCTCGAAGATTATCGGATCTTCGTCGGCAAGGGTGAAGAGTTATTTTTGGATTAACGCAAAGGCTGCTTTAATTTTCTCCGATTGCTGACCGCCTTTACGCGAAATATGAATCTAAATTGACATTGACGCGTTTTTGGGGTATAATTTAAGCAGAAGGAAGTAGTTCCTAAATAGTTTTTTTTCTCCAAGTCGTGAGAAACTCTGTTAAACGGTAGGCGTTTTAGGCGTTTCGGCGGTTCAAATCCGCCCTACCGGATTGCGTAGCCCGTGCAACAACCAAGCACACCGACAAAAATTAAGGCTATCTACGCAAAAAGGTTCATACGCGAGTGAGACGAACCTTGACACTGTGAGGACACTCGGAAGTGATAAAGCGTTAGGTCTTCGGAACTAACTTTGAGGGTTACTCCACGTCCCGCGAACCTTTGGGGCGTGCGAATTGCCTGTTATCTTCTATACCGCACATAGACGACATTGGATACAGGCAGGTTGGACACGGCGGTGTCCGTAAAGGGACTTAAGGAGTCCCGTGAAAATCTGCGTTTTTTTCTGAAAGCAGAATGACATAGATTTTTACTAAAAGTAATATTTAAAAATGTATGCAGTTTTTGCGAGCGGTGGGAAACAGCATCGCGTAGAAGTCGGAAACTTAATCGATGTTGAAAAACTCGACGCGGATGTTGGGGAAAGCGTTACATTTCCATCCGTCTTGGCTGTTGTTGACGATGACGGTCAGTTGCAAGCCGGCTCGCCCTATCTTGAAAACACCTCTGTTACAGGTGAGGTCGTTCAACAGGCGCGTACGAAAAAGACGATTGTGTTCAAATCGAAACGACGGAAGGGATACAAACGCAAATTAGGGCATCGTCAATCGTTTACACGCATAAAAATTACCGCAATCGGCGCGGTGGAGGAAGAATCTGATGGCTCATAAGAAAGGCGGCGGAAGTACCCGAAATGGACGCGACAGTATCGGGAAACGACTCGGGGTCAAGAGATTTTCTGGAAACTATGTCACCGCAGGGAGCATTCTCGCCCGACAACGTGGGACTCATATACACCCCGGCAGCAACGTCGGTGTCGGCAATGATTATACGCTCTACTCAAAAATTGATGGATACGTATGGTTTGAGCGGAAAGACAAATATCGCCGGAAGGTGAGTGTCTATACAGAGCGTCCTGAATTTTAGCGCAGACTTCCGCACCAGGAACGAACGACCAGAAGCCTCGCCTTAGGGTGCTGCATCGCGCGCCACCCAAGCGAGGCTTTTTTACTCCAAAATTCTTGAATGTTCACACGACTTTAAAGCAGTTCATCGCTGCAAAACAGACAGGAAAAACCGATATGAGATGGATAACCTGCCTCATCACTGTAACAGCCATGCTCGGAATCTTCGGGTGCGGTGGACAATTGCAACAACTTGCCGTGGAAACAATGCAAAACGCGCAAGTTGCCCTCTCCTCCGCGGAAGCGATGGGCGCACAGGAAACCGCGGAGACACCTCTGAGCACTGCTCAAGAGATGCTTGTGACTGCTGAAAAGGCAATGAACGCGGGCGACGCAACACGCGCATATCGGTTGGCGCTACGCGCCTACCTGCACGCACGTATCGCAACTGAGACCGCTATCGCTGTGCGCGAGGAAGCACTCGTTCAAGAAGCGCAAGCACAACTTGCACTCAGTGAACAGAGTACCGCTGAGGTTTCCCAGAGGCTTGAAGCGATAAAAGCAGAATTTGAGGCATTGCGAGACGACGCAGAACGTTAAACAATAACTGTTGAGGATGAACTGATGAAATTCTACGGATCGCTACTTTTATGCACCTACCTTGTTATCTTTGGATGCGCCAAACCAGAGATTGATGAAGTTATGCTCGCGACGCAGTTCCAAGACGCGCAACAAGCGATTAGTAATGCCGCAGAATTGGAAGCTGAATCTTTGGTACCAGAGGAATACGGACGGGCAGTGAAGCTTATCAATTTCGCCCGGAACTCGCGAGAAAAGGCGGATATTCCGCAAAGTATGGAGTTCGCGTATCAGGCGGAATGGGTGGCACAGATTGCTATCGCGAAAGCACGACAACACCGCGCAAAGCAGAAGGTCGTCTCTATCCGGGAACAGATATATCAACAGGTCATAAAGGCACACGAGCATGAACTCGAAATCGGGCGTATCCGTCAAGCGATCACTGAAGAGCAGCTGGCTCGTGCTTTGAGAGCAGGTGATAAAGGACAGCAGCAGACAGAACAACTCTCAGCCGAAATCGCTGATTTGGAAATAAAACTACGTCAAGCAGAACTTCGTGCTCTTATTGTGGGTTTAGAGTTGTTCGTGACTATTACGGTAGATATCTATCCCACTATTAAAGAGACCGCTGACTATGAACGCGTTCAGGCGGCGATTGCCTCGATTACCAACCTCATTGCGCAAGAGGCGTTTTCTGATGCCGAGGATGCTACTGCTGATGCCCGGACACTCGTAAACGCTCTGTACCAGTTGGCGGTGCGGAACCGAGAGGCAGAGGTGGGGGCAAAGACGAACGCGCAGATCGCAATCGCGCAGGCGGAAGTTATCATCCAACGTGCGCAAATCCTCAATGCTAATCAACATGCACCGAAGGAGCTGCAAGAGGCGAATTCACACCTGCAACGCGCGAAACAGGAAGTGGACGCGCATCGCTATGAACAGGCACAGCAGTCCGCGAAGCAGGCACAACAATCCGCTGACAAGGCTGTTGCAACTGCGGAAGTAACGGAATATAGGCAACGCGCACAGCAGGAATTAAATACGCTAATAGCACATGCACGACGGGCTGTTGGGGGGTTAGGTGAGAAGATCGCCGCGCAGGTTGGGACACAGGTGCCGCAGCTGGAAGCAAAACTTTATGAGCTCGCAAATTCAGCCTACGAAAAATCGCAATCCGCATTCGCTGCTAAGGAATATGACAACGCGATTAAAGCAGCTGCAGAGGGAGACGACTACCTACAACGCGCCATTGCAAACGCGAAGCAGGTAACATCAGCGAAATCGGATTTGCTGCTCGCGTCAAAGCAGGTCCCAAATGCTATCGTTACAGAACAAAGGGATAGTGTGTTAATCCGTATTAGTGGCAATGCATTTGCCTACGGGAGCACACAGATCCACCCGGAATTTATTGATACGTTCGCGCAGCTTGCAAAAGTCCTACGAACGGCTGGATTCAGTAAATATCCCGTCCAAATCGAGGTGCACACCAGTTCTTTGGGAAATGCAAGGGTCAATCAAAATGTAAGTATGGAACGCGCGGATTCAATTAAGAGATTCCTCACTACGGACGGGCGGGTAGATGCCGGACGGATTACCGCAGTCGGCTTAGGAGAGAATCAGCCTATTGTTGAAGATGGAGCGAACAAAGAAGAAAAGAACCGCAGGATTGATGTTATCATCAAGACTAACTGAAGAATTGTGCAACATGTAGATCCTTATGTCGTCCATCAGATCGCGATGAATCTGTTTGGGGACAGATATATTATCATTTACGGAAATACAATTCAGTTCCACAACCACTGCTACCACGTGCGGTGTATCAACACACCAGAACACACGCATTGGGGTGCCTACTACTTAGAAGACGCTAATACCGGTTTGGCTATGTTAAACGATATTGATTTCGCACCCCCTGGAGCTTATGGTGTAATTTTCGAGCCGCAGACCGGCGATATTATTGATTGCGAAGCAACGCCTCACGTCTAAAAAATGGTGGCGATATATAGACAGACACTGAATCTACAAGCGTATGGACTACACCGACAACACGGCATCACGACAACAAGAGACTATCCTCATTTTGGATTTCGGTTCGCAATACACGCAGCTGATTGCACGGCGCGTCCGCGAGCAAAACGTCTATTGCGAAATTCATCCGTATACCCTAACGTTGCCTCAGATAGAAGTTCTCGCGCCAAAAGGGATCATTCTCAGTGGCGGGCCCGCAAGCGTTTATGAAACGGATGCTCCGAAAATTGAGGCAAAACTCTTTGACCTCGGAATACCTGTATTAGGCATCTGCTACGGCATGCAACTCATGGCGGCACTATTAGCGGGTGGGAAGGTACATCCAGCCACCGAACGCGAATACGGGCACGCACCGCTTCAAGTGCTCAGCGAAGTAGATCCACTTTTCGAAGGACTCTCTTCCTGCTTTTCTGCTTGGATGAGCCACGGTGATCGGATTGAGGCACCCCCTATCGGTTTCCAAACAATTGCCCAGACAGAAAACGCCCCTATCGCTGCTATGGTGGATACCGAGCGCGCATTTTACGGTTTACAATTCCACCCCGAAGTGGAGCATACACAGGATGCTGACCGGATTTTGGCGAACTTCACGAGAGAGATATGTGGATGCCGCAATACATGGACGATGCGTGCTTTCATCGCACGCGCGACAGCGCAAATACAGGAACAGGTCGGCGATGAACGCGTCCTCTGCGCCGTCAGCGGCGGCATTGATTCAATGGTGTTGGCGACGCTGCTCCATCAGGCGATAGGCGACGCGCTCGTATCCGTTTTTGTGGATAATGGGCTCCTCCGAGAAAACGAAGCCGCTGAGGTTATCGAAACTTGCAAACAGATCGGCATTCCGCTTGTCGCTGTTGATGCGGTAAAACCGTTTCTGGATGGGTTGGCAGGGGTTACAGACCCGGAGCAGAAGCGGAAGGTCATCGGGGCACAGTTCATTGAGACCTTCAAGGTGTCGGTGGCAGAGATGGTGCATAATTTCCGATTTCTTGCCCAAGGGACACTCTACCCTGATGTTATAGAAAGTGTCTCTGTAAAGGGACCATCCGCTACAATTAAGACGCACCATAACGTTGGCGGGCTGCCATCTGAGATGCCGTTTGAATTGCTCGAACCGTTCAGGGAACTTTTTAAGGATGAAGTACGGGCGGTCGGTGCTGAACTAAACATTCCCGCACGTGTGCTTGGACGACACCCATTTCCTGGACCAGGACTCGCTGTCCGCGTTTTAGGCGAGGTAACTTATGAACGTTTAGAGGTACTCCGCGCAGCGGATGCAATCTTTATTTCTGAGATTAAAACGGCAGGCTTGTACGACGAGATTTGGCAGGCGTTGGTTGTGCTTTTACCTGTCAAGAGTGTCGGGGTGATGGGAGATGCGCGCACTTACGAAAACGCTGTGGTGCTCCGTGCTGTCACCAGCAGCGATGCGATGACAGCCGATTGGGCGCGCATACCGCCAGATGTGCTTGCGAGAATCTCGAATAGGATCATCAATGAGGTGCAAGGCATCAACCGTGTCGTTTACGATATTAGTTCAAAACCGCCAAGCACCATTGAGTGGGAATAGCAATTAGTTGTCAGTTATCAGTACGATTTTTCTGCGAAAAATCTTTCAATTTTCGGTTAAAACTTTGTGGAAATTGCTTTTCCTGCTACTGCCACAAGAGACCTTTTTAACTGACAACCGAAAACTAATACACCTGTGATGCCGCATGAACAGCTGTACCGGGTGCCGTATTGTGCCCGAACTCAATCAGTAATTTCTCTAATGCGTTAAGGACAAGCATGACATTCCGCTCGTTCGCAGATTCACCCATCAGTCCGATTCGCCACGCCTTTCCAGCGAAGATACCGAGACCGGCACCGATCTCTATTCCATAGTCCGTAATTAAACGTTTCCGAATGGTCGCATCATCAATGCCGGCGGGGATGCGCAGCGTGGTTAGCATAGGCGCGCGATAACCTTGCTCAGCTGCAGGCTGCAATCCGATCGCTTTTGCACCCGCAAGTAGCGCGCGGGCATTCAGTTCATGCCGTTCATAACGAGCCGCCAATCCTTCTTCTAAGACAACGCGCAGTGCTTCACGTAACGCATAAATCATTGACATTGAAACGGTGTGGTGATAACTCCGTTTCTCGCCGTGCCAATAGTTTTCAAGGAGCGTCATATCAAGATAGAAACTCTGGATGGGTGTTTTTCGGTTCCGAATCACGTCAACAGCGCGTTCACTGAAACTGATAGGTGAGAGTCCGGGCGGACCGGCGAGGCATTTTTGTGTGCAGCTATAGGCGATATCAATATCGCGGGCATCCATGTCTACAGGCTGCCCACCGAGCGAGGTTACGCAATCAGCGAGAAAGAGCGCACCGCTGCTGCGAGCAATTTCAATTGCATCCGTCAAGGGTTGAAGGATACCGGTAGAGGTCTCTCCATGAACCAACGCAACCAGTTTCGGTGCGGAAATCTTAGCGATGGCTTCGGCAATCTTTTCGGTAGGGATGTGTGTGCCCCACTCAGTTTCTACGGTTGTAACGACACCGCCGCACCGTGCGGCGATGTTGGCGATCCTCTCGCCAAAGTAGCCGTTGATACCTACAACGACACCATCACCGGGTTCAATAACGTTGGCGAGTGCTGCTTCCATACCCGCGGTTCCCGTCCCGGAGACTGGCAGAGTCAATCTATTTTCAGTTCCAAAGACTTGGCGGAGTAGTGCCACCGTGTCGTCCATCACTTCGACAAATTTGGTATCTAAGTACCCCAACATCGGGGTCGTCATCGCTTTAAGAACCCGCGCGTTGGCTTCACTGGGTCCGGGACCGAGTAGCACGCGCGGTGGTACTATTAATTCATCATACACTGTTCATCAGGCTCCTCAGACATCGTCTAAATCGCTAATTTTCAAAATTCGGGGGTTTCAGAGTTAAGGGAAGTTCATAAGAACGGAGGATGCCTGACGGCATCCTCCTTTAGATTTAGAGAAACCCGCTCAGGAGAGCGGGGCTGCAAGAACCCGGAAACTCTGGCGATTACTCGCCGCCGCCGGCGCGATCAGCACCTTCTCGAATTTCCAGATTGTTTGCTCGCATGTAACTCAGAATGACTTGAACTTGGCTCTGAGCATACGTGAGAGCATTATTGACTTTTACATCGGCGGGCTTGTTGACTTCGTATTTTTTCCACAGACGGTTGAAGTGTTCGAGAGCGTCGTTAAAATACGCATCGTCGTCTTCCGCCAACACCATATAGGCTTCACCGATCTGCACGAGACCGAGATCTGCATATTTGCTGGTCGGATACGCTTCGATGATCTTCTTGAATGCTGCAACAGTGGCTTCAACCTTGGTTTTCTGTTCGTCGCCCCGTGCAAGTTTCGCCTCATTCAGCATCTGATTTGCCACATCGTATTCGTAGTAGGCGAGCGCGTTAGCAGTATCGTTGAGATAGCCTTGCGCTGTCGATTTCGATTCGCCACCGATGCCCGGCGTGTTAATCGCTCTCTGGTAGTGATCAATTGCCTGTTGATAGAGGCTGATACGTGTGGCTTGCTCGATATCTTCCTCTGAGCCGGCGTTGAAGTACTTATTACCGATATTGATAAGCGCATCGGCAGTGTACTTGCTATCTGGATATTCCGCAGCGAGTGCTTCATTGGCGGCAAACAGTCGATCATACCAACGCTGCTGTGCGTCAGCATCGCCTGCCTCTTCGGCGGCTTCACTGAGCAGCTGTGCACACGTTGAGATCGCATACAACGATTCGGGCGCGCTTGAGTGGTTCTTGTCCACTTGGCGTACCTTCTCGTATTCTGTAATTGCGTTCTCAAATTGTTGTGAAGCGAAGTAGGATTCACCGACGTGATATTGCCAGTAAGCCGCATCTTTGGCGTTTGGATAGCGGCGGACCATGTCACGGAACACGTCTGCAGCGGCGACGAAATAACTGACCGCTTTCTCAGACATCTCACCATCCATACCGACCTGCATCCGACCCAACTCAAAGTTCGCGGCGGCGAGGTAGTTCAGGGAGGTTTCTGTGTTCTTACGGAGCATATCCGATTGCGGGAACAAGCCTTTATCAACGTAACTGACAAACGTTGTCAGCGGTGCCAGTGAGCTCATCAATTCTTCTGGACGTTTCAGGCCGATACCGACAGAATAGGCAATCTGACCGGCTTGGAACAGCGAGTTCTGCACGAATGGAATCACCGTTTGCTTATCCGCCTTTTCAACCGGTGCTGCGATTGTGTTGATTTCGAAGAAGGTACTTACAGCCTGACGACTTGTATCTATGTAGGGCTGTAGGTCAGTTCCGACTGCGTCAGAGAAGAGGGAGCGCGCTTTGTCGGAGTAGAGGAAACCCAAATTGTATTGCGCAGCGGATTTTTCTGCCACACTCGCGTTCGGGTTAGACTTCGTACGACTCAAGGCTTCAACCGCTTCGGTGATGGCTTCATCTAAGCGTCCCAATTCAACATAAAGCGTTGAGCGACGGATGCCAGCATCAGCGACCATTGAGGCGATATTCGTATTTTCCGAACCGCTATACTCACCGATGAGCGTTTGGAAGGTTTCCAACGCTTTATCGGACTGTTTCAGTTTGTCCTGATAAATCAGGCCCATCCGGTAGTAGGATTGCGCTTTTGTGAGCGGATCCTTGACTAATTCAATGGCGTTCTGGTAGCTCATCAACGCCTCCTGATTGGCTTGGAGTTGTTCCTCTTGCGCGAATGCCATTGCGAAGTAGGAGCGTCCTTTCAGGTCAACGTCTTCAGAGTTTTCAATAATATACTGATACTCTTGCACCGCCGCGGCGTGATCGCCGAGGATGCCGTTGAGTTCAGCAAGCCGTGAGTGTGCTTGGAAAACGAGCGTCTTCCGCGCTTCATCCTCGGTCTTACCTTCTTGGGCGGTAACTCGGCGGAACGCATCCGCTGCCCCTTTCGAGTCCTCTAACCCTAACAAGGCTAAACCAGCAGTGTAATTAGCACTGATGAGGTTGTTCGCGTCGTTCGTCAGGGTCGGTACTTTTTCAGCGGCACTGACGGCGTTCTGGAGGCTCAGTTTCTTGCTACCCGCATCTGTCGCGGCTTGTGCGATTTGATAGTGACACACGGCGGCTTGGTATTGAGCGTTCGGTGCCAATTCGCTATTCGGGAAGGTTTCCACAAAGAAGATATACTCCGCAAGGGCTTCGTCGTAGCGTTTTTCACTGTAGTAGGTATGCCCAATCTTCAATTGTGAACGGCTGCGTACCATTTCCGGCGCGCCGGTGTTGTCAACAACACGCTTCAGAGAAGTTACGAGCGTGTCTACATCGACGGCTTCACCTGTATTTTCAATCGCGGTTGCTTTAACCAATTCGATTTGCCCGAGTACTTTAAGGATCAGCTCATTGTCGCTTGATCCGAATTTTTCGTGTGCTTCGTCAACGAGTTCAAAAATCAGGGGCCACTTATCAGTAGCGTTCTGCTTTTGTGCGGCATCACGATAAGCAAGTGCTAAGCCGTAATAGGCTTCAGCAAGGTTCGGACTGTCAGGATAGTCCGTAATCACGCGTTTGAAAGCAGTTTCGGCAGATGCCAAGCGTTCCGGTTTTTCAGGAGCGACTTCGTAGTAGCAGATCCCTACGAGATAAAGCGCATCATCGGCGTATTCACCCGTCGGGTTGCCGTCAACCACGGCTTGATACTGAACGGCGGCTTCTTCAAACCGTTTCTCTGCGCGGAGCAGGTCTGCGAGTTTGATTTCTGCCAACGAGCGATTGTCAGCATCCGCGAGGTTGTCTAAAATGGAGTTGTAGTAGTTAATCGCGCCCTCTTTATCGCCTTCTTTAACATGGCTGTTAGCGATAAGGAGTAGTGCGCGTTCGTAGTATTCACTCGTTTCGGGGATAGACGCGTACCGTTCGCGCGCTTGCAGCCAGTCGCCGAGCATTTCGTGGGAAAGTGCTTCGTTCATGAAGCAGGCTTCTACCTGGGCACCCCGTTCACTGAAGTCGTCATAACGTTCCTCAGCAATGCCGGGGAGGAAGGCATCGTCATTAAACTTAGCGACCGCCTGTTGATACGCTGCCACGGACTTCTGGAGGTATTCTTGATTGAAGTCTTCACCCGCATCGCCTTCCTGATAACCTTCAGGTTTGGCGGCTTCATAATAGGAACGACCTTCAAAGAATTTGCCCATCAACTTGACGCGATGGAACTTTGGTAGATCGCGGTACTCCCACAATTTCGCATATTCTTGGGCCGCTTCAATGTACTGTTTGAATTCCGTCCGTTTGATGTCAGCGAACCGGAGTTGTACCTCTGCTGCGAGGATGTCGAACTCGTTATCGTTTTTGTTCTTTTCGATGAACTCACGGGCGACCGTTTCGAGTTCTTCCTGCCGTCCCAAGTCGTTAAGTGCCCAAATCGCGCCGTAGAGTGCATGCGGTGCGACCGGGTCTTGCGGGTAGTCGTCAATTGTTTTCTGATACCACTGCAAGGCGAGTTCAAGCGTTGCCATACCGGCTTCTGTCTCTCCAGCATTCCGTTGATTGGTGCCGAGTTTGTAGTACGCCTCACCGATTTGAAAGGAGCAGTAGGGGATGAAATCGCCCTCGTCTGGGTGTTCGTTGATCACGCGTTCGTAAGCGACAGTCGCTTCACTCCAATTCCCTAAACGGAAATGGCTATCAGCGATACCGATTTTCGCATCAGCGATGAATTCGCTCTCCGGATATTGTTCGAGGAGCAGGCTGTAGGCGACGATTGCGTTTTCATAGTCGCCCTGATCGTAGTAAGTTAGCCCGATGGCAGACTGGATCTCCGCTTGCAGTCCACGATCAGCAGTGTTTTGAAGTGCTAATTCGTAGTTAACGCGTGCGTTGTCATAGTCTTTTTGACGCGCGTAAATCGCGCCTTGGTCAAAATACGCTGCTGTGACGTATTGGCTCTCCGGGAACTGCGTAATGAAGTTGGTGTACCGACCAATCGCCTCATCATCTCTACCGAGTTGATTCAAACTGAAAGCCGCTTTATACATCGCTTCGGCTTGCAGCTCAGGGTAATTCTTGTACTCTTCTGTCGCGATCTTATCGAACTCCTGATAGGACTGCTCGTAGTTGGACTCGTTGAGGAACGACTGGGCAATGAAGTATTGTGCATCATCCTTAAAATCAGAATTCGGAAAACCGTCAAGTATGGATTTGAATGCCTGTCGCGAGTCTTCGTAGTTTTGCAGTTTATAGTTCAGCTGCCCGATAGCATACCAAGCGTTTTCAACGGACAGACTGTTCGGGAAGTTCTCAATCAGCTGCATGAACTTCGGTTCAGCGAGTTCAAACTGCTCAGTCCGGAAAAGGATATGTCCCCAGAGGTACGTTAATCCTTCTTGGTGTTTCGGGATCGTTGCTGTAGGTGCGACCTTTTCAATGTACTCAATCGCAGTGTCGTAGTGATTCACATCCCCAGACTGTTCAGCCAAGCGTGCGTAACAGACTGCGATCCTAAAGTTGGCGAGAGTCGGGAAATCCTTGTCAATAACTTCGGTCTTCACACCACGTTTCGTTGATTCTTCGAGTGCCTCGGTATACTTGGCGATTGCGCCTTCATAATCCGCTTGACCGTAGAGGTCCTCAGCGGAATTGTAGAGTTGTTCCACCTTTTTGGAGCTACCCATCATGAAAGGTGAAAGGAGTGCAACCACTAAAGCGAGGCCACCAATAATGCCCAAAATCCTTGGGTTCATTCATTTTCTCCTTGTTTACATCGGCGCACTGAGAACACGCCGATGAGATTAGAAACTAATTAGTTATCGGTAAAATCGCTGTCAGCCGTTGGCTGTCAGCAATCAGTAAATGGCTATTAGTAAAAATGACTATCAGGTCCTGTCAGCCGTCAGCAAGAGATGCTCGGGTTTCCTGAAGCCTCTTAACTGACGGCTGACCGCTAATAACTATAATTCTATTGGATCGTAAACCGCTGCGACAGATAGCATCTCCAGCGGTACATCTAACAATTTTTCTGAAATTTGTGAAAAACCTTTGGATTCACTGCGTTTGCGTTCATATTGTTGGCGCGCGTGCTGTGCTGTGTTGATACCTCGTAACAACAGCAGGGCATACCGATCCTCCGTTAGGACATCTCGGCTTGTCAGACGTGCCCAGATTGCACCTTGTGCAGGAAATTCAGCATACGCAAGCAATTCCGAATCGATGCCCAAGGCGACGCTCGGAACCGCATCCGAACTCTCCTTACGGAGTTTAGCGAAGATATATCCATCTACCATCGGTTCATCGGTGAATTTCCAGACCTCGGAGCCAGAGTCTACAGTGGGTGTCTCCGTTGTACGTTCACTATTTATATTTCGGCGGATACCGATGCGATGTACCGCCGTCTTCTTCTGCTGTATGGAAAGTGTTACGGCGGGCTGTAAGGCGACGGATGGCAAGCGTACATGCTCTCCGTTATCGTACAGCGAAACTTGTGTTAAAAGGAACGGTGCTGCAATCAGCAGCGTCATCGCTAAGGTAAGAACGTAGTACGGTAAAGCGTGTTGTCTTATGGAGATAAACCTGCTTGGGCGGAAATGATCCGTGTATCGGTGTATCTGTGTCCGCAGCTGCCATCCGAGACGCGTCGCGGCTGCAGTGAACCGTTGATGAAGCGCAGTCGGGGCACTCTGTTCAATACGGTGCTGAAGTTTCGCTGTAAACTGAGCATAATAGGCATCGGACGCATCCGGTTCAACGTAGAAGTTTTTCAAGAGATGCTGCGCCTTTTTCAAGTCAGTGACTTCTCGTTGACACGACTGACAGGAACGGATGTGCGATGCGACTGCAGCTGTCTGCCGTTCAGATAGCGTCCCGTCTATATAGTCAGAGATACGGTGTTCTATTTTGTGACACTTCGGTCTCATCAAATTCTTCGGTGTGGAAATCCCTGTCGTTAGACGGGGGAGGAAACACCGTCTCCTTTTTTGTATAGATTCCCCGAAATGGGGTACGGGTTGTTTTTTCGCCACAGACCCGTAGGCGATTTTCTCTGATGAGGCTGCTTATTTTCGGAAGTGCTGTCACCGTCTCCGATCCGACCTGACCCGGTGTCTTTGAAAAAACAGGTAAAATCCCTTTCGGGTTGTATATTGCCCCATCCAGATCACAACACCCACGCTACCTGCGACTTGGGGAGCATCCTTAAATATACCTACTACCACTTCGGTATACCGTTTTTACAGACGTGTTAGAGATGCCACACTCTGGTGTTGTGATATATGACTGTAGTCGGTGAGTTACCCTCATCCCACCTATAGCCTTGGCTGGCGTATGGAACAAGCCTCGCCCTTTAGGGCGGGGTCACTGACTGATATTCTCCACGACATTGCGTGCATCCAATTTATTAATGCTAAATCGCACTGGCTTCCATGTACGGTTTGAGTAAAGTTCGGAGTTTCTTGCGCGCATAGTGTAACCGAGAACGGACTGTTCCCTCAGAGCAGTTAAGGATTGAAGCGATCTCCGCGTGCGTTAACCCCTCAAATTCATGGAGGATTACCACCGTCCGATGCTTAAGCGGCAAATTGTTGACTGCCTCTGTAACGTATTGCCGAAGTTCTGCTTTCTCTGCTTGTGTGTGCGGGTCATTGGCAAGCTGCGCACGATAGCGGGTGGACACCTCGTATTCCGCTTCTGGTGTTGTTTCAATTGTGGATTCGCGCTGCCGTTCTCTACGCCTGACGAAGTTGAGTGCCTCGTTCACAGTTATCCGGTAGAGCCACGTCTCGAAAGCAGCATCCTTCCGGAACGTGTGAATTGAACGGTAAACCTTAATAAAGGTTTCCTGCATCACATCGTCAGCATCAGCGTGGTTCTTGGTAATCTGCACGGCGAGGCGGTACACCATCCGTTTGTATCTTTCCACCAGTGGTGCTAATGCTGTCTCGTCGCCTTCACACAGATCGGCAATGAGCAAAGTTTCCGTTCTATCCACCGAACTTTCTCCTCAAGATTTCTAACTGATTCATGAGTTAGACAACACTTTTTCAAAAACCGTTCAAAAAATTTTAGTTCTCAGTTCTCGTTTTCAGTATATTTTGACAAAATTTCTGACTGCATTATAACATTAATGCGAGAATTGTGTAAAGAAAAAAATGATTATTAATTGTCAGTTTTCAGTTATCAGTGTGCAGTTAAGAAGCCTCTTCCTGAGACCTAACAACTATAAAAATTGCTGTTTGTTTTACCAACAACCTCTTTACTGACAACTGACGCCTGAAAGATTTTTTCGCAAAAAAAACGTAAAAAAACGTACTGATAACTATCAAAAAAAGGGCAGCGCATTAAAAATACGCTGCCCTTTTTATCGAAATAGCCTCGATATTACTCTTTACCCTTAGTTGTAAAGGTTACACTAACTTCAGTTTCGTTACCGGCAGCATCAGCGACTTTACCTGCGATAACGTAGGTAGTCTCGTTGCCAATCTCTTTGCCCTTGACGAGCTCGAGCGTGCCTTTGGTACCTTCAACTTTGCCGAGCCAACCGACATTTTCGCCGGCTTCAGTCTGCAGCGCGATGTTACCAGAGACCTCTTCACTGAAGGTAACTTCGATCATCCCGTCGCCATTGATCTCTTCCGGATCAACATCTTCTTCGCCGTCTGAGACGGTTCCGCCAGTGACTGTGGGAGCTGTGTTATCGGCTGCCTTAACAGTGTAGCTGAGGGAAGTGCTACCGTCGCCATTTGTCCAGCTGACAGCGAGTGTGAGTGCACCCTCTGTGAAGGGACCAGCGACTTGACGCGTTTTACCACCACCTGTAACGGTCGCACCGGCAACAGTTACTTCGCCAGGGTCGCTGCTAAAGGTGAGTGTGATAGTAGCATTCGCGGCAATCTCCGAGCCGCTCGCCGGGGCTGCCGACGAGAATTCAGCTGCTGCGGCTTCTTCTTCTTCTTCATCACCGCCGCCACAACCGACTATAAGCGAGAGAGCAAACAGGGCTGCCAATACTAAAGCGAAGGTTCTAAACAATTTTGCCATTAGAGTTAACTCCTTAAATTATAAGTTTATCAAAATACACCCTTCGGATAGGGTGTCCTAAAACTTTCGGTCCTTTCCCGTAGACAGAAATTGTGCCTTTGGGAAATTCCTGGTCCCCCTGTCGGTGTTGATTGTACAATTCAACACCGTTTGGAACCCACGATCATATTCTCGGTAAGTCGAGTAACGTAGGGCTATTTCGTTTGTTGTTCTCTCCGCAGCGCGTCAAGAACAAACCGACACGTTGAGAACAGAATTTCGCGAGGACAGTTAACTGCGAAAAGATTCTATTGGAATGTTAAATGCCTCGCCCGAAAGTCAATATCTAAACGAGTACCTTAAAGTTTAGCAAAAATTGCAAACTTTGTAAAGGTAAAATACGGATTTTTCCGAAATTATACAAGAATTAGTCTCTTTTGTCAAGAGAAAACTTCATTATTACGCAAATTTTACCTTAAATCTAAACGTTGTCAAGAAAAAAAAGATACACGCCGATAACAATCAAGCTTAAGGACGTATATAAGTATACCACAAATCGAAAAAAAAAGCAATAATTTTTTAAGGGCTGTCGGCTATCAGTTGTCAGCAAGAATAGCCATTAGCCGTCAGTTGTCAGCCATCAGCAAAGGGGTCCCCTTCTAATTTTCTTTACTGAAACATTGGCACTACAAGATCCTGCTTTAACTGATAACTGGCAGGTTTTTCGCAGAAAAACCGCCCTGACCGCTAACTGCTACTCCGCCTCAAACAGCCCCATCTGTTCACTCGCGGTGCCGGTTGCGTACGTCTCAAGACGTTCCGGGTGTGTCAGCACATCAACGACCTTATGAACCTCTGTAGGTGCGAACGGAAACGCGCCAGTCCTAATGAGTTCCCTCGGTCCCTCGCTCAGTGCAGATTGTGTGTCCCACCGACACGCGAGCACGGCTCTGTCCTGACGTTGTGCATATCGTGCCGTATGCATCGCGCCACCCGTTTTCGGTGCTTCAACGACGATTGTTGCCATAGAAAGTCCACTAATAATACGGTTCCGTTGGATCAGGTTGCCCGGCGACGGTGTTGTCGGGAACGGGTGTTCCGAAAACAGGCAACCGTGTTCATAGACCTTCATCGCGAGTGGATTGTTCTGTACTGGATAGATTCCAGACAAATCTGTGCCGACGACTCCGACGGTTTTTCCCATCCCCGCCAGCGCGCCGGAATGTGCATACGTATCAATACCGGCAGCGAGTCCACTGACAATCGTAAACCCTGCAAGTACAAGCTGCGTCGCCAGCGAGAGTGTCAACTGAATCCCTGCTATACTCGGTGCCTTGCTCCCGACAATCGCCACGCATCGTTCGTCGAGCTTAGTTAATGTCCCGACACTGCACAAGATACCCGGAGCGTCGGGGAGACGCTTCAGTTGTGATGGGTAGCAGGTATCTTCCGGACACATCACCCGGACTTCCTGAGCTTTGAGTGCGTCGAGCCTTTCGCGAAACGTTGGGAAATTACCGGATACCGTGAGTATCCGTGAGGCGAGCACCGGGTTGAAGGAGGGCAACCGTGCGATTTCTGGGAGTTCTGCTTCAAAGATTGCCTGCGCGCTCCCGAAGCGTGCTATTAACCGTCTGATCCGCACGCTGCCAAGCCCGTCAACGGAGGCGAGGGCTAACCAGTATTCGATAGGCGTTTTTTCTTGTAAGTCGGTCATGTTAAAAAGGTATTTAAGCGAGGGTACCTGAACTAAAAGTGAGTGAGATACTCGGTAAAGTAAAGTATAACACAAACGCGGGTAGATGTCAAGTTATACCATTTCTAAATGATGTTATAACATTATCGGTTTTCGTGAAATCCGTAG
>VXZK01000206.1 GCA_009845545.1 Candidatus Poribacteria bacterium
TTATTTCATAGTCAAAACCAACTATATCAAACTGATCAGGGTTGTGCTTGTCCAAAAAGGTAATCGGCACGCCCATTTCTCCAGCATAATCCACTGGAATATGATCCGTTTTATTCACGTTGATAGCATCATAGTTATCGTATTTAGGGTATTCATCAGGAGAGTATTTTTTGTAAAGGATTAAGTCTTCGTGTCGCTTCTTGTGGTCGAGATTGGTGAACCAAATACTTTCTGATCTGCCTTTTACAATCCCATCCACTATCTTATAAGCACTTCCCTCCTTCTTGGTATTAAGTAATTCTTGAGCATAGTCTTCTGGTACATCAAACAACAAGTCTTGACTCATGGGGGTATGCCCGATCCATAATTTGTCTCCCTTGACTAAGGGGAATATCTCTTTGTAAGTTATCGCATTTTTGTTGCCAATGACGAGGAATTTCTTATCGTATTCAACCAGTTGCGCGATATACTCCCTGAACAATGAAAACGGCGGATTTGTAACCACAATGTCTGCCTGTTTAAGCAACTCAATACATTCCTGGCTCCTGAAATCGCCGTCTTCCTTAAGTTGAAACGTGGTGGGTTCTGTTCCATTGCCGACATACTTAACTCCGGCAGCGGTTTCCATGTCGTGTTTACTGAATAGGTCTGGCTGCTGATTTTTGTAGCAGGTTGTGAGCAACCTTTTGAGTCCAAGTTTCTCAAAATTCAACTCAAAGTAGCGATAGAAATTGCTGATGATGGGATCGTCGCAATTGCAGTAAACAATCTTGCCGTGAAAATGCTTCCTGTAATGCTTTAGCTCTTTCTCGATGTCCGGAAGTTGTGTGTAAAATTCATCCTGCTTTGCTCTATTCGCAGCGTGCAGAGACTTATTTCCCGCCATAATATGTCTCCCTATAATTCCCTATTGTTGAGGTGCTGTGTAGATACTATTTTTATTGATTGCGAGATAAACCTCGCATTCTTCAGTAATGGTTGGGATTGCCCCAAGCGGGAAAACCGAAATTCCCAACCAAGTGACGTTCTAACTATTATAATTGAACGAAATCTTTAAGTGCGTAAGTCCTTTTAAATATGCACTCCGACAGTGTTGAATGCTTTGAAGACTAATATTGCACCGAGTAGGATGACGACAGCGGCACTGATAATCGGTAGGCGTTGTAACCAGATACCTTCGCCTGTGAAACGCTGAATTACCGGTTTTGCCATCACCATCAGAATACCGATAGCGACCAACACAGCGGCAAGTCCTAATGAGAAAGCACATAGGATAATCAAACCCCACACAAGTTTGCCAAGACTAATCGCGAATAGGAGCCCGATGAGTGCATCGACACACGGCACAATCCCACCGGAGATACCAAGCGATAGCAATCCCCAAAAACCCGTCCGTTCTGAAGGCACAGCATGGCTATGCGCCCGCCCACCATGGCTGTGTGTAAGTCCCTGATCCTGTGAATGCCCATGGTCATCGTCGTGCGAATGCTCGTGTGCAGGGTCGTGTCCATGGTCGTGGTCATCTGCGTGCGGATGGTCGTGGTCATGGTCATCATCGTGCGAGTGTTCATGTGAAGGGTCATGTCCATGATCGTGATCGCCTGCGTGTGGATGGTCGTGATCGTGGTCATGTGAATGGTTGTCATCATGCCCATGTTCATCGTCGTGTCCGTGATTGTGGTCGTGCGGATGGTCGTGATCATGTGAATGATCGTGCGGGTGTGGATGCTGATGTCCATGTGCCTGGCTGTGTGCGCCACCGCTGTAATACTGCTTCATGTTTCTGGCAAGCAGCCACGCGCCAATACCAACAATCAAGACACCGGAAAACAGGCTCAACCACGGGACAATATTCTCCGGGGCAAACCCCTGCGCTACCAGCATAACGATGCCAAGTACTATGACGCTGAAGGTGTGCGTAATGGTAACGACAACCCCAAGGAAAACTGCGTCAATGACCCTGCCTTTAGAACCGACGAGGTAAGCAGCAACTATTGCTTTTCCGTGACCGGGTGTTAAGGCATGCAAACCACCCAGCACAAATGAGACCACGAGGGCAACAATCGCCAATTGCAGCGTAAGCGGTTGGTTCACCAACTCTTTGATTCGGTCACCTGAATGCTCATGGCCTTCATCGGCAAATCCTAAAGCACACGCGACAATCCCGAAAAAAATAATAAGAAAAATATAAAGGTAATGTTTCTTCAAAACAGTTTAAATCCTCGCGAATTTTTGGAAACGTCTGTCGGCGATGACTTCGCTAACATAGATGTCGCCTTTTGAATCGATCCAGATGCCGTGTGGGGAATCGCTGAATTGTCCGGAAGCATCGCCCTTCTCGCCCCACCGTCCGATAACTTCTCCGTCAAGCGTCATGATGCTAATGCGTTGCCCACCTTCGGCAATGTGAATGACATTATCACTATCAATGAAGAGATCGTTTGGGGAACGGAGGTCTGTCCACTCGGTCAAGTATTCGCCGTTGTTATTAAAAATCTGACAGCGTAGGTTCCCACGATCAAGGATATAGACGCGGTCGTTGTGGTCTACCGTAACATCGTGTGGCAGGTTAAATTCACTGGGGCCTGTGCCGGGTGCGCCCCACGAAACGATCACTTCGCCGTCGGCAGTCATTCGATGGACTCGCGATTGTCCGTAGCCATCAGAGACGTACATCTCTCCAGAAGTAGAAAGTACCGCCCGCGTCGGTTCGTTAAAGGGGCCTCCGGGCGCGCCGGGTTGATTGACAGTACCCAATGTCTGCAATAACTCGCCATCAAGCGAAAACTTTCGTACCGTGTGGTCAATAGTATCGGTGGTATAGATTTCATCGTCAGGACTCATCCAGATGCCGTGCGGTTTCTGGAAGATATCCTTGCCCCATTCGGTAACGAATGTGCCATCCGCCTCAAAAACGAGCATCGCGGGTTGTGGACTCCGGTTATAGACATAGACTCTGTCATTTGAATCGCATGCTACACCGGAAACGAGCCCAAGTTGGGGGATCATGCCCCATCCTTCTACGACTTCATACTGATAATCGCCTGTTCCAAAAGTTGCCATAGTGATGCCTCCTGTTAAGTGCCAACGCTTACGTACTTGGCGACAATAGATTTCAGAATTTGGACGATGCGTTCTGCTTCAAGCACACCGTTGTATCTCGGGGAGAATTCAATGTGGATCGTAGGTTTTTCAGTCTCAATCTCCTGCACGACTCCACGCACAAAGGTCCAATCATCAGTGATGGTATAACAGCCAAAAATCGTTTGTTCTGCCTTGGCATCTTTTTTCCAATTGAGCCATGCGGCGGCGAGCATTTCGCCGTAGAGTTGGAATTGTGGATTGGGTGCATTAACACCGCGTTTTGCCTCATGCACAACGAGATAAGGGGGTTCAATTCGACCGCCAACGGAGGGGGCGAGTGCTCCATCTGCTTCGCCCTCCAGTTCAAAAGCGGGGTATGTTGCCTTGAGCGGGACCCCCGCCCATGCTACGATTCGGTGCTGTTCTGCGAGCCTTAAGAGTGGATAAATCGCGCGTCCCCAGATTGTGGCTTCGTTCATAATAGTTCGGTGGTGTCGGTGTGCGTCTGACGTTATGTAGTCTAAGTGGATGCTTTCTTCGGAAGTTAAGGCTATCCACATTTCTTCCCACACTTCTAAGTCCCCGTCCGCTTCGTGTAGTGTGACGAGCGTATCCAGAGTTTCTTCGGTGAGTTGTGATAATGGATACGTTTGCATTGCTGAAGACCTCCTTCGAGTCTGCTCAGGTACTTTTCAATGAAGCTCGCTCCAAAAAGATTTCAACTCCGATAATATCTAATTTTGGAATATATTGCAACCGTTTTAAAAGATCCCGTTTATGAACAAGGCAGCACGTGTGAAATTTGCTTTTTGAAATCCAGTCGCATAGAGGACATTCGTCTCGTCAATATACGTGTACTCATTTTTTCCGAAAAAGTGTGTAATTTCAAAATTCAAACGGAATGTACGACTTAAGTCGTAATAAACACCTGCGCCCCAGTCGGAGAGACCCGCGTTGAAGTCAAAGAAACGATAGTTGGCTGGATTCAGGGCATCGTTGACGAAATCAAGGCGTATGACGCTGAAATACGCAAACGCCCGCGCCTCCCGATAATTGTAGAGGCTATGGTCGCGTATCCATGTAAAATCGATCTGGATGCGATCATCCCAGGAGTCTTCAGTTGCCCTATCGTCTTGATTGAAACTGCCGCGAAAGTCTACAAAATCCCTTGCGCGATAATAACTCGTATCGGTCATTCGGACGTAAGTGAGCCGATTGGAAAGCGCGAGGCGAAACGACTCGTTCAGATCATAAGAGAGGATTAGATTTGCATGCGCCGTATCCTGAATAATCTGCTCATCAAAATCAGATTTGGTATAGAGATCGGCATCCAAATCATCCTGATTGTCGATTTCGATGTCGTGCAAGTCCCGTGTATAACGGAGTTTGAGCTCCGTCTGGAACATCGAAGAGAACAACGATGTGGTCGGCGCGTATTTCCTAAAGCGTAACTCCGCGGGATTGAGATAGTACAGGTTTCCGGCACCGTCGATCCCCTTGAGTTGCAGTGCGACATCGGTTTCAACCTCTCGCTGAAACGGTATAAGGAGCTTCTGCTTATACACACCGTCTGCCGTAAACCGCTGGATGCGCCGTAGACGGTAACGAAACAGTCGTGTATCACCGTTGTAGCGTCGCGTCGGATCGTCAAGCCGATTCGGAAGCGTGGAAGCGAAATCTTTTAAGTACTTTGCTGTATCCGCGACAAGGAGCGTGCCATCTGTCAACGCTGCAATCTTGAAGGGTGCGATAAATTGTCCGGTTGCGTCGCCGTATTCACCAAAAGCACGCAAGAACTTTCCTTCAGGGTTATACTGCAGTACCCGATGCCCTTTTTCATCAGCAACGTAGAGATTGCCCGCTGCGTCTACTGTCATATCCACGGGATGTACGAGGCGGCCTGTCCCGGGTTGCGCGAGTGGATACCGAGCAATAGGTTCACCTTCTGAACTGAGTTTATAAACCGTTCCATCATCGCAAACATAGAGATTTCCATTTGCATCTACTGTTAGAAGAAACGCGCGTTTTGTATCTCCTTGTGGGATAATGAGTGCATAATTACCGTCAGCATCCAAGCCTGGTGAAGCGGCTTCAAGGGGTGCTATGCGCTGACTGAAGTCTTGGATCGGGTAACTTTCGACAAAAGTGCCTTGTGCGTCAAATTTATGGATACAGGGGCCGTAGTTAAAGATTTTGGGTTCCAATGTCGTTTGTAGGTTGGGGTCCGAAATCTGAACGAACATCCAATCCATTACATAGAGACTACGATCCGTGTCAATAGTAACAGCCGTCGGATTGATGAACCGAAATTCGCTGTCTGTCTCCATCTGGATGTGAAATAGAAAGCTCCCTATTTCATTGAATTTTTGGATTCGGAAGTTATCGGTATCAACGACATAAATGGCACCGTCAGGTCCAAACGCCATGAACAAGGTCTCCGCGAATTGTGCTTCACCCTCTCCTTTTCCACCAAACTCGACAACAAATTCAAATTCTTGTGCGGCGTTTACGTGTACCGGAAACAGCAATAGCAGGCAAATTATTAGGTTTTTTAATTTAAACATGTGCTATTTTATACGTGTCCTCGATTTTTTAGTTCTTGGCATACAGCACGCGTTCCACAGTCAATCTTTGGCATTTAGATACACTGATGTGTATCTATTTTTTTTCGATGTTATCCAAGACTCCGTTAATAAATTTTGGGGAATCTGGGGTGCTGTAAATTTTCGCGATTTCGATGGCTTCATTAATTGAAGTTGCGGGATCAATATCGCTCAGATAAAGAATTTCATAAGCCGCGCATCGTAAGATACAGAGGTCTACGACAGGCATCCGATGGAGTTTCCAATTTTTAGAGGTGTTTTGAAGCAATTCATCGATGACTTCAAGATGTGAAGTGGTGCCTTCAACGAGTTCCACAGCGAACGGACGGAGTTTTGCAGATGTATCATGGTTCTGCCAAAATTGTTCCATGACAACCGGTACCGGCGCGTTGGTGAGTTGAATCTGATATAGCATTTGCATCGCGACGATGCGAGATTGCCGACGAAGAGACATTATAGTTTCTAATTCTCCGATTTTCGAGTGTTAACGCGTGAAGTTTTATTCCATTAGATACGCTATCGTGTATTATACACGGTTTTAGGTGGTATGTCAAAGAAAAATACTGGCAGCGGCAGTCAGCAATTAGCCGTCAACCATCAGCATTTAATTGTTGGTGAGATTTATAGTAGGTTCCGTAATTACTTATACACTTGTATTGTTGTGTGAATGTGTCAAGTTGGTTCTCACGGAGGCACAGGAAACTAACGGTTTC
Organism: Candidatus Poribacteria bacterium; assembly: GCA_009845545.1. Classification (GTDB taxonomy): domain Bacteria; phylum Poribacteria; class WGA-4E; order WGA-4E; family WGA-3G; genus WGA-3G. Next base: position 6,401 of record VXZK01000206.1, read on the forward strand.
CTATGCTACAAAGTTGATGCGACGAGTGTAAATTTATTTTCGGATGTTCCTATAAAATCTCACGAGAAAAAGTGTCTTTAATCGCAGATTTTACTATAAGTAGAAAAA
>VXZK01000360.1 GCA_009845545.1 Candidatus Poribacteria bacterium
AGCCTCCCACGAGGAAGCAAAGAAGCACACGGCTTTAGCCGTTGTGAGTATCACACTCATAATTACAAATTCGGGAAGTACGGCGAAAAACCTCCGTGTCCGGATGCTGCCAAAGACAATCGGTGGGTTGCGGTATCAACTCCCCAAGACAACGTTTAGCGTCCGTAAAAATGGATTTCAAACACGCAGGATTCCGATCACCGCCGATAAACAGGTACGCACGCGAACCGTCGATATAAAGATACAAGTCTTAGAGATCAACGAAATCTTAGCCACGCGAGATTTCCAACTCCAGATCAAAGGGAAATGAGGGAAATACAATGAAAGCATATAAACGGATAAGGCGATTCAAATACATCGTGTTCTGCGTTCCAGTGCTTCTCGCTTTCGGGTGCGGAATCGGGAATTTAGAAAACGCGCTCTCGGAGAAAGGGGATTACCACTTTCGCAAAACGCGGTGGGGGTATTCAAAAGCAATGGTGGAGTTGAGCGAACAGAAACAGGGTTCCCGTTTATTCCACCGAAAAGAGAATACACTTATCTACAATGAACGCATTTTGGGTATGCCTGTCAAGCTCGTTTACTGCTTTGAAAAGGACAGACTCCGAGTCGCAGGCTATCTCACAGATAGACCCGTCAAAAATGCTATGGAGATTTTCGAGCATGTTGCTAAAACGTTGGGAGAGCCAATAGATATGATCTCTGGCGGCATGGTTTGGGCGGATTACCATACGCTTGTGTATATGGACGGCTATATATCTCATGTGACGCAAAGCCCGTCAAGGTATCAGCGTTCGCAGGGGCTTCTTAAAATTATCGATAAAACACCCAAAGAGGAAGCAGGCAAGGTTTTACAATGGGATGGGGTCTGGACATACGTCGATCAAAACTTTTTTAGACAACTCCACGAGGTAGACTACCCTATGGATGAACTCTCACATTACGAAAAGCGGTTGTTTGCTATCTTGAGAAGACAACAGATGCGAACCTATATCACCCCACAGGGGCGAATCACTCTTCCAAATAATCCATAAAACTGCTGTTGGCACCAGCGGTTCATTTATCTATCAAGGCACAAAGATAAGGGAGCGTTTCTATGATGAATAGTAGAGTGCTTCAAAAGGCGTTTCGTCAACAATATCGCACCTATGCGTTGCGAATTTCTGCGATCGTTCATATCATTATGATGATCGGGTTTTCTATCTTTTTTCTCAAACCTAAGACGCAGGAAGTAGAAGATGAAATCCATGTAGACTTGATTGAAGCGTTACCGCGGCAGGAGATCGTCAAGCAGAAAGTCGTAGAGATCCAAACACCCGTCAAAAAGGTAGAGGTGCCGATACAAAAGAAACTACCTGTAGAGAAGCCAGTGGATATCATAAAGCCTGAAGCATCATTGGCGATTGCGAAAATGCTCCCCAGATCACCCACAGCGATTGATATTCAACAGTCCCCGGCGGAAACCAAAATAGATGTGGATGTCCCGATTGCGTTATCCACAGATGCCGATTTACCGACAGCACCGGATTCTGTAGTGTCTCCGAGGCTATCAACAGCTGCTGCTGATGTTGATAGCCGTTATACAGGACACAAGGGACCGCGCATCAAAAATCCTCGCAAAGGTACCGGTACGGGGACCAGAAAATGGACGAAAGAAACAGGCGCAGGACAGGAAATTGGCGATGGCATCGCTGAGATTGGTGCGGGGCAGGGACAGGGAATCTTTGACACCGGTGCAGAACAGCCTACTTTTCGCAGCATCATCAAGGAGCTGACAGAAGATATTATTGACAGCAGTGGCGGAGCCCCTGTGGATGTCGTTTTCGTCGTGGATGCCTCTGGGAGCATGCAGGATAATATCAACGCCGTCGCAGAACATCTTGGAGGGATGGTCGATGCCTACAAAGCATCGGAGATTGACTATCAACTCGGTCTGACGCATTTCACAGTAGAAAATAGGCAGAATCGTATTCGTGTCTCCCAACTGACGCAGGATTTATCAAAGTACAAAGCCGCACTCTATGAAATTCAATTGGGTGGTGATGAACACGCATTAGATGCCATCAATGAAACTGTGATGAAGCTGCGGTTCCGCAACAATGCTACCAAACATCTTATCCTCGTTACAGATGAACCGTTCACGAGTCTCCACGGATTTACTGTAGATGATGCAATCAATCTCTGTCGAAAAAATAAAGTGTATGTCAATGTGCTGGGTATTGATAACCCTAAGCATAAATACCTCGCAGCCGTAACAGGTGGGACATGGCACCCGATTCCAGTAAACCTAAATATCCAATAGCAGACCACCATTGTCTGACTCAAAGAACTCCTGGTTGTCTCTGCCATCAGTGCGACCGATAACTTTAATTGTCCGCATCCTGCACAGATGTCTCGGTTCCTTCACCAAGTGCCTTCTGACCAGAAGTCTTCAGTGCAAGTGTCAACTGCTCTAAAACCGTAACGAGCGTATCCGTGTCACCACTGAGGGCAAGTTGTTCAGGCGCATCCAACGCAAGCGTCAATCGCTCCAGAACAGCCAGAGATTTCAATATTCCAATCACACAAATAAAATAAAAATTGTAAAAAGAACAGTGAGGTGATATAATAAAAGGCATGAAAGATTTTATACTGCTATTTTTCAATGTGCTATTAACGGTGATAGGGCAAATTTTGTTCAAACACGGTATGAACATAGTGGGCCGTATTAACAGCGTCCGAGACGCGCTCGGAAAGCTACCACAGGCATTCCTGAATCCTTACGTCCTCAGTGGGATCGCGATATACGGTTTTACTACGCTTGTCTGGTTGGTTATCCTGTCGCGTGTTAAACTGAGCATTGCGTATCCGATGCTAAGCTCTGGATATGTGCTGTCCATTCTGTTTTCTTGGCTGCTGTTCAAAGAATCTATCCCTAAGGTTCGGATAATTGGTGCGCTGATCATCTGCATCGGTGTCTACCTTGTCGCACAAGGGGAGTCTTAATTCATGGCAGAACCGGCAACTGCTTATACTGAATCCAGTAATCTCAGGAACCCTCAAGGTGAGCCTGCTCCTACCCGCTCTTATGTTGCGATGATACTGTCCGCTATTCTGCCGGGGCTCGGTCAGTTATACTTGGGACAATTCCTGAAGGGATTTATTATCTTCTTAATATTTGCTTCAGCATTCGGTATTTTCTATCTCAATTCCATGCCCGTAACGGAATGGCGAGATTTAGTTCGGTTTAAACCTATCCCAAAAGCGGAAACTACAACGAACAATACAGAAGACTCAGAAAAGCACCTCGGATACGCCATTCATATCTGGACGTTTGACGATGGAGAAAAGTTGATGTACCGTCCATCTTGGAAACTGAAGATCAGCGGTTCGATCCAAGGAATTTTATGTTGGCTCTATGCGATTGGCGATGGCTGGCGCGGTAGACGTAGAAGGCACCAACGTTAATGACAGGTTTTTATGATAGTAAATTTAAGTTTGGCAACTTCGTTAAAAGTTCTCAGGTTTCTGCTCTGTAGTCCGCTCCTCATTGCTTTGGTGATCGGATGTCAAGATAACAAGGCAACCTTAAAAGAGAGCGAAAAACACTTGGATGCCGGAACTCCACAAGCGGCGGTTGACGGATTAGAGGCTTTTATTGAAACGGCACCGGAGGAACCGAAGGCGCGATTTTTACTGGGGAAAGCCTACAACGCATTGGGACGGTATAACGACGCAGTTGAGCAGCTGCGAAAAGCTTCACAGCTCTATGCGGCGCACCCCGAAGAACGGACCGCAGCACGCCTCGAACTGGCACGTACCTATCTTAGGTTTGGCGACAGGACTTCCGCCTTTCGTGTGCTCAGGCTCGTTCAACGGAGTACTTCAGACCCCGAAACCCTGCGTGAGATCATTGAACTTGTGGGAGACAGTTACCGGACAAAGCAACTCACGGACGGCGATTCGGATAACTATTCACCGACCTTCTCACCGGATGGCGCACAGATCGCCTTTGCATCCTTCAGAACCGACAACGGTGAAATCTATTTAATGGATCTGAATGGACGGATCCGACGCCGCGTAACCTTTACAACAGATTTCAACGACAGTTCACCAACATTCCTTACGACTCCGAATTATCTTTTTTATAGTAGTGAACCGAAGGCATCTCGCGAAGTTAAAGTCGTTATTCAAAGTAGCGGTTCAACACCGATCTACGCCGGGTTCAACCTTACACACATCCACAGCAAAATCACGCGTGCCGTTCTACCAGTGAGTTTCGGTGCGCGCGTGCCACGCACATCGCCCGCAGGCGATCAGGTTGTCTATGAATCCAACACAGATGGAAATCTGGAATTATATCTTCTCGATTTAGCAGGTATCAATCTGGCAGAGTTAACACCGGAAGACATTGAACCGAAACGTATCACTTTCAACGAAACCGACGATGGTAGCCCCACATTTTTCCCGGATGGCAAACGTATCCTGTTTGTATCTTCACGCAATGAGGCAAATCAACTCTATACGATAGATATAGATGGAGAAAACGAAACCCATTTCAACCCGAACCGCTACGGTTGTTACAACCCGACTGTATCCCCTGATGGAAAAACGATTGCGTATGTCTCTGCGAGAGATGGCGACTGGGAAATTTACCTCATTGATGTAGATGGCAAAAATGAACGGCGAATCACCAACGACATCGGCAGATCCATCCAACCGGCTTTCTCGCCTGATGGACGGCATCTTGTATTTGTTTCTGACAGAAGTGATACTTTCCACATCTACCTGATGTCTTTTGACGAACCTGTTACACATGAAGATTTAGTTCAACGTTTACAGTAGGGGCGAGGTAACCTCGCCCCTACGCTCGGAGGTGAAAGAGATATGCTTCAGGTAACTAAACCAGAAGGTTTCGGCAATATCCAACTCGAAGAGGTGCCGATGCCGGAGATAAATGCTCGACAGATTCGCGTGGAGACGGATACGACGTTAATTAGCCGCGGTTCTGAACTATTTCGACGCTATATTCGAGAAGAGGCAGTGCCACCCTCAATCATGGGTTATTCGCTTACAGGCATTGTGGACGCAGTTGGTGCGGAGGTGACAGGGTATCAGGTTGGGGAACGTGTGATGGTCGTCGCGCCACATGCGCAATATGTTGTCGCGGAACCGAACGCAACAGATGGACGTATTGTCCCCCTCTTCGATGATGTCAGCTTTGAAGCGGGGACTTTTCTCCCGCTTGCAACGAGTGCCGTTGCCTGGTCAGACTCATCCGGTGTGAAAGCAGGAGATACAGTTGTTGTCTTAGGGCAAGGTTTAGTGGGTAGTCTGATGATGCAGGTGCTACGTGGCTATACCCCTGACCGGATTATCACTGTGGACGCGCTGCCGCTTCGATGTGAATTATCAACGCAACTTGGCGCGGATGTCTCTATAAATGCTGATGAAATGGATCCGGTTGCAGAGGTACGTCGTCTTACGGATGGAAAAGGCGCAGACTTGGTCATAGATTGCGTCGGTGGGTACGCGGGGGTCAAATCGTTTGAACAGGCACAGGATATGACGCGCCAGTTTGGTACTATTCAACTCATTGCGCTCTATCAGCAGGCACCGCTCCCGTTACATTCCTCGAAAATGATGAGTAAACGTCTCGTCGCTGGTATTTTGACAGATGAACCGCGTTCACAGGTTGCTGCACGCGCTTTGGAAAAGATACAGAAGGGCGAGATTCGCGCGTCTGACATGACGACGCACCGCTTTCACTACACCGAGTCGAAAGCCGCATTCGACCTCCTCTGGAATACCCCAGGTGATACGCTTGGAGTGCTGATAAAATGGCAGTAGATGTTCCGTCACGAGAAATTGCGTTTCGGGCAGAATTGCGCGGTGTGTCCCTCGCTTTTTCGGCAACGTGGGGACTCTTCTCACCAAAAGGGATTGATGCCGGTACACGTCTATTGCTTGAACATTTGGACATCCAAGAGGGAGAGACCTGCCTTGACCTCGGTTGTGGATACGGTGCACTCGGCATCACGCTCGCGAAATGCGTGCAAACGTCAACTGTCTATATGGTGGACAAGGACTTTGTAGCAGTTGACTACGCGCGCAAAAACGTGGCACAGAATCGACTCCACAATTGCCACGTCCTCCTGAGCAACGGATTCAGCCATCTTCCTAACATCCAATTCGATCTCATCGTCTCTAATCTCCCCGCTAATGTTGGCAAAGAGCTTCTACAGATTTTTCTGGCGGACACCAAATACTACCTCAAACCGAATGGACGACTCTATGTCGTCACGATTTCGGGCCTCCGAGAATTTATCAAGCGCAATTTTAGGACTGTTTTCGGGAATTATCGGAAGGTTAAACAGCGTAGGACGCACACAGTTGCGATGGCAATTCGGATGTAGCGTTTGAAGAACTGTGCGCTTACAAAGCTGCTACGGGCTGTAAACGCTTTGAGAATGATTTGACATAGGCGCAGCGGTTCGGTATAATATAATAT
>VXZK01000188.1 GCA_009845545.1 Candidatus Poribacteria bacterium
ATAGGTATTCAGACTGTTCGAGAGTGCCCAATTAATTACAGGTTTTACTATAATTCTAAATTTTACTATAGTTTTCCATATTTACTTTATGGCTGTGTCCATCTTGCTGCTGTAGGAGCGAGTTGTGCTCGCGATATTGCGAACTTTGAAAAAAGGTTGACAACGCAACGCACTTGAGGTATACTTAAAAGTGGACAATACGCATTAGTTGCAAGCACGAATTGAGGATTTTGCCATAATGAGTTATAGCAATTTCACCTTGGAATCAGTCGTAACAAAGTTTGAATTGGAGAAGATTGAATCCATAGGCCTCTTTTCTGAAATAGAACCAATTACCCCGAGTGACTATCTCACAACAGGGCTAGCGAAAAAGGTGCCCTTGGCGGCCGCAATCGGGACTGAGAAGGCACGCTCTGAACTTATTGTCGCTGATATCCTCGTCGAACTCTGTGAAAAGTTCGATTATCGGATCAGTTTTTTTTCGGGAATCGACTTTAATGTTGATTTTGAAAACGATTTAACAGGCGTTTGCGATTTTTTAATTAGTCTGTCACCGGGACAACTTTTTTTGGAAGAACCTGTCATCGCCCTTGTTGAAGCAAAAAATACGGATATGAAACTTGGACTCGGGCAATGTGTTGCCGAAATGATCGCCGCACAACGTTTCAATCAGGAGAAAGGGAACGATATCCCGTGCGTATATGGTGCCACGACAACAGGAGTCGATTGGCAGTTCCTCAAATTGGAGGAAAAGAATCTACAGATCGACATTGCAATCTATCCAATCCAGCAGAGCGACAAAATTCTTGGTATCCTCTCCGGTATGGTAAACCAAAGTGCCTAAAAACAGCACATGACTATCATACTTTGTATTAATGCCCGGTCGTCTAATGGTAGGACGCATGGCTCTGGACCATGTAGTGAAGGTTCGAGTCCTTCCCGGGCAGTTTTTCTACGATTATCAATAAGCCGCTATCGTCTAGGGATTAGGACAGGTGGGCTTCAGCCGCCCTTAAAACCATAAGAAACTCGATTACGAGATTGAAATCTCAGACATCAAACCGAGGTTCGAATCCCCGTAGCGGTATCCCCTCACCCAGAGGGCGGGATGTTGTACGCCCGCCCATCGCCTTGCGTCCCCGAATGCCCGCTGCATTAAAAACCTATACATTGGAGAAACACAAATGCACGATACCCCCGCACACACCAACCGCCTTATCCATGAAACAAGCCCCTACCTACTCCAGCACGCACACAACCCCGTTGACTGGTATCCGTGGGGCGAAGAAGCGATCGCGCGCGCCAAACAAGAGCAGAAGCCTATTCTCCTGAGTATTGGCTACTCCGCATGCCACTGGTGCCACGTCATGGAGCGTGAATCCTTTGAAAATGAGGAAATCGCCGCGGTCATGAACGAACTCTTCATCAACATCAAAGTTGATCGAGAAGAACGTCCCGATTTAGACGAAATCTACATGAACGCCGTCCAAGTCATGACCCGTCAAGGCGGATGGCCTATGACCGTTTTCCTCACGCCGGACCTTAAACCCTTTTACGGCGGCACCTATTATCCGCCCACTGACCGATACGGCAGACCCGGATTCCCGAAGGTGATGGAAGCCGTAGCAGAGGCATTTAATGATAAGAAAGTACAGGTATTGCAACAGGCAGATCAACTCACAACGCAACTCAATCAGATAAGCAATGTCGTCGATCCACATGAACACGAACTCACCGAAGAACTGATGACTCACGCGTTCCAACAATACCGCTCACAATTCGATGCGCAACACGGCGGATTCGGCAACGCACCCAAATTTCCACCGAGTATGGGATTACCCTTCCTCTTGCGCTATTGGCATCACAGCGGCAACGCCAATGCCTTAGAGATGGTGGAACTCACCTTAGAGAAAATGGCACGCGGCGGCATGTACGACCAACTCGGCGGCGGTTTCCACCGATACTCTACCGATGCACACTGGCTTGTCCCACACTTCGAGAAGATGTTGTATGACAACGCACAACTCGTCGTCGCCTATTTCGAGGCGTACCAAGCCACCCAAAAACCTTTCTATCGCCATATCGCCACCGAAACCCTCGACTACGTCCTCCGCGAGATGTACGACGCAGAAAACGGCGGTTTCTATTCCACACAGGACGCAGATAGCGAAGGCGTAGAAGGTAAATTCTTCGTCTGGGAACCGAACGATGTCGAAGATGTCATCGGCGAAGAGAACACCGAAATCTTCTGCGAGTATTACGACATCACACCCCAGGGTAACTTTGAAGGGGAAAACATCCTCAACGTCCAAGTTCCTCCAGATGTCCTTGCCCGAAAGCTGCAAATGGATCTCGGAGAACTGGAAAATCTTCTCGCGAACAGTAAGCAGAAACTATTTGAAGCGAGAGAGAAACGGATTAAACCCGGACTCGACGACAAAATCCTGACGAGTTGGAACGGCATCATGATCCGCGGCATGGCGATGGGATACCAACTCACCGGGAAACCTGAATACCTTGAAGCATGCGAAAAGTCTGCCGAATTCGTCTTAACAACGCTATCCCAAGACAACGGTCTGCTTCTACGTACCTACCGTGCTGGTAAAAGCCATCTCAACGCCTACCTTGAAGACTACGCCTATTTCATCGCCGGTTTAGTCGCACTCTACGAAGCCAGTTTTGAACCGCGATGGCTCACCGAAGCAGAACGCCTTGCACAGATCATGATTGACCAATTCGGAGATGACGCAGGCGACGGATTCTTCTTCACCGGTAAAGCGCATGAAACGCTGATCGTCCAATCCAAATCCGCTTACGACGGTGCCACACCTTCCGGTGCATCCATGGCGATTCATAGCCTCTTACGACTCGCCAAACACCTCGACACCCCCGAATTCCACGACAAAGCCGTAGAAACCTTGAAACTCTATTTTCATCAGATGGAAGGGATGCCAACCGGGTCAGGGCAGCTCCTCTGTGAGTTAGCCTTCCTACTGTCAACACCAAAAGAGGTCGCGATCGTGGGTCAGAAAGGCGATGCAAAAACAGAAGCAATGTTGACAGCATTACACGGCACGTATCAACCCAACAAAATCGTCGCCTTAAGCGAATCCACAGACGGACAGACGTTACCGCTTCTCACCGGCAAAACCCAAGTTGACGACACCGCAACAGCATACGTCTGCGAAAACTACGTCTGCCAAGCCCCCACGATAGACGTTGAGACATTCCTAGAACTGTTACAATAACCCAAGTTGCTATAGTAAAGCACGAAAATAAGTTGACACTCCACGATAACGTTACCCACTCGTAGGGGCTGGGTTACCCAGCCCCTACGGTCAACCGCGCGTCTAAATAATTATGGGCTTTACTATACTAACGGATTTTGGGAGTTTCAACACAGTTTTTCGCACACTTTCCCCACCCCAGAGGGGTGATATATCTATAGAAAATAGTATATTCAAGGGATCGCACCCCGTAGGGGTGCTATGGAAATAAACAAGTGGTAACTTACGTTACAATAACGTATCACCCATCCGAAAACATAATGCTGGCGAGGTTTCCCAACCTCGCCTTAGCGCGCCTTTTTGTCAATTTACCTTGCTGTTTTAATATCCCTTTGATACAATAGAGCCACTAAAAACAGAAATTTATCAAAAAACAATCGGCACTTATGGCTTTACACCCCAACTTTCCTGAATCCCCACACGAAATCGTTGATCCTTCGGTGCGTTGGCTCCCAGATCAATCACTGCTATTCGATTTGGACTACGGAATGCTACTCCCGCCCCTCGTGCAAAAGATTCGTGAACAAGTCAAAACCTGGCGAGATGACAACTACAGCGGTGCTTCTGAAACAAGCAAAGCACTCCTCAATTGGTGGTTCAATGAGCTGCACTTACGAGAACAGACCGACAACACGGTGAGTGAGTTTCAGTATTACTTCGCGCAACGTGAAGCAATTGAAACCATCATCTATCTATACGATGTCGTCGAGGTAAGGGACAAATTCGATCTCATGCGTTTTGACAGTTCTGGTGCCGTTTCAACCGGACTATTTGATGAAGACTGGCGGCGGTTTGTGATAAAGATGGCGACAGGGACAGGCAAAACAAAGGTGATGAGTCTCGCCATCGCATGGAGTTTCTTTCACAAGCTGTATGAATCTGACTCTGAACTCTCCCGAAACTTTCTCGTCATTGCTCCCAATATCATTGTGTTAGATCGTCTCTACCACGATTTCCAAGGCTTACGTATCTTCTTTGAAGACCCTGTGCTGCCCGATAACGGTTTTGAAGGGCGCGATTGGCGAAACGATTTTCAACTCACCTTACATGTTCAAGATGAGGTACGTACCGTCCGTCCCACCGGCAATATATTTCTCACAAATATCCACCGCGTCTATTCCAGCGATCAATCCCCACCAGCACCCAATGACGAAAACAGTATGGACTACTTCTTGGGTAAGAAACCGACAGGAGCAACAACAGATTCTAAAGTAGACCTCGGATATATTGTCCGCGATATTGACGAACTGATGATCCTCAACGATGAAGCACATCACGTCCACAATCCCAAACTGGCGTGGTTCAAGTCTATCGAAGATATTCACAACCGTCTCCTGCAGAAAGGCAGCGAGTTGGCGTTGCAAGTAGACGTAACCGCCACCCCAAAACATAGCAACGGTGCAATTTTCGTGCAAACAGTCTCGGATTATCCGCTCGTAGAGGCAATTTCACAAAACGTCGTCAAACGCCCTGTCCTCCCTGACGCTAAGAGCCGGGCAAAACTTGATGAACGACAGAGTGTAAAGTACACCGAAAAATATGCCGACTATCTTGAGCTCGGTGTTGTCGAGTGGCGTAAGGCTTATGCAGAACACGAAAAATTAGGGAAGAAAGCCATCTTGTTCGTGATGACCGACAATACCCAGAACTGCGACGAAGTGGCAGCGTACCTTCAAAATCTGCATCCGGCCCTTAAAGATGCCGTACTGGTAATTCATACCAACAAAAGTGGTGAAATCTCTGAAGCGAAATCCAGCAAGAAGCAAGCGGAATTGGAGAAACTCCGTAAACAGGCAAATGACATTGATTCGCTGGAGAGTCCATATAAGGCTATCGTCTCCGTCCTGATGCTCAAAGAAGGATGGGATGTCAAGAATGTAACTACTATTGTCGGACTGCGCGCGTATTCGGCTAAACCCAATATCTTACCGGAGCAGACTTTAGGACGCGGGCTACGTCTGATGTACGCCGGTACCGCGGAGGAGACGGTGAGCGTTATCGGTACTGATGCCTTCATGGAATTTGTTGAATCCATTAAATCGGAAGGGGTCGAATTGGAACGCCAACCCATGGGCGAAGGCACGAAACCGAAAGCACCTATCGTCATTGAAGTGGACAAAACGAATGTGAACAAAGATATCGACGCACTTGACATTGAAATCCCGATACTCACACGCCGTATCTATCGCGAGTACACGAACCTAACAGAGTTGGACGTTACACAACTCGATTTTTCTCCTGTAACCTATCAGCCGTTTGGCGAAGCGGAAATACGGGAAATTGTGTTCAAGGACATGACGACAGGCGAGGTTACACACACCACAGTGATGGATAGTAACGGAGTCGCAGACTACCGCAGCGTGGTCGGCTATTTTGCCGAAACGATCCGCAAGGACTTGCGGCTTGTCAGCGGTTACGATGTCTTGTATGGAAAGGTTAAAGACTTCGTCCAGCACCAACTCTTCGGTGAAACGGTGATGTTGGAGGATCCGAATACCCTACAAAACCTGTCGGAGCTCCCTGCCACAAAAACCGTCATGGAAACCTTCAAATACGCCATCAACGACCTCACGATACAAGATAGGGGAGATGCACAGCTGAGCGAAACTACTCGGGTCCAGGACGCACGCCCTTTTATGGTCAAAGAACAGGATTATCTGGTTCCTCAGAAATCTGTGCTCAATAGGATCACGGGGGATCTTCATTTTGAATTGGAATTTGCCGCATTTCTGGAGAACTGCCCAGATGTCGTCTCCTACGCCAAAAATTACTTCGCTTTGCACTTCAAACTCGATTATATCAACGCCGATGGGGACATTTCCAACTACTATCCCGATTTCCTCGTCAAGTTGACAGATGGACAGATAATTGTCGTTGAGACAAAAGGATGGGAAGATTTGGATGTCCCTCTCAAAATGCAACGCTTATCCCAATGGTGTGAAGATGTCAACAAAATCACACCAGATGTTGATTACGATTTTGTCTATGTGGATCAAGAGGGTTTTGATGTGTATACACCGCAAACATTCCAGCAACTGATTGACGGCTTCACGGAATACAAAACACAAAATTTAACCTTATGATTAATAAAGTTTTTCTTGCTTATTTCTTTGAATTTCGCGGATTTTTGTAGTATAATATTAATAGATAGGACTTACGCAT
>VXZK01000169.1 GCA_009845545.1 Candidatus Poribacteria bacterium
ACGACATCCCCGCCTTGAAAGGCGAGGTTTTGTAGCGGAAGATTTGATAAATTTGACTTTTTTTGTCAAAAATGTGATATAATCGCAGCAATCTGTATGCGTAATATTGATGCAGTACAGAAAGGCCTCGGCTTCAATCCGCCGATGACATTCTTATTACAAACCTTCAATCTGTCAATTTTAGGAGGCAAACCGTGAAACAGAGGCATCTCTCAACCATAGTTTTCGGATTCACAGTGAGTCTACTTTTAATATTCGCATTGACGATTCAAACGCCAGCAGAGACCCGAGGGTCTGAGTTGGAAGGTGGCTTGCAGATCTGGATTGACGTAGGCACAGAACCAAGTAATCGTGAGGGTGAAGATACTTTCAAACTCGGCAAAGACGATTCTTTGGCGCAAGACTTCTTAGCAGGCAAGGATTACCCGTTGAACCAGCAGATAAACTCGCAATCACATGGGGTGCTATCAAAAATCACCCTAAAAACTGACAAACTAACAGAGTTGGGACACCTCAACAAACGGTGTCCACAACTCTGTCTACGCCAAGTACACCCTTCAAACATTGCATGCCGAATAACGCCTCCCAAACAGAACCTTCTATTCTCAAAAATGTCCTCGTCGTCGCACCACTGAGCCTAATCGGACATGCCGGTACACTTCTTATCTACATCGTTCTCGCCAATTGGTTCGGCGACGCAGCGGAGATGGACTTTATCCACTACTATTGGGGGATCGCTGTATTCTTTATCCAGCTGCTCAGTGCTGCCTCCGCCTATTCTGTCCTTGTCCCCCTGTTAGCAGAAGCGCGTGCGGAAGGTGAAACGGAGGCACAACGCTGCGTACAATCAATCTTTTCCCATTATATCACGACAATGCCGTGGCTCTGCTGTCTCCTCGTTGTCATTTCCTGGGCAATTTCCGAACTTTTTTTCTCAAATGCCGGACTCGCGCCCACTACCACAATCGGTATTGTGTCTGGTTTCCTCTGCTTCTCGATTATTGCATCAGTCCGTTGGATGCTCAAGGCGATATTAGACACTTACCAAGCATTTCAATTCCCAGTCATTGTACAAGGACTCCGTGCTGCCATCGTCATCGCGACGATCTACCTGTGCCAACCGTCTCTAACTTGGTTCAGTATACCGATCGCGCTGATCCTTGGTGAACTTTTTCAAGTGATCGTCCTATTTCCACGATGCTGTGCCATCCTGAACCTGCAAGCGCGGCATCTGAAACTCAATTTACAAGAGACACCATACACGAAACAGTTCCGACACCAATGCCTACTCATGATGGGGGCAGCGATTGCCGATGGAATAAATCCGGTCGTCGATAGAGGGATGGCAAGCACATTAGGGGCAAGTTCCATCTCGAAACTTGATTATGCGCTCCCCTTGTGTGCGATCCCTGAAACACTCACAAATGTAACGCTTCCCGTGCTATTGTCGCACTGGGCAAAGATATCCTCATCCGAGTCGCAATCAGAAAACGGTTCAAACCCCACGGGAACACGACTCCAACGCAGTGTCTGGCAAGGAGTCGTTGTACTGTTGGTGCTCATGGTACCCTTCTTGACAGGTTTTTATCTCCTTCGGGAGAACATCGTATCGGTTTTGTATGGACACGGAGAATTGTCTGAGGCGGGACAGTTTCATATCGCTTCACTGCTCGGCATCTATCTCCTTGGAACACTGCCCCGTTTAATTAGCAGGCTACTCATCCGAGCACACCTCGCGCGGCAAGCACATAAAACCGTTGTCACGGCAACCCTTATCAGGCTGCTCCTAAATCCGATTCTCAATGGGTTATTTATCCAGTATTGGGGATTAGAGGGGATCGCTTGGTCAACAACCTTGTTGTCTTATCCGATTCTGGCATATATAGCGATTGCGTTTTGGCGGGGATCAAAAAAGCGTACAAGTTGAAATAAAACTAAACCATAGCGAAGCGTTCCGGGTAATTTGACGTGATACCCTGCACACCGAACGCCTGCATCTCGCCCATGCGAGCAATGTCATCTACGGTCCAACACCACAATGCGATACCACGCCTGCGGATTTCATAAGCAAATTCCGCCGTGATCAACAAGTGATTAACGTTTAGCAGCCCGCTACCGAGCTGCCCTAATTGCTGGCACAACTGAACAGGAGACATGTGTTCATCGTGATTCCCAATGAGCCATCCGGTTGCGATGCGAGGGTCTAATGCCCGGATAGTTTGTAAAACCGCGGTATGAAAGGAGATAACAACGGTGAAATCCAACGTCCCTGTTTCATAAATTTTCGCGACAACCGCCTCGGCTATCAGCGGATCTTTGATCTCCAGAACAGTAATCGCCGCTTTTCCGATGCATGCTAACGCCTCTGTAAGCGTCGGCACCGATTCACCCGCAAATTCGGCATCAAACCACCCGCCAGCATCGGCATTTTGAATCGTTTCTAAAGTCGTTTCATTGATACGTCCATGGAGGTCCGTCGTCCGATCCAAGGTAGAATCGTGTATCACAACAATCTCACCATCAGCGGTGCCGTGTAAATCAAGTTCAACAGCATCAACACCGAATTCAATAGCACTTTTGAATGCTGCGAGTGTATTTTCCGGCGCGCGTCCCGATGCGCCGCGGTGCGCAATCTGAATCCACGATCTCATGATGCCTCATCCCCCGTCGTGCCTATTCAACATCCGTACGACGGCTCTGTTTAATTTTCTTCAAAAGTGTCGTTCGACTCATACCCAGCAATTCAGCCGTCTTGCTATGATTGCCCGAAAATTCATCAAGGACGAGTTCAACTAATGCCTTATCGAGGACAGCGACGACATCTTCGTAAAGCCCTTGTTTCCCCTGCGCGATTGCTTCTTTTGTCGTATCTTGCAAAATAGATTTGAGAGAAATCTCTAATTGTGAACCATCGGTAGGACTTATCTCGCTGCCCATGTGAATTTCTGAAGGTAGGTCGTCTGGAAGAATCACATCCGCGCGGGAGAGTGCTGCTGCGCTTCTGAGACAGTTCTCTAACTCGCGAACATTGCCGGGCCAGGCATAGTCTTGTAGCAGTTTCATTCCTTCTTCAGAGATACCGCGAATCGGTTTGCCGAGTTCCTCTTGAATGAGTTGCAGAAAGTGTGTAACGAGCAATGAAATGTCCTCTTGACGTTCCCGCAACGGTGGAAGATGGAGTGCGATACGTCTGAAACGGTAGTAGAGGTCCTCACGGAATTGCCCCCGCTTTACCATTTCGCCAAGTTCTTGGTTCGTGGCGGCGATAACGCGGACATCCACTTTAAGTGTGCGCGTCCCACCTAATCGCTCAATCTCTTGCGTCTGTAAAGCGCGGAGCAGCTTCACCTGTAACGCCGGGGTCATGTTGCCAACTTCATCAAGAAAAAGGGTGCCACCATCTGCAAGTTCAAATCGCCCTGGCTTTCCTTCCTTCTTCGCGCCAGTGAACGCCCCAGCTTCATAACCGAAGAGTTCACTCTCTAAAAGTTCATCAGGGAGTGCGCCACAATCAACTGGAATGAATGGCTGCTCCTTCCGTTCACTCCCGGCATGAATTGCGCGGGCGACAAGATCTTTGCCCGTCCCTGTTTCACCCTCAATCAGTACTGTTACGGTATTGCTTGCCATAACCCCGATGAGTTTGTAAATCTCGCGCATCTGGCTGCTTTTTCCAATCAGTCGATGTCCACCAATCTGTGCAGCGGGCGACTCGTCCATCGTCTCCACAGATAAGGTGCTGCGGACAGATTGCGTTCGGAAAGCGCGCTCCAGTACACCCTTAACGATATCCAGATCAATCGGTTTCGGCACAAAATCGAACGCCTGTAAGCGCATCGCCTCTATTGTCGTTTCTACATCGTCATAAGCCGTGATGATAACCACAATCACCCATGGATGATTCGCTTTTATCTCACCTAATGCCTCCAAACCACTCATACCGGGTAGGTTCACATCGAGTAAAACGACATCTGGATTGTCCGCAGCGATGCGGCGCAAACCCTCCTCAGCACTGTTCGCAATACCGGCGGCGTAGCCTTCGCTTTCTAAGAACTGCTCAAATGCCCAACAGATTTTCTCATCGTCGTCAACGACCAATACATTTTTCATTTTGAACTCCACACAAGCACGCCAATGTCTACGTGTCCTTCTCAGTCCGCTTTCCACCCTCTATAGACAACAGAAACTTTTCGCCATCCTCACTCATCTCAGTCGTTTCGGTTTCTTCCGTTTTTTCTTCCAACTTCCGTTTGAGGACCGGATAGGCATCCACAACGGGTACTTCACCGAGAGAAGTCAATGCCGGTTTTTGCTTTTCCGCGCTTTCAATTGCTTCGGCAAGTCTTTGATTTTTTTTCTCGACCTGTGCAGCATCCCGCGCCTTGAAATCTGGGAGTACGCGTTCTGCAAACAGTTCCAGCGACTCGCATATATCTTCATGGCGGTTCGCGCCAGCCTGCTGAATGAAAACAACTTGGTCCACGCCAGCAGCCTCCATCACCTCAAGATGTTCACGCACCTGATCGGGTGTCCCGATCCCCGCTCTACCCTCAGCGGGTTCTTGCGTTGTCTGTCTGTATAACTGCCAAATGTCCGTCTGTCCTGGTATCTGTGAGCCGTTGTGATAGTAGTGTGCAAGCGCGAATCGGAAGAAACGCAACCCATCCAACCCACGTGCAACGGCCGTCTCCTCATTATTATGGCATGAAAATCCTGACACCATGGCGATGTTCGGATTTACGCGCTGCGTCAGGGGTTCGCATTCCTTCTCAAAAATCTCGTAATACTCTTCCACCCAAAATTTGGCTTCGCTTGCATCGACAAACGCGAAGGTTAACGCGCCGAGTCCATATCTGGCGGCGTAACGAAGGCTATCGCGGCTGGAACAAGCCACCCACGGCGGCGGATGTGGTGTCTGTAACGGTTTTGGAACGACATTGCGCGTCGGCATCGAAAAATACTGTCCCTTATACCCGGCATAAGGCGATTGCGTCATCATTTTCGCTGTCTCGCGTGTGCATTCCGCCCACATCTCGCGTTTATGTTTCGGGTCAACATTGAAACCACCGAGCTCTATATGCGAAGCGGACTCTCCTGTCCCCCATTCTACACGTCCGTTTGATACTAAGTCAAGCGTCGAAATCCGCTCAGCGACCCGTGCCGGATGGTTATACGCTGGGGGCATCAACACAATCCCGTGTCCTAACCGAATCTGTGTCGTCCGCTGGCTACAAGCCGCAAGAAATACCTCCGGCGCAGAAGAGTGTGAATACTCTTCAAGGAAATGGTGTTCTACCTCCCAGATATAGTCAAATCCGAGTGTGTCAGCGAGCTCCACCTGTGCCAACGCATCTTGAAAAAGTTGATGTTCCGCGCCCTCATGCCACGGACGCGGAATCTGATGTTCATAAAACAGTCCAAACTTCATGCGCTTCTATTGTTTCCTTATTAATAATGATGTCCTACGTTACAGTATCAAGTGTTCGCATCTCTGCGTCGGTTAACTCCCATTCAAAGACATCCAGATTCTCTTGTAAATGTGGCACCGAACCCGATTTCGGAATTGTGATGATCCCCTGCTGTATTAACCACTTTAAGGCAACTTGTGCTGCAGTCTTTCCATGCTTCTCACCGATCTCGCCCAACACCGCGTCCCCAGCAAGGTTGCCAACAGCGAGCGGACGATGCGCTGTCATCACAATATCGCGTGCATGGCAATAGTCTCGCAATTCTGCACGATTTCTGCGTACATGATACTCCACCTGATTCGTGCAAATCGGAAGTTCTGAAACCTCACATGCTTCTTCAACCTGAGCGATGCTAAAGTTACTGATACCAATGCTTTTCACCTGACCCGCGTCGTACAGTTTTTGGAATGCGTCAAAAGTTTCAGCGACCGGAACAGAGCCGCTCGGATGGTGAATCAATAATAGATCAACGTAATCCATTTGCAAATCGCTGAGGCACTCCTCAAATTGAGCGAGGACCTCGGCATATTTGAGATGGGTGTGCCAAATTTTAGTGGTCAGAAAAATATCTTCGCGGTCGATGTGAACGTCGCGAAGTGCTTTCCCGATCTCGCGCTGGTTCTGGTACATCCACGCCGTATCGATATGGGTATACCCCAAATCAATGGCTTCTTTGACGATGCGCCGGCACTGCCTGCCTTTGAGCTGCCAAGTTCCCAAACCCAGTATTGGTACTTCGTGTCCTGATGCAAGTTTGATGTTTTTCATAATACCCTATAATATGCAATTCCCAAAAAAAAGTCAAGTGCTAAGAAAACCCTTTACCTGATTCCGACACAAAGCCCAATCCTTTAGGTTTGGGATGTAGTGTCGCCCTTGTGAATTAGGCCAAACCTTAATCTTACGAAAAATATTGACTGGGTGTGTAAAGTTTTTGTCCCTGGGTTTATGCGGCATTTTGAGTCTGTTGCTC
>VXZK01000157.1 GCA_009845545.1 Candidatus Poribacteria bacterium
CGGATTTTCCTCCCCCCACTAAAGTAGGGGGTTTCCAATCCGTGAACCTTGATGACTCATTCCAAGGTTTTGTATATAGTAGAATCCGAAAATATGTTTACACCTCGCGGTAGAACCCCACATTATACCTTCGTAGGGGCTGGGTTCCCCAGTCCCTACGATCTTGCACACGTGGGCAAATAATTATGGGATTTACTATAAAGCAGTTAACGCTTGCGTAATTGACTGTTTTTGAGATACCCGTAGCGTTCGCTATCTGTCACATTTTCAGATGCGCCCACTTCGTCGCGAGTTTTCCCTCTACTTCGACAGCGGCGAATTCCTCAACATAGTTTAGCAAATTCTCCATGAAAAGTTTTGCCATGTCTTTTGTATGGTCATCGTTCCCTACGATATAGTATTTATCAGGCGCAATCGCCATCATCAGGAACTTACCTTTCCCGAATTCCGCTTCCATAATGACAGGTTGTCCCAAACTTTCCATCAGTATATCAAATCCCTTTTGAGAAGCGATGACTTCCCAGACGGTTGGCCAGCCTTGATGTCCCCAGCCTTTGAACGTTTGATCGGTCATACGGTTGGGTTCGTTAAAGAGGCGGTGATCGGCTTCCAAGATTTCAAAATCTGGGCTATCACGGTCGCTCCGAACACAACTCAATCCAGGCGGTAACCAATCGACATTCGCTTCGTTCTGATCGGCTTGGGTCGGTTCCCAGACAATACCACCATTTTTGACGAAATCCTGAATCATTTCCGCATTCTTGTCGAGATTTTGGTGAAGTCCAGCATTGTTGGTTGTCATGCTACCGATTAAAAAGACTCTATTTTCCGCCTTGAAAGGAAGTGTCCCATTCTCAAGTTCCTTCGTCAGGTCATCGTATTCAACTTTGAATTCGTCGAGTGTCTGTCGCAGCGCATCAACCCGTGTCCACTGGTCAGCGAAATCAACAACGGCAATTTTAGCGGCATCAACAGCCATTACACCCAAAACGAGGTTTAAAATAGACAGCCACGCGAACAAACGAGACAACATAAGCGAATCTCCTTACGCGTATTTTGCGATTTAAAGAGGCGAGAAACATGCATCAACCAAAGAACAGCTCCCCAGAGACGCAGCACCTATAGAGACCCTATTCAAAATACCACGAAAAATCACTAAATTGACACCCAGGGCGCAGTTGAAAACCTCACCCCGAGTTATTAGAAACAATCTCTTACCGATAACCCAAAAAACTGGCGACCAGAAACTATCCTATGTCCATTCGCAACGCTCAACGCCCAACCATGTCACTGTTTTTTAGATACCGATAGAGGTCGCTATCCGTTGTGAGGATGAGCTTCGTACTGGCACCGGTTGTCTTTCGATACGTCTCTAAGGTCTGAATAAAGGCGAAGAACTCTGGGTCTTGACCGTGCGCTTCAGCGTAAATCTGGATAGCCTGGGCATCCGCATCGCCTTTAATCTGCTCGGCTTGCTTATAGGCTTCAGATTGGATACGGTCTAACTCTTTCTGTTTCTGCCCCATGATGTCGGCGGCTTCACCCTGACCCTCCGATTTATACTTCTCAGAGATACGTTGACGCTCCGAAATCATTTGGTCAAAGACTTTCTTGCGGACTTCGTCTACATAGTTAATGCGTTTTATCTGAACATCAACGAGTTCTATACCGTATTGCGGCACCGTCTCCTGTACTTTCTCAAGTATCATGCGTGTAATCCGTTCCCTGCCGATCTGAATCTCTTCCAGCGGTTCACCGGATTGTCCCTCTTCTCCTTCGAGCACTTCCAGATCGAGGCTTAAGACACGGTTTGAATCTCGGACGACTTCAATTAAGAGTTGTGCGGTTACTAAATCCCGCGCTGCGGAATCGATGATGTCATCCAAACGGGACTGTGCAAACTGTTCTGTGCCGAGTGCTTGATAGAATTTAAGGGCATCTTTAATACGCCACCGCGCTGTGGTATCCAGCCAGATGAACCGTTTGTCCTTCGTCGGAATCTGGTTCGGTGACCCGTCCCACTCAAGGATACGTTTCTCAAAGCGATGGACTTGTTGGATAAATGGTGTCTTTATTTTTAAGCCGGCGGTGACAATAGGTTGACCGATCGGACGACCGAATTCGGTAATAACCACCTGCTCACCTTCATAGACAACATAGAACATCCCTGCAGCGACTGGAAGTGCTAAAATTACAACGATAATCACGGGTATAAGTATCTTTTTCGATCTCATCAGAGAACTCCTTTTGCTGATCGGCTATTCATTGAGTTGCAGAAGTGGGATAGGTGAGTTGGTTTTATCGTCAATAATATAAATCTCTTTGACGAGTGGTAAAACTTCTTGCATCGCTTCGAGATAGAGGCGGCGACGGGTGACATCTTTCGCTTTCTGATATTCTGTGCGAATCGCCTTGAACCGATCGGCATCGCCTTGCGCTTGGTTCACACGTTTGAGGGCGTACCCTTGCGCTTCCGAAATCTGTTGCGCCGCCAATCCTTTTGATTTCGGGACAGATTGGTTGTAATCGCGCCACGCTTCGTTGATTAAACGCTCCTTCTCCTGTTTCGCCTCGTTAACGGCGTTAAACGCCGCTTTCACCGTTTCCGGTGGATTGACATCCTGCAGGGTTACCGTTGCGACATCTAAACCTGTCTGATACAGATCCAGAAGTTGCTGTAGGTGTGCTTCAACTTCGGCTGCAACTTCGATACGCCCCACCGTCAACACTTCCGTAACAGTCCGGTCACCAACGACTCGACTCATTACGGATTCTGAGAGGTCGCGCAAAGTCCGCTGTGGACTCCTGATAGAGAACAGGAACATTTTGGGGTCCTTGACTTTATACTGAACTACCCACTCAACATCGGCGATACTCAGGTCGCCCGTCAGTAGCAGGGATTCCTCTGAATAGTCGCGGGTGTCATACTGCGTACGCACGCCCGCTCTAATCGTCCGAAAACCGAATTCCTCTTTGAAAACTTTCCGGACCGGCACGTTAATGGCTCTCTCAATACCGAGCGGTAATTTGAAGTGGAGTCCGGGTTCGGCTTGCCGGACAGATTTACCGAACATCAGGACAACGGCAATTTCGTCCGCTTCAACGGTATAAAAACTCGTCGCCAAGCACGCGAGGATGATAAGGCCGAGGATCACCATCAGCACCCTTTTAGGTGTGATGAGATGCCTATAAGGTTGCTGCGTAATCAATTCTTGGAGGTCTTGCATAAGTGCTCTCCTTTTTCATATAGACTAATGAAGTAATGATAACGTCTTTGGCAAAAACAGTCAAGGAGAAATAGTTGTCAGTCGCGCGGTTCACGCTGCTGAAGTCTGAACTGTGATTTATGGGATTTATGGGATTTCCGTGATAAGAGAGCCGATTACAAGTCGCTGTTAACTGACGACCAAGTAGGAACTGTACTGCCACCGGAAATTTAGACCACTCTCTAAACCAAGATTGTGCTATAATGACAATCTACTTGAAAGGAGCATTCCGATGGCGAAACGCAGAAGATTTACCCCTGAGTTTAAAGCTGAAGTCGTGCGTGAGGCACTCCTCGGTGAAAGTTCGCAAGCAGAACTTGGTTTCCGTCGCCACAATCTGAGCCAAGATCAACTCTCAAAGTGGAAGCAGCACGCTGTTGAAAGTTTCACATCTTTGTTTACTTCTACGGATAAGCAGGCTACCGAATCGACCGAGCGGATCGCTCAACTTGAGCAAATAGTTGGCCGATTGACGCTGGCCCTGGAAATCGAAAAAAAAGCATTGAGGATGTCCTTGGGAGAACGGATACGCTGAAAGGTTGATCCGAACGCTGAAGGAAGAAGAAGTTCACCTCAACGACTATCAGGACATCCATGAAGCGAGAGAACGCATTGGGCATTTTATCACACAGGTGTATCACCAGAAACGCCCGCATTCAGCGTTAGCGTATTTGACACCTATCGCATTTCAACGAAAAAGCTTGTCTTAACTTTCCGAAATTATGGTCTAAATAAAGGGTGGCACTTCAGTTTGGGCGTTGACCTTCATAACCAAGCATTCCTATTTCATTGCATTACTAATCAGTACCAAATCCAACACGTTCACAATGCCATCACCGTTCAGATCAGGCTCTCCTGAACCGAAAGCATTCGCGATAATCACTAAATCCAACACGTTCACAACACCGTCTTTGTTCATGTCTCCAAAAACATAACCTTGACGTTGACGAACCATTTCAAGGAGTTGATGCGTTCTGACGCGATCAGTGCGTAAGTGTCCGAGGTGCCAGATTGTAACCGTTGGCAGAACGTCCCATAAAGTATACTCTTCTTCGCGCCTCTGAAAACCCTCCCAATCTCTATCTGGGTTCGGGAGTCCGAGGTGCCCATAGAGCCGAACATCAGGGAATAAGTAATTGGAAATAAAATGCGGTTCATATTCTTCAGGGAGATACCAACGCTGTGCAAAGTTTTCATACGGAGCACTGAGTTCTGTTAAACTCTCCCCGCTGATAACAAGATCCGGTATAGCGTCTCTAATTTCCTGATGCAATAATATCGTGCCTTCTGCCATCGTCAATCCGTCTATGCGTCCGTTTTTGTCATTCAGAACATGAATACTAAAGTCGAGATGCACCGCATCAATTCTGTACGTGTCCAAAACATACTTCAATTCACTCACAAGCATTCTTCTAAATTCATTTGAAGCTGGGTTGATAGTGGCAGCAGGTGTGCGATAGGTTGGATCGTTTAACTTCCAGCCCTGTTTTTCACCAGTATACGGATCTCGAACATGATATTCCGCGAAGACTTCATAATTTTGATCAGACACCTGAATATGGGACATACTGCTATGCAACATAATTTTGAAACCATAGCGATGCGCGCTCTCTACAAAATCACCCAAATTCGCTTTAAAACCGTTCCTACGGTGTGGCGGATCACCCTCATCTTCATGCCAGCCATAGACGTAAATGAGCGTTTTTGATGGGTCAACGAGTACATTCAGCCTTCCTAACACTTCAAGCTCAAGGTCAACGTCATGCCCGCGTTGATACTTTATCACACATTCAATATCATTGACCCATGCGGACGCATTGCGATTCGGAGGTGGGAATGCTGCGTGCATCCATTCCCTATACATTCGTGCAGGCACCTTCCAATCGCCTTTATACACGTTCAGTCGCCATGGAGGAGACGTGAGTTGCTGTCGCTGCTCGAAAGGGGCAAAAGCAATCGTTAGAAAAGAAAGCCTGAACTGCTCACTTTTACTGTCATAGAGTAGCTCTTTGAAATAGAATTGGCTATCATCAGCACGAACAAAAAAACCGCCGCGACTCCCTTGAAATATAGCGAGTTGTGCCTCCCAATTGCCTGGATACCTATACGTCGGCGGATGTTCCTGATTACCTTCATTGATAATAACACCACCCATCGCAGGAAGAATCATATCTACGGATGCATGCGAGAGATTTTTCAATCCCCACTGGACACCGACTATTCTGCCTGCTTCGCTATCGCCGATATGCTGAATAAGCAAATCACCCGTTTCTGAATCAATCCCTACAAGCAGCCTATGCGTGATACCATCTTCTTCTTGTGTAATCGCAACCTGTAGCGGCGAAATTTTCTCTACAGATTTTAGATGATTAACACGTCTATCGAGTGTTCCCAAGAACGTTTCCCCGACACGCCAGTTTTCATCTTCCTGCGTCAAATCTGTATAGGTCTCCCGCGTCAACTTATTGTGAAAATGAGCAAGCACGCCTTTTTCAAATCTTGCAAAGTAACGGTCTGTTTCTGCAAGAATATTGCCTTCCGCATCAACTTGTAGTGTGTTGGGGAAGACTATTGGAACAAAAATACAGTGTAGTATAGCAATAAACGTTATAAGTCTTTTCATCGTCATCTCCTCATTACAATACCTTCGCCAAATTATCCGGGTCTAATTTGAGGGGAGGTGTAGTGAATAGCACCGATAGAGCCCAGATGTTCAGCGAGTTCGTCAATAACAATGGTTTCAGGTTTTTGCGGAAGTATTTTTAAAGTTTCTTGTAAATACTTCTCTGCTCTGTAGCGTGCTTTGAGGTCTAAGACACCAAAACTCGGATGTTCGGCTCCGAACCTCTCGCGGAGTTGGGAATTCTTCAAGAAAGTCGTGGAGGGTGCCAGAGAGTTGAAGTGTGCGTTCACTGCGGTAGCCTATCGTTGCTAAGAGGTTTTTCGATTTTTCTAAGAGATCACCGGTGCGGATTGCTGATAGGGCGGATTTGATTGTTTCTTTGTTCATGTGCTATTGTATTTTTCTGAAACTTACACAACTCAACTATGAAAATAGATGACTAGTAGTCGTTCAAAGTTGAGTTTGAGGATATAATCTTTTTAGTTTGATGCGT
>VXZK01000389.1 GCA_009845545.1 Candidatus Poribacteria bacterium
CTATTTATGATAACATATATAATTACGAAAAGCAAATTAATTCTTAATTTGACACAGATTCTATACAGATGCTGGAGAAATAGGCACGCAAAAACCCTACATGAAAACAAAGAAAGTTGACAAAATATGAGGTTTTAGAGTAGAATTTAGAATAATCAACATTTTCAGGGACTTAGGCGAAGACGTTCAATAGCAATAAGGAGATCGACATGCTAACGCAAGAACAGGTTGACTTTTACAATGAGAACGGTTATCTCAAGGTTGACCAACTTTTCACACCAGAGGAGACGAAAGAACTGGCATCTGAAATGGTGCAGATTATTAATAATTGGGGACAGGAGACGATCGGTTGGCCGGGCCCTTGGCGTACCCGCTACCTGAAAGAAGAGGATCAGCAGACGACGAAGGCTGTGTTTATGCACAATCCTCACTTCTACTCGGCTACATGGGGTAGAGTGATTTTTCATGAACGCCTGACAGGTGCTGTGCAATCGCTTATCGGTGATACGATCCAGTGGCATCATACGGTGCTCCATGCAAAACCGCCGGAAAAAGGCACGCCGTTCCCGATGCATCAAGACTATCCATTCTATCCGCACGATGGACTCGACTTCGTTGATTGCCTCGTTCACCTTGATGATGCCCCGTTTGAAAGCGGTGCGCTACGGGTTGTTCCGGGTAGCCATAAAGAGGGCCCTCGGGAACATATCACAGGCGAAGGTACTGCGCCACACCTGCCTACTGATAAATTTCACCCAGATTTCATCGACTCCATTCCGATTCCGGCAAAAAGGGGTGATGTGATTTTCTTTAGTTACTGTCTGATCCACTGGTCGGAAGTTAATAGGACAGATCAATGGCGGAAAGCGGTTCGATTTGGGTATCACACCCCAGAGATGCGTCCTGTCGGTCGCGGTCCTGAAGAACCGTACAATAACATCATGGCAGGCGGGTTCAAACTGAATCCGACCTCTGAAGAAGTAATGGCTTAGAACAGACAAGTTTACACTTCTACTGACTAAAGAAGGTGCTGGCGAGGTTGAAACTCTTTCTTGTTCTCAACAAGACGGGGGTCCGCCTCACCAGCGGAAACGTAATGTCTCGAATTTTCTTTACACGCTTTTATGTGTTCCTGATGCTCAGCCTGTGCTTGGTCTGTGCAATGCAGATTTTTGCCCAAGAGCCTTCGCTTGCTGAGCAGATATTTCAGAAGTACCAAGAACTTCTACAGCGAGAAGATGTCCAAGAAGCACTGCCGATAGTTCTCATTGAACTCAAGAAACCTGAGAATCAACAGTTTTTAGTGTCGGCGACGATAAATGCGGTGTTGGACGACCCGGACACACTCAAGACCCTTATACCGGATACCAGTGATGATTTTATAACGTTGCTAAAAGAGGATATTGACCTCCGGACGATGCTCCGTGATCCAGATGTTCAAACGTTACTTCAAGATCCCGAGGCGATCGATGAACTTGCGAGTCTACTTGAAATAGAAGCCGCCATACTCGCGCCGCTAATTTTTGAGAGGTATCAACTGCTTTTTGAACGCGAGGATATTCGGGAGTTGCTGCCTGATGTTCTCACAATACTCAAGCATCCAGATACACAGGCACTTTTGCAACCTGCTACAATCCAACTGGTAGCGGAGGATCCAGACCTACTGAAAACAATCGTTCCAGAGATTGAGAATAGATTCATCACACTTCTCAAGGAAGACGCGGATGTTAAGGTGTTCA
Organism: Candidatus Poribacteria bacterium; assembly: GCA_009845545.1. Classification (GTDB taxonomy): domain Bacteria; phylum Poribacteria; class WGA-4E; order WGA-4E; family WGA-3G; genus WGA-3G. Next base: position 1,740 of record VXZK01000389.1, read on the forward strand.
TTAATGATCCGGACGTTCATACGTTGCTTCAGAACCCTATTGAGATCGACGCGCTTGGGAAGCTGCTCAGCATTGAATCCCCGTTAATTGTTGTCAGCATCGTACCTGCCTCACTTGAATCCCCTGGTATTGGTGAACAATTTAGCATTACTGTTGATATTGCTAACGCTCAAAATGTAGCGGGTTATCAGGTATCACTTCAATTTGATTCGGAGGCACTTCGATATATCTCGTGGGAACAAGGCATTTACCTTCCGGGTGAGATCTTTTTTCTCCCTACGATTATTGGCACAGACAAAATAACTCTCGCCTCGACAGCCCGCACGGCATCAGATGCCACGCAAGGCACTTTGTTGACCCTAACGTTTGAAGTGATCGCCGTAAAAGCGTCAAGGCTTTTGTTAAGCGAGGTTGTCCTTTCGAGTGGTATTGGAACAGCACTTTTTGTGACAACGAAAGATGGTGAAATCGTTGAACCGCCAACACCGCCGTGGGATGTTAACAAAGATGGTGTTATTAATATTCTGGATCTGACCTTTGTGGCAGCGAATTTTGGGCAGACGGGCCCTACACCTGCTGACGTTAATGGGGACACTGTGGTGAATATTTTAGATTTAACACTGGTTGCGAGCCATTTCGGTGAATAGCAGTCATCTCATAAGAAATTAGGACGAGGCACAGTGGCCTCGCCCTACATAATCAGGAAATTTCCTTTACTTCGAGTTCGGGGGCAGTTACAAACCACCCTTACCTTGGTTAAGGCCAGGGTCAACGCCGTTTCACATTGCCCCAGGTGGTTGTGAGTTTACCTCCCGGCTGAACCGCCAATCCGCCAATTGTTTTCATGGCAAGATTCATCTCATCAATATCAATGACGCGGTCCCACATATAGACTTCAGCAATGACGGCATTTAGCCACTGTCCGTCTTCACGGTGTGCGATGAACACCGGACGATTGCCCTCTTCGCAAGGTCCATTGCCGCCATCAGCGGCTTGTGCGACGGGGGCTTTGTCCCCATCCACGTAAACTTTCACGCCTTCCTTCAATTTAAAGGTGCCGCATTGGTGGATCCATTTTCCTTGGGGTGCGGTGTTAGCGGTGCTTGGCTCTGAAACGCCTGACCCCGGACAGGTCCAAACGGACATGCCTGCCCCGAAGTTGTCGTAGATATAGAGTGCGAATTCCCACTGATTGGCGTTCCCTTTCATAACAATTGGCTGGCGGGTCTGTCCGTGTGCATCAGTGCCAACCTTTAGCGGTTTGACCCATGCACAGATAGTGATCCCCTGCTTCTCGTTGAAATGAGAATCGATGTCTTTCTTCTGACCTGCCATGTCAATCTTGACGTAGGTTGATTTACCATCAAATTCCATCGCTTTTCCGATGTCATCATGTTTGGCATCCACCCATTTCGGTGCCGTTTTACTAAGTTCAGTATCAAAGCTATGGGGACCGTGGTCTTTGACCGTGTTCCCTGCTCCCTCATCCAGAGGCAGATACATCCAAAGTCCATCTTCAATATCCGCAGCATTCACGAGCAATGTTGATACAGAAAACACTGCTATTAACCAAATATAAAACATAATCTGACGCATTTTTTGCCTCCTTTGGCACTATTTTTTGACTGCCCGTCATTCGTTGAACCTATCCTACTGAAAAGCCAATTTTTTCAAAGAAGGATACGAGGAATTGTATGGGTAAGTCCTGAGAACAATTGACTGTAAACTAACACACTAAACCGTTAAATTTAGACAGATTGTCAATAAACAGGTTCAGATTTTCTGGAAAGTTTCGGAAATTTACAATTTGCATGCTACACCGTGAGAATATAGCATGCTGAGTTGGTTTCTGAAGAATATTTGAAAAGTAAACAGAAGTCGCGAGAAAAACTCGCTCCTACAAATAGAAATGAAAAGTAACAAAAGTCGCGAGAAAAACTCGCTCCTACAAATAGAAATGGTACGATTAATTTTGACGCGCGGCGCGCGCCTGAGCAACTCGCAGCAGATTCTGGGTCTCAACGGCTTCGGGGTTTAGTTGCAAAGATCTTTCAAAAGCCTTAACGGCTTCGGGGTATGCGTTCTGTTTTGTATGGCACACACCGAGTTCGTGGTACGCCTTGGCGTTTTTCGGATAGATTTGCGTTATTGCAGTAAAGGCTTCTATTGCTTCAGCGAACTGCTCTGTTTCCCGGTAGATGTAGCCGAGCTGCATCAGCGCATCGGTAAAATCAGGTTGTAGGCGCATCGTCTGTTTGAGTGCGGCAGTGGCTTCCGAAAACATCCCTTTATACCTGTAAGCGAGGCCAATCCCATAGTGTGCGTAGACGTGCGTAGCATCGCGGGTCAATGCTTTTTGGTATTCGGCGATAGCTTCATCAAGCCGTCCTGTTAATCCATAGACTCTGCCTAAATCCACATAAGCCTCCGCCATGTCAGGCCGTAACTGGATAACACGCCTATAGGCAACAACGGCTTCAGTCATCTTCCCCTGCATGACATACACGGTGCCTAAATTATGATGCGCCTGAATCAGTGTCGGTTTTATCTCAATCGCGCGTTGGTAAGCCGATGCCGCCTCTTGGAGTCTACCAGCACGTTGGTAAGCGGTTCCACGGTTGTTGTAGTCCTGTGCGGAAGGTGAAACAACTGATTTTGTGGATGTTGCGGTGGCAGTCTTTTTCTCTACAGGCGCGCTTTCGTTACTCTGGCACCCACTCATTAACCCTAAAACCATTAGAAAGAGACATGCATATATTTGCGATTTCATTTTTCCGATGCTCCTTCGGTCACCTCTATAAGTTGGTTCGCTTTGAGTTTGACGTATCGGTCTACCTCACCAGAGGGCCATTGGATTTCAAGGAGTGCGACTGTCTCATTTTTCCTTAATCCGAAAGTTAACACCATTTCGCTTTGGGAACAGTAGCTGCTGCCGGTACGGACGATCTGTTGTTGGAAACTATCCGCCGACTTTACTTGAACTTTTGCCCCGATTCCATCACGATTACTTCGAGTGCCAACAGTTCTGACTCGGAGATAATTAGATGCGGGTGTGCTGTCGTTCCTCAAAAGCCACGGTTTGCCGTAATCTTGGGCAACACCGTTATTACTTACGAGGAGGTCCAGGTCGCCATCATTATCGTAATCGCCGTAAGCACACCCGCGCCCGACCCCTGTGCGTGTGAGTCCGGAATGCTTAGCGATGTCTTGAAAAGTGCCATCGATGCGATTTCGGAACAGTGAAGGCAGCTGTGCATAAGGGATCTGCTGCTGATAACGTAGCACTTCTGGCTCAATATGCCCATTGACACAAAACAGGTCGAGCACACCATCTAAATCGCAATCAAAAAACAGTAGCCCGAACGTCAACAAACGGAGGCTTGCGTTGCCAATTTGGACGTTATCTGCTGCATCCGTGAAGTAGACATCCTCTGGCCCTGCGTAAAAGAACGCGGTCTTCTCATTACTAAAATTGCCGATAGCAATAGCGGTACCATCCGTGTTATAGACATCTGCTGCATCAATCCCCATGCTGCCGCGTGCCTTCCCAGTCTCACTGAAGGCGATACCCATGACGAGTGCCTCATCGGTAAATGTGCCATCCCCGTTATTCCGATACAGGAAATTGGGTTCAGTATCGTTAGCGACTGCGAGGTCAAGCCACCCATCGCGGTTGTAATCCAACAGGGTAACCCCGAGCGATTTACCTATTGGGTTGTACAACCCTGCTTGAGATGTTCGGTCCGTAAATGTGCCATCGCCTCGGTTCCGATAGAATCGACAGGATTGTCCGGTATAGACATTCGGTGTGCAATAGGTACGCGGTGGCGGGATTTCGCCTGCGATATTCACTACACACGGAATATCTGTTTCAGGTGTCCACTCAACGTAGTTGCAAACGAACAGATCTAACCATCCATCATTGTCGGCATCAAAGAAGGCTGCACTTGTGGACCAACTTGTGTCGCCCACTTCTGCGAATTCAGTAACATCGGTAAAAGTGTTGTCGCCGTTATTTCGGAACAGACGGTTTTCGCCTACATTGGTAAAGTAGATATCGGGGTCAGCATCGTTATCGTAATCGGCAACGGTTACGCCCATGCCGTACATCGGGACATCGAGTTTTGCCGTTTCAGTAGCATCAACAAACTTTCCGTTTCCGATGTTTCGGTAGAGGCGAGGGGTCTGCGTTGGGTCTGCGTGCTTGAAGTTTGTCCCATTCGCGAATAGGATGTCCAAGTTCCCGTCAGCATCATAATCCAAAAAAGCGCAGCCAGATCCCATTGTTTCAGGCATATAACGTTTGCCAGTTGCCCCAGTGAAGTGCTGAAATCCGATACCAGATTCGTCAGTGACATCTGTAAATTTTACATCTGCTTCCGCAGAAATACACAGAGAGATAAAGGCACACCAGAAAACAAAAGTTCGCATGCTGTGTTTTCTTAACAATGATTTCAAGAGATTCGGCTTTGTGGATACCGATGATAAAAGGATATGCGTTGTCAAACTCGCCCAGTGATTTTAGACATGTGCGTCAATCATGATTTATACTTTCATTATTTCCTCTGTTTATCTTAAAGGTTTTCGGAATTTTTGTCAAACTTTTTTTGTGGCATCGGACG
>VXZK01000005.1 GCA_009845545.1 Candidatus Poribacteria bacterium
CTATAACTTTAGGATATTTACCCTATTTAATCAATCAATTTTGGCGAAGGTATTGTACAATAGAATTTTTACATAAAGAAATGCCGAAAAGTGACAGCCACGACATCCATTGTCATCGCAACAAGCCAATGGATTGCCGCACCATAGATAAATGAGCGCGTTTCAAACGCTAACACACCCAGCAATACACCCGCAATAATTGAACCGAGTGCCTCCGGCAGCGGCTTGGAATAGTGCAGAACAGCAAACGGAATCGTCTGAATCAAGATGCTATAGTTCCCAAATTTCCGTTCCAATCCGAAAAGCATAAACCCGCGAAAAAAGAATTCCCACGAGCACATGTAAATGCCATACGCGATTTGATACAATAAGAACGCCTGCCAGCTGCCTACAACCGCCTTGCAAAGTGGGTATTTTGCTACAAAAGGTGGATACACAATGACAGCAAGGATAACCACAGGTATCATCAGAATCCACGCTGCACCTGTCACACACCATCCCAGCTTCTGGTTTCCGAGTTGAAATCCGTAATTGTTCAGTCGTTCCGCTGTCCCAAATTTGGCAACGAGTGCAGGAACAAGGAACAGTGTAAACGCCGTAATCAAAAACCAGTAATAGTACGGGTGGCTCTCCGGCAATGGGAATTTGCTAAAGTGTTCTACGAAGTGACGGTTGAAAAAACTCCGGCGGCTATAATACCTGTGCAGCGTTAACAACAGCGCAGAGGCAAGCAAGATAACAGTCGCTTGTCGTTCCCAACCACGTAGATACTTTTCTTTTAATGTTTGGACATGGGAAATCATATTGACATCTCGTCAATTTTAGATTATTATATCATAAACAGCAAAAATTTGCAACTGATGGACGGTAGTGCGCTGTCCATTTTCAAACTCACGTTGTCTAATAGAAGCCGAATATGCTAAATCCTGAGCAGGTCAACCGCATCTTAATCATCAGACTCGCACCCCTCGGTGAAACGGTTTTAACAACACCCGTCATCCGTGCCTTGCGTGAACATTTTCGAGATGCGTATATCGCCTACATGGTAGCACCGACGCGAGAGGATTTGGTGTCCGCGAATCCACATCTCAACGAGGTGCTTACCTACCCTGCTTCGGTGCCGAAACTGATTTATCAAATCGCTCGTCGAAAATTTCAGATGGCGGTTATACTACAACCAACGTTCCGCTTGGTGCTTCATACATTTCTTGCTCGAATTCCGTTGCGTGTCGGCTTTGAAACCAACGCTGCCGGCAAGAGGTTATTGAGCCTCGCGGTACCCAATAATACTTCACAGCACGAGACACAACGCTATCTTGATATTGTGCGTGCTTTAGATGTTGAAATTGTAGAGGATGAGCCGGAGGTGTTTGTTGACAGCGCAGGTATCGCGTGGGTGAACAATTTTCTTGAAAAGTGGAAGCTTGATGATGGCAAACCTATTATCGGTCTCAATCCAGGCGCAGCGACCCTCTACCGCCGCTGGCATCCAGCGAATTTTGCCGCTCTCGCTGATTGGCTCCATGAAGTGTATGGTGCACACATCGTCATCACGACCGGACCGCAGGAGGGCGGATTAGCGGATCAGGTAGCCGAACAGATGGTATATTCACCGCTTATTGTGAGTCAAGCGACCCCAATGCAACTCGCCGCACTGCTGCAACGGTGTAACCTCTATATAAGTAATGATACGGGACCGATGCACCTCAGTACTGCGGTGAAAACACCTACAGTTGCCTTATTTGGCGCGTCAAATCTTATCCAGTGGGCACCCCCGTGGAGCAGGCATGCAGTGCTTGCACGTAAAGACTGCCCGTTTTTGAAAACACTTTCGTCCAAGGCGTGGGACGCGCACCCAGATCGCGCACGCGAAAATCTTGCGGCGATCACCCCCGATGCGGTTATGGAAACAGTGGAGAAACTCGCATGGTAAAATCTAAACACGGCCAAAGCGAAACGTTAGATGCACAACGCATCAAAAATTGTCTAACCGACATTCGAGATAGAATGTATCGGCAGGCACTTTTACAGACGACTGTCCGTGCGTTTTTCTCTGGACTCATGCTGCTTGCGCTTCTGTTCCTTCTGAATCGGGTGGTTCCCCTACCGATGCAAATATCAAGTATCAGCTGGATCATCATGTCCGTAGCGATAGGCGTAGGTGTCTGCATCAGTTTCAGACATCGCAAAGATTTAAGGCTTGTCGCGCGCACTGTTGACGAAAAGATGGAACTCAGAGAACGTCTCGGCACGGCGTTTGAATTGATACAAACGGCTCCCCAAAGTGAATTCGCACAACGCCAAATCCAAGACACCGCAGAAGTTGTAGGAACCTTAGAAATAACAAAGATAAGTCCATATCGTGTGCCAAAGTTAATGAGATTGTTTCCAATTCCTTTGTTGTTGATTGGATTTTCTTTCGCTATTCCACCGTTTTACGCGGTACCGCAACCCCTCGCTGACCTCCAGCAGGCGGCATTGGATAAAGCCATTCAGAACCTTGATGGGAAACAGGTCAGAAATTCGACCTTACAGCAGCAAATCAGCGATACCATAAAGAAGTTGGAAGCCACAAAGGATCTTGACACGGCACAAAGAAGCCTCAGCGACTTAAAAAAGGAAGTACGCAAGCAGCAATCAGAGCAAAACGCTATCACCGAAGCCACAGCAGCGACGCAAAACTTTCGCGGTATGGATGCCAACCAACTCGCTGCAGAACTGCAAACATTCACTGAACAGGCTGAAATACCGCCCGAACTTCAAGCGGAACTCATGAAGCTTTTTGAACGTTTGGCGGAAAATCTACCGGAGGGGCCACTCAACGATTCACTGAATCAGATTCAGGGCAAGTCAGTTACGCCGGAGACGTTGCAGGACATCATTGATGCCCTTGAGATGATGGAAAAAACAACTGACCTCACACAACTGGAAGCACAACTCACGGCGAACCAGAAGGAATTAGCGTTGGCAACGCTTGAAATTGACACTCAAGGAGGCGGCGTTGCGAATAGCGATGGAGCACCTGGGCAAAACACCGGAGGCAGTGAAGTCCAAGGAACTCTCGAAGGCGCGTTGAATGCCGATCCACCGTCAGAATTGCAGACAACCGATGCAGAGAAAGTGGAAAGCGAAACAGACACAACGGATTCTACGCCGTCGATTGGCGAGGAAATACCAACCCTACAAATTGATGGACAGCAGTTGATACTTACAGCAAAGGTTTCGGGGCATACACAAGGTTTTTCTGATACTATTACGGGTGAGGTTAGCAACAATGACCCCGTCTATTTACCTTTCAGCGATGTAGTCCTCAATGCGGAACGCGCGTATGCCGAAGCCGTGAATAATAATCGTATTCCTGTCCGGTATCAAGCACAGATTAAAGCCTATTTGGAGGCAATTTCGCAGAAAAATGAAAAAGAGCCTGATTAAAATTGCGATTACTGTCGGCGTTGTTGCAATAGTTTATTTCGTGTTGAGACACTACGGCATAACAGACGAGATCCGGTTAGAAAATGTTCCGAAAATCAAGACATGGGTGGCGAGTTTTGGCGCAATTGCACCCTTCGTCTATATCGGGCTTTATCTCGTCTCGACTGTCTTTTTCCTCCCAGGTTCCCCGGTAACTGTATTGGCAGGTTTCGTCTTCGGACCGTTATGGGGTGTATTCTACGCCTCCATAGCCTCTATTATCTCCGTCTCTGTCGCATTCCTTATTGCCCGCTACGTCGCTCGCGACCTTGTTGAAGGTTGGGTCAAAGACAATGCGCAATTTCGCAAGATAGATGAGCAGGTTGAAGAACAGGGATGGCGAATCTTGATGTTCACACGCTTGGTCCCAATTTTCCCGTTTAACCTTCAAAATTACGCCTATGGACTCACCAGCATTCGGTTTCCAATTTATGTGCTCGTCTCCGCTATCTTTATGTTACCGGGGACAATCGTACTCGTTCAGTTGGGGGGCGCGTTCGTCAGTGGCGAAGGCAACTTTTGGAAGACCGCAATCTATCTCGGGATCGCAGGCATCCTGATGCTTTTACTCTCATTGATTCCGAGATTTTTGCGAAAAAATCAGACAAAATTATAACTCAAAAAACGTGATTGGACTGCTGAATTAACGCCGCTATAGCAGTAAGGGCTTCTTCACGGGTTCGGATTTCGCCATCAAACTGCCGTTCTTCAATCTCTTTTAACAACCTGCCGATCTGCTGCCCTTCTTTCAAATCAAAATGCTTAATCAAATCATCTCCAGTGATGAGTCTACCCTGTTTGCGAATTGGCAGGATATGTTCATAGTACATGTTCGCAATCTGTTTAAGTGATGTCGGATCCATCGGACGGGACGCTGCCGCATAGAGAAGTATACCCCACCAGTCGGAGGCGTATGTTCTGAGAAAGCGAATTATCTGTTTAGGGGTCAATTGCTGAATTTCGTTTTTAAGTGCTTTGGCACCGCTGAGGAGACGTTTCATAAACTGTGTCGCTTTACGACTCAATCGAAGCTGCGCACCGACACCATCGCAATTATCTCCCAAGAGTAAGCTGAGTTTGATCAAAGAACGCCGATTGACCTCTGCACCAAGGTTTTCTCGCAGGTAGTCATTAATTTCGCTGCGGTATACGTGGAGCCCCTTCGGGATTGGACTTTTTTCAAACGCTTCAAGTGAATTCCAAGAACTATCTGCCACTTTTATAGACCGGACGACTTCAGTAAGTAATCCGACTGTTTCCAGTTGTTGTAGATATGGATGGGACTTCTTAACATTAAAGATTTTCATCAGTTCATCGCGGCACCGTTCCGATGCTACCTTAGAGAGTAACGCTCGGTGCTTTGTTACCAAATGGATCGCACTTTCAGCAATCTTGAAATCCAATTGTGCCGCGAATCTGTAAATCCTCAGTAAACGAACGGGATCATCTCGCACCACTTGTTCACTCGGAAATCGGAGTAAACCTGTCTCTAAGTCTTTCATACCCGCGCACGGGTCAATCACGTGAACGGAATTTTGTTCACACACTTTGTTTGTAACCGATGCCACATTTTCAAACGCAATTGCCATCGCATTGATTGTTAGGTCCCGCAAACGTAAGTCCTCAGTGAGGGATGCAGCCCGGAATTGCGCAAAATCCATGCTTACGGACGGTCCCTGCGAAATGTCATGTCGTTTGACAATTACGCGGGCGGTGGACGGGTTTTCTTCAAGCGCAATGCAGGTCGCGCTAATACTCGCAGCAAACGCCTTGGCAAACTGAATCGCATCCGAGGCTAAGGCGAAATCAATATCTGTCGTCTGGCGTTTGAGCAATAAATCTCTCACACTGCCACCGACGAGATAGAGCTGGACACCGCGGGCATTGGCAAAATTACCGAGTGCCTCCATGGTCGAATTGCCAAATAGTTCCTGAAGCGTTTGAATCGTTGTGTTCATTGATTTGCCCGCGCCTTTTGTCGTTGTGCTTTCCGAGAACGAAATAGGATGCCGTCCAGATGGAGATGCGTCGCATAACCGATGAAACCTGCCACGTAGAAGGGTATACCACTCAGGACAGCGTGTGGAAGGTCATCCCAATCTCGTAACGCATTGAACTGGGCCGCGAAGGTACTACCTGACTTCCATTCTGGATATCCAGCATAAATCGGAACGAACAGGAACACGCTGGGAAGCAAAATCATCGTCAGTTTCGCGTGTGTCCACCCGCGATGTTTGCTCATAATCGGGAGCATCGCGAAAAGTCCTAAGAGTGCTGATTCCAGGTACCTCTCTAAAAAAACAATCAAGACCACATTCAACACAAAGAGTACACGATAAAATATCTTCTGGCTTTTGCTCTTGATGTCAACATCTGGCCACAATCCAAACAGCACTGCTATGGCAAAGCAACCGATGATCTGTAGAGGGGCTCTCACCGGTGGAATCGTTGGATTCCAATCTTGTGGCATCGTGTCATAAAGGATTGGAACGGCAAGGGCAGCTATGAGTGAGATGATGAAAAAGGTACTATAAGCGACTAACCCACCGATCCAGTGTTCACGGAACATACTCATGGCAGATATTATAGCGTACTTTTTTGAAAAATGAAATTGCTTTAATCGTTTTTTACAGGGCCATTCAATTGTACCTATTCACTTTATGTCCGTGAATATTTTCTTCTGTAGGAGCGACCTGTGCTCGCGATCTTTATCGCAGACGGGCCCAACATGTATGGCTTCCCGCGGGGCAACTTTTTTGTTTGACAATAATATTGGAACGTGCTATTCTAAGGCATGTTTCCCTTGTTGTCATAGTTTTCCAATTATAGTAAAGTCAAAAAATAAGTTTACACTTTCAACCGCCGGTAGGTTCGGAATGTA
>VXZK01000356.1 GCA_009845545.1 Candidatus Poribacteria bacterium
CAACACAGCTTCGGCAGTTATCCCGTGTTGTGTTCGCCGTGCTTGCGATGACCGGAAACCATGCAAAGGAAGTGAACCATGCGTACCCGTAAGTTAAAATTGCAATATACTGAACAGTTAGATTCTTTGAATGCAGCGACAGCGTCTGTATGGCGTGAGTGTTTGATACTCAAGGAGATGTGGGACTATTCGCATGGTTACCGGACTGGTGGTGCTCTTGATATGCCTTGTGAGTTGTGGATGGATAAGCAGTTAAGTAAATCGCAACCCTTGCATTCACAGAGTATTCAAGAAGTGCGTAGACGTTATTTCAAGAATCGCAAGGGGTTCCGTGAAAAACGCAAAAATGGTGACAAGAAAGCGAAACCACCGCATCGCGATAAAAAGTTTCAAACAACCACTTGGAAGAAATCCGCTATTCATTTCAAAGGCTCTATGCTTGTCTTATCAAATGGTCAAGGCAATGCGCCCTTAAAAGTGCAGTTGCCAAAGAATTTTGATTTGAAATATGCTATATCACATATTGCTATCGTGGAGTTGGTTTATGACAAGGGGCAGTATACTCTGCATTTTGTATATAATGTAGGTAAATCTGTAAAATCTAAAGCGAAAGGTGTTGTTGGCGTTGACATTGGTGAGATACATCCTATGGTCAGTCATGATGGTGTTAATACCCGAATTTTCAATGGGCGGTATATACGAAGTCTATACCGGTTGAGAAATAAGGTAATAGCATCATTCAACAAAAAGATTGATAGGTGCAAACGCCATTCTAAACGCTGGTGGTATCTTGTGAGACACAAATGGAAACGCATCAGGCAAATCGACAATCAGATACGCGATGGCTTACACAAACATACAACAAAGTTTCTTCAAATGTGTAAAGATAGAGATATTGCCACTATTGTGATTGGCGATTTGACTGGTATACGCGAAAATATAGACTACGGCAAGAAGGCTAATCAAAAACTTCATCAATGGGCATTCGGCAAAATCACACAACTGATTTCATACAAAGCAAAGTCTTTAGGGATCAAAGTGGAAGTGATTGATGAATCTTACACATCGCAAACTTGCCCAAAATGCGGTAACAGAAAGAAACCTACAAAACGCGAGTATAAATGCAAATGCGGATTTATATATCATCGCGATGGCGTAGGCGCAATTAATATAAGACAAAAGTATCTGGGACATTTAGGTGCCCCCGTAGCGGCGACTATGGCATCGCCCGTCGGCATACGCTTAGAATGCAGACGTTGCTCCGCCTGAGCGGAGAATGTTCCCATGAGGAACAAAAGGAATCTCCAGTCTTTAGACTGGAGAGGGTTCAACATAGATCCGAAGGTAAGTCTATAGAAAAGGGAGGCGTTTGCTCGTGCCGTTTGACAATCCACAAGTAGTAGTGTTATACTTTTGTAAGGCGTTTCGATTGCTAAACAAACTGCTACAGAAAGGAATTAAGAGATGACACAACGGATCGCTCTCATTCTACTCTTCGTTTCATTCCAATTCATTCCAAATCTCTCAGCAGAAGACTATAACCGGTGGCATCTTCCTGAAGGTGCGAAACTCCGGCTCGGAAAAGGCACCCTACATGACATCAAATTCACACCGGATGGTAACTGGGTCGTGGTTGCAACCGGCATCGGGATTTGGATATACGACGCACAGACTGGAGAGGAGCTCACCCTCCTGACGGGACACACGGATCGGGTTACCTCATTGGGTTTCCCAGCGGATGGGCGTTTCCTCGCAAGTGGAAGTTTCGATGGGACAGTTCGGTTGTGGGATATAGATACTGGGGAACAGACTGCTCTTTTCGCTGGACATCGGGCTGGCATCGGAGCCATTGCGGTGTCACCGGACGGAAAAACCGTCGTCAGTGGCGACAGTACATGGAAAGGGGTGCTAATCCTTTGGGATGTAGAGACAGGTGAACAGATTAAGCGTCACACTGGATACACAGATAACCTGATTCACAGGTTCAAAATTTTTCTTGATAAGAGTCGCACCGTGCCAAATCCGAACGCAATTGAAGCAATCGCTTTCTCACCCGATGGGAAAATCCTCGCGGGTGGCAGTGTATACGACAGCCAGTTAGGCAGATCAGACCTCATTCGTTTGTGGGAAATTCCAAGTGGACGGATACTGACAACTCTCACTGGACACACAAGTACTGTCAGGGTACTGTGATTCTCACCTGATGGAAAAACGCTCGCAAGTAGTAGTAGCGATGGAACAATTCTCCTCTGGGATTTGGATAAAATCGTTCGGTTAGATAGATAAACATTGCGTTCAGCCGATACAACCTATATCTAACGCAAGTTGCCACCTTTTGATACACATAGCACTCCGCTGGAGTGCTATCGTGTAAATACGTCATTTTCTATAGACATACCACCCCTCTGGGGTGTGGAAGGGACTGAAACCCCGTTCTGAAATGTGCGAAATCTGTTAGTAGCAACTTGGGTTATATCTAATGGAATACTGATTCTTAGGCACTTTGGCTAAATCGCGGTTCAGCCAATCGGAAGGTTAGCAAAAATCCTACCAAAACAAGTACGCCGCACCCGATAAAGACCGGTTCAAAGGCGAATCCCTCGATTAATGCCCCAATCAGAGGGGAGACGAACAGCGGGATCGCTTGAAAAAGACTCATCACACCGAGATATTGGGGGTGTTTCTCTTGTGGCGCGATTTCAAGGGTGTAGTTCGTGACGATGCGGGCTGAGACGGGTGTGAACCCCATAAGTGCAAAGATAATCCAATAAAACTGTGCACCGGTTGGCATTCGACTAATGCCGACTGCTAACAGCGGCATACAGGCACTGATGAGTATCAGGATACGCAAGACGAATCGGTTCCCTGAACGGTCTGCGATGTTGCCCATGATACCGGCACCGATAGCGTTAGAGGCATTCTGCGCAATTATTAGCGTGACGAAACCAGAAGGGACTAACCCTAACGTTCGCGTTCCGAAAACGGTGTAGTGTGGGAAAAGGGGCCAGATCGAGTAGAATAGCAGGATAACGACTGCGAATCGCCGAAAATTTCTGTCATATCGCAAGGATAGAAGGGCATCGCCGAGAAATCTGAAAAAAGGTGCCGTGCCCTCCGGCTGTGAAGGGAGTTCTCTAAACCCAAAACTGACCGCCGCTGCGATCCCGAAGAAGAGCGCCGTTGCCCCAAAGAGCACAGCATAACGCGGTGGACTCACAGAAAACCAACGCGGCTTTTATCCATTGAAATTCCAGTCGTTTGTTCGCAAATTTACGGTGTTAGTGCGCCTTCTTCGAGCCGCTGCGCCCCATATTTTTCCAAATCCGCTTGTTCATCCGGTGTTAAGGTCTCTTGCTTGGAGAGTGCTTCTGCGATTCGATGGAACCGTTCAACGTCTCTCAATCCCATGATCGTTAGATGGACACTTTTATGGCTGAGCACATAGCGATAGAATTGTTCTGGAGACGGCGCGTCTGCGTCTCCAAAAAGTCTGTCATTCCGTGAGGCGTTCATAATGACAACACCTGTATTGTGTTTGTCGGCAGCAGGGAAAACTGTATCTTCGGGCGTTTTCATCGCACAATTATACCAGCATAAGACGGTGTCGAAATGCCCGGTTGCAACAGCGTGCTGAATCTGTACCCAATCGTGTCCGGTAACACCGATGAAGCGGATAAGCCCTTCATCTCGTGCTTTTTGCGCCATCTCCAAGGCACCACCGGGTGCTAACGCTTGGTCTCGTTCCTCTTGCGTGTTCAGGTGATGTAGTTGGTAAATGTCAATATAATCAACGCCGAGCATCCGCAACGATGTTTCAAGTTCTGTTCGTGCGCCTTTTGCATCGCGCTGAGCGGTTTTCGTCGCAAGAATGAGTTTATCGCGTTGTCCCTTTATAGCGGCTCCGATGACCTTTTCATCCTCGCCATCTCTGTAGGTCCGTGCCGTATCCATATAATTGATACCGGCATCAATTGCTTTCCGGTAACCGTCAACGGATTCACAATACGCGCCGCCGCTACCGAGTCGGGTAACCGTCAAACCTGTGCGACCTAAGACTGTTTTCGGAATTTCATAAGCCATGATGTTTACCTCTATGGCTATCAGCAATAATAGCCATCAGCAGTCAGGGCGGATTTTTGAAAAATCCTTTCAGCAGTCAGAGAAGGTAGTTTTCAGTTATCGGTTATCAGTCCTAAGAGGGTTCCATGAGACAATAACCTCTTAACTGACAACTATTCTGCTAATTGCTGATTTATCATTGAATGTTAGGAAAGAGTATATTCTATTTTAATGTAAAAGTCAATCTTCTTAGTTGAAAATCGCGAGCCCAGCTCGCTCCTACAGAAGAGGGCATTGAACAGACAACCGAAAATATGGAGAACTAAATGCCCCTAAAATATCTTCTCAAAATGCGGGTGCCATCTCCCACGCCTGAACGGATCGGAAATGTGCCTGTCCACCACGACTCACCAATCTTACACCGGTGCTATCGGCTCGCGTCGGGTAGACACGTTGCGTAATACACTGCCTACCGTTAGCAAACACCTCAACCACAGACTTATCGACATAGATGCGGAGTTGAAGTGTTTCGTTATTTCTTAGTGTGAATGGCGCGGACTGTGCGTCAACGAACTGCTCTGATTCCGGTAGTCTTGCAGTGCCACCCGCGTCCCGATAGTATGGGTAGCGGATTGCTTCGTTTAAGGTAGAACGACTGATGTCTATTTTTAAAGTGCCTTCCGCTGGGACGTACAGAATCCCGGTGCGTTCAGCCTGATCAGGCGAACAGAGTACTTGAACGCCGACTTCGGTTGCCTCGCCGGGCTCAATTTCGACAGCCAATTCGAGGCAGTTTCCCTGAACCTCTTCTAAGTTCAATTCATCATCAGCGCCCAGGGTGATATTTTCACGCGTTCTTGGGTTCATCCGTAGGCATTCCAACTCTGGTACCGGTTCAATCAGCAGACTACCGTCTGTTGCGAGGGACAGGATGCGTGGCAACGTCATAACGCCTGACCAACCCGAAGCACGTTCCTGTTCAACGCCACGGATTTCGCGAATCCAATCGAAAAAGATACGCCGTCCTTGGGCATCTAAAAGTGAGCGGGGTCCACCGAGCAATCCACCTTCCCAACTCATCCGCCCGTAGGTTTCGACGTGATATTCCTCATTTTCAAATCGTCCGATGTAATACTGTGTGCCTTGCCAGTGGCTACAAAAGAGTAACATGTGCTGATCGCCCAACGGATAGAAATCAGGTACTGCACAATCCTCTTCAGCGTCTGTCCACTCGCGCCGCGATTGATAAAAGGAACGCACAAATTCCCAGTCTACGAGGTTAGACGATTTAAACAGCGCAGTTCCGTCTCCGATTTGTCCCGGTATTGTGTTTCCGATGAGGGCGTAATACGTATCGCCTTCCACCCAAGCACACGGGTCAAATACAATATATTCGCCGTGTCCTTTCTCACCCGGTTTTGGCACTGGAATCACTGGGTTGGCAGGATGCTTATCCCACGTAATGAGCAGGTCATCATCACTTGTTGCGATACACGTGCCATCAGGAATTCCGTGATAGATGAACGTCGGGACACCCTCCAGATTCACGAGTGCACCGCCGCTAAAACATCCGCCTCGGTCTGGTCCGTCAAGGTCCGGTGTTAAAGCGATCGGGTGATGCACCCAATGTACGAGATCGACACTCGAGGCGTGTCCCCATTGCATCCACTTCCAATAGCCACCTTCAGGGTTGTGTTGATAGAAGATATGATAGCGTCCCTTCCAAAAGATGGAACCGTTGATATCGTTCATCCAGCCAAATGGCGGTGTGAAGTGGTAGCGCGGTCGATATGGATCGTCTGTATACATCGCGCCGAGTTCTCGCGTAGCCTGAATAAGTGCTTCTGTTTTTTCTATAGCTGTGCTCATAGTTTTGTTGTTCCTTGTAGGAATCGCGAGCACAGCTCGCTCCTACAAACATAGGTTTAAATTGTGTCCAAGTTGTGAGCGTTATTGCGACTTGGTGTCAGTGTATCAAATCAGTCAGTGAACCAGAAGGCGTAAATTTCTGCCTCGAGTATAGAAAAGCGAAGGCGCACGGTCTTACCGCGGAGTTCAGCAAGGTCAGCCTTCTCCTTCCAACGCATCGGTTCATCAATACTATCGACCATCGCCGGGATACTTTCGTCGAAGGTGTATCCCGGAAAGGGTTGACCATTATCGGCATTGAGAACCTCTATCTTAACCCGACCACGCCAAGAATCCACATTCACACGCAGTTCGTTGTCTTCCACGACCATCGGTTTGGTCAACACTGAACCCCATTCAATGCCACCCTTAAGCGACACAAAACCGTCAACACGAAGTTTGGCGAGTGACATGGCAAAGTTGTTGAGATACTTTCTGTTTATTATGTCTGCCAAAGGTTGGCTACGGTGTCGAACGCCGAGGTAATAGAACCAGAGTTCATTGTTCCGTCTGATCGGTCCGTTGACGACCGAAATCTGTCCTGTATCGTAGGCACTGCCATCCCCTACGGGTGATAATTCAATAAATGGCGTGCGGTTCCCGACCCGCTCCCATTGCCGTAGATCGCGACTTGAAGATAGTTCCACCGACTTACGACTGTCTACGTTTTCATAGAGTGGCGGGTGCTTCCCTGTCCAATGGTGCATCACAGGCAGCCCCAAATATAAATCCTCGTACCGAAATACGGGAAAATTGTAAACATCGGTGCGCCATTCCTCAGGTCGGTTGTATATCGGGGTCAAATAATCGGGATCCTCAATGAATTTGCGTATCCGTTCTTCGCCGTTTTCTTGATCCATCTGATCGGCGTGAAAAATTAGTTCTATCCCGCTCCAGTTCTCAAAGTCTTCGCTGGTACTCAAACAGAAGCTGCGTCCATAAGGTGACCTGCCATCGGGTCCGGCGTGCTTAACGGTCGCGATAAATAGACCGTTCTCGTCGTCATAACCGAAATGTGCCTCGTCCGAACTGGGAACAGGTGGTACATCAAGATATGTCCAGTGGAGGCAATCTGATGAGACTGCTGGTGTCAACCCGCCCCCTTTTCCCCATCCCATGCCTTTGTAGCGGCGTTGTTCATCGGGGTCGTGGGGGTCGTAGATAGGTCCGAGTGGTACGCCTGTGGGTAGAATATTGTTATCTGTACCGATCGCGGTGCCTCGCCATGTGAGGGCATCATAATCTTGTAGTCCTAATGCCGGTTTCTCCCAATTTACACCGTCTTCCGAGGTCGCATAGCAGATAAAACTCCGCCCACCCATCGGTGCCCCCGTTACATCGAGTTTGACTTCTGGATCATCTGATTCTGAACTAGCGTAGTAAAGTGTCTTGAAAACTGCTTCATCGGGAACCCATGCGGGGGTCGTCCACATCATAATACCGCAGTTTTCCCAGCGATGCTCAGGTCGCAGCACGACGTTTTTTTCAACTTTTCGCAGTGGATGTAACTTCCGGGCGAGATTGTTGATTTCCTCAACATCATGGTCATCAATGAATAACGTTTTCATTACTGCTCCTTATTGACGCTTATGCTACCTTACAAAGTGTCGCTTCACATTACCCCGAAGAAACCGGAACTAATGGCTACCCATAAAGTGTAAGCTAATCCGAATGCTATTGATATAAAAGCAACGGTTTTCACCACACGGTTTTTCCAACCTGTCATTGTGAAGTTAAAAGCAATGTGATTGAAGAGTAGCATCAACGCAACCACAAGGCTCATCTTGACAGCGTACTTGTTAGATTCCGAATTCCCTGAAATGAGAAAAAGAAATACGTTGAAAGCAATCAGAGAAAGAATAACTCCAAGGATCCTATGTTTCCAAAGCTTGCTTCCTATAAACATGAAACACTATCTCCTTTGCTAACTTTGCTACAATTAGTGTCAATCTCCGCGATTCGCCTACCGTCTATTCTTCAAGCAGGACAAGACATCATATAAATTTGAGATTGCGTAGTCAGGTTGTTCGTCTGATATCCGTGGTATTAGTTTTTCCGATTTTCTGTCAATGAAAATGCTTGTCATGCCTGCACGGTTGGCACCAACGATGTCATTTTGGATGGTATCTCCGACGTACACTGCCTCTTTCGGTAAGACATCAGCGCGCTCACAAGCGACTTTGAAGATTCCAACCTTCGGTTTCCTGACACCGATTTCACCGGAAATTGTTAGCGACTGAATACGTTCGCTGAGTCGAAGGTGTCGGACTTTAGAAAGTTGGCTGTCGGTGTGTTCATCGTGTGCGCCGTTTGTAATGATACCGATATGGTACGCGTGTAGCTCGTCAAGGACTGTGACATCTTCGTAAAGCCGTAAACTTGTGAGGTAACACGAACAGAAGGAGTCGCTGAGTTCTTCCATGACTTTATCTGTAGGCAAATTCAGTTCTGTGAATAAACACTCGAAACGCGAGTCTCTCACATTTGCCATGGAAAGTTTCCCCGCGTTGAGTTGCTGGAAGAGCCTTTGATGAACGGTTGTCCATGCCTTTGTAATAGCTTCTTCCGAAACATGTGGATAATGTTTGCGTAAAAGCTGAAATATTTCTTTTTCCGCGATGCTCCATGCTGTGTCGGAGTCACAGAGTGTGCCATCAAGATCAAAGAATACTGCTTTAATCACTTATTTCTCTCTTTCGTTGCCTTCCAAGAATTCGAGTAGTATTTTCTCGCTGATTGCCCGCGATGCGCCGTGTCCTTCATTGACGACCTTGTAGTGAATCACGGCACCATTGAGGTAACTGAAGATTTCCAGATTACCATCAATTCTGCTGGGGCTGGACAACTTCTCTCCGCTGTATCCCATCTGCTTCGCCCACAGGAAAATCGATTCCTCAGCATCAACAAAGCCCAACTTGCCGCTTTTGGCAGGAATGTGTTTTGAAGGACCGCCGCGATAAGGGACCAGGTCGTCGGTGGTGCCCGAAATATTCATTAGCCGCCTGCCGGTCATCGGTGTGGCAATAATTTGGTAGTTGTTGTCGGTACCTTTGGCTTTGAAATTCTCTCCGTCGTGTTGATACAGATTCAACGGGCTAACTGCGCTCACATAATTCCGTAGGTTTGGTAGCTTGCTTTCGATCGCCAACTGGTTTACCAAAGCGGCACCATTTGAATTCCCCATGACGCTGAAATTGTCGTTCTGAATGTTGTCGTATGTGGATAGTTTCTTAACGATCGCTTCGATGGATCCGAGGTCGTCTGCCTTGGAACGCTCCGATACGATATTCCAACTCGCCTTGTATCCGTTGGGAAACACCATGATGTACCTGCTCGCCATCGTGGGGTGCCGCTTCATGAATCCATTCATCGCATCCTTCGCATTTCCACCATTACCATGTAAAAAAATGAAGACTGGAAACTTTTGCTGATCTGCACTTTCAGGGACACTGACATAATAGGGACGCTTGAACGCCATTTCCTGTGACCACGACTGTATGATATAATAGACTCCAGATTTTAGTTGCGCTGCTGCATCCGCGAACGGAACAGTAGCAGTTATCAAGACAGTGGTTAATATTAACATGAAGCTCTTCAATATGTCTGTCCTTTCATCTTCGTATATTTTTTTCATATTTCGCTTCTATTTCACGTATGAAAAACTCCATTTGCTCAGGTGCTTTTCTGTCATCTTTAAAAGAAGCAATAGCCTCTAATGCAATCTCCACGGATTTTTTCAGCCTCTAATGCAATCTCCACGGATTTTTTCTCTTTATCCATTCCGATATACCGTCTACCTTCGGTAATTGCCGCTATTGCCGTTGTCCCACTACCCATAAAACAATCCAGTACGACATCATCGGTTTCTGAAAATAACTTTATGATTCTTCTGGGCAGCTCAATCGGGAACTTTGAATCGTGATCAGCATTGCTTCGGACAGAAGGGATTTCCCAAACAGCCCTTGACCCCCAATTTACCCATTCTTGTTTTGTCAGTCGGGAGCGATCCACCTTCGTAGTTCCTGGCTTCCAAAAGATATAGATATATTCAAACTCATCAACAGACCGGTAAGAGATCGTATGCCATCTCGAATTTTCCCATGCTGCATCTTTGACCCAGACACGCCGGTCATATAAATGAAAGCCAGCTTCGTTCGCGGCTCTTTCAATGAGACCTCCAACCAGAAAAACTCGCGTTTGTGTCTGGTACTTTCCGCCTCTAATATTATTTCCATTAAGCCTTCTATCAATTGTCTGTTCACTACAGCCAAAATGCGCGGCAAGTTGGTGCCTATTCCAAGTCGGATGTTTTTTCTTTGCTTCTAATATTTGTTCCTTGGTTACGCCTACTTTTGTCCGAGATACGTTTTCTGCCATGATTTTTGGCATTGAGGCATCTTTGAAACATAAAATGTCGGCAATATTGATAGTTAGGAATCCGCCCGGCTTTATAATTGGGAAATGGAGTTTGATGACCTCGCGCAGTAAATCTTCCCAGTCAGAAAAAGACAAATTTTTCTCGTACGCCTTCCCGACAAAATATGGAGGTGACCAAACGCTGAGTGCTATTGATTCAGGCTTAATTTTTTTCAAAAGGGTTCTGGAATCACCGTGATAAATGTGATTTTCTTTTAGGAATTTTGTAACGTCTATGGCTGCCATTCTCCTTTGCACTCCTTAGTAATTTCATCATAGTTTATAACTTGAACTCGCCATGATGCTTTCTCTTTCAGTTTAGCAAAACTGACACGAACTCTGAAATCTTCTCCACGGGTTGGCGCGTTTCGTCCAGCGAGCCATATTCCATCATCAACAGTCGGATTATATCTATCTTGTAATTTGCCATTGGGAATCGCCGTAATTTTAACTTCCTTTAAGTGATGCACATCCGTTTCATCCTCGTACAGGAAATGCACTAAACAGGTTGTCGTTAGATAATGGTTATCTCCATACTCAGATATTTCTGGAAGAAGTCCTTTTTCATTTATAGCACGCCCGCTTCTTCGCTGTCTTACCCACATAGAGGTTTGAGACATCTGTATAGTGGCTGACCGATTCTCTTTTTCCGCTTTTGAATCAATAAAAAGAGCTTGCCTTACCGTTTTTTCTGGTAAAATGATGTTTTAACTCCTGACGAAAACTCAATAGCGAACAGAGCACCTACCTAAATAGCCAGAGTATGTAAACCAATCCAAATGCTATCCAAACCCATGCGACCGTTTTCATTACAACGCTTTTCCATCCTTTTGTTGTGAAGTAATAAGCGATGTGATTGAATAGCAGTACCAACCCGATCACGAGACCACCGTATTGGTCATAACCAAAATCGCGCGATCCGATCAGATTGATCACGCTAAAGGCAAGTAGACCAAGAACAATCACGAGGAAACCGTATTTCCAGAGTCGCCTTAGCGCAAACTTTCGGAAAATCCCTGTTTTTGCCGATGCCTCTTCAAAGGTCTCAGGTAGGTCAGGATTGGTTTCTCGAAGTGCTTGCTGGCGTTCCTTTTCTTTTTGAATTTTCGCCTCAAGTTCTTGTTTTTCAGCATCGGTTAACTGCTTCACGAAAGTTACCTTCTTTCTGGCGATTTAAGGGGCATTACAAAGGCTAAACAGTGTTCATCGCGTTCCATCGGCTCAACGGCAAACCCCATGGAGAGTTTGAGGTGATGGTTCTCAGCGTAATTCTCACCGCTGACGGATCGCACTTGGTAGCAGTCGAACAATTTCGCTTGCTTGATCGTGTATTCTTGGAGTGCTGTGCCGATAACTTGTCGTCGATATCCTTTTTTTACACCAAACGCAAGAATTTTCGCCTCTTTCAGTGTTTTTCCCTCTATCTGGATAGGTGGGTGATCGCGGTCATTGGGACCAATGTCCCACACAACAAACATGAGAAATCCAACAATAGTGCCACTCTGTTTTGCCGCTAAAAAATAGCGTGAAAACTGCTCAAAGTAGGGATTAAATGCCCAACCTTCCTGATTTAATTCGTTGACGAGAGCGACAAATTCCTGCCAATCGGGGTGGTCGGGTGTGAGCTCTTCAATGGAAAAGTGCTGTTGTTTGTTCATCCGTAGTCTTACTCTGAAACCTTAACTTTACTCATCATATTCAACGACAACATCATCACCATCAATCTTGACGGCGTACGTTGCCACGCGCAATGTTTCATCGACGAGGCATTGTCCGGTGGCGATATCAAAAGTCCACTGATGCCACGGACAGCGTAGCACTTCCCCTAAACCGTCAACAGAAGGCATCACGCCTTGAATTGAAGGCGGAGCATTGGCTGCGAACCTACCGGTCAGTTCACCTGTACACAGAGGCCCGCGCTTGTGCGGACAGATGTTGCGGACCGCGTAAAAGGTGCCATCAACGTTAAAGACTCCGATCCCCGCCTTGCCACGAAATGGCACGACGATTTTACGTTTCCCCGGTGGAATCTCGGTCACCTTCCCGACGACGACTCGTGCCATGATTATTTATCCTCCAGCCGAAGCATATCGAGCGCGTTTTGGGCAAAGATGCGATGGTGTAAATCCTCTGGCAGCTTAGGGAAAACCGTTACGGGGTCGTTCCAGTCGAAATGTGGAAAATCTGAGCAGAAGATGAGTGTCTCATCCGCATGGAGCATCTCTAACATCTGGTACATCTGTTCCGGTTTCTCAGGTTCATGCATCGGCTGTGAACCGATTCGGATGTGTTCACGGAAATACTCGCTCGGCAGGCGTTTGAGCCACGGTGTTTGGTCTCGGAGTGCTTTCCAATCGGTATCAAGATGCCACATCACCGGCACCGCCCACATCTGTTGCGCTTCAATAAGTGCGAACTTGAGGTTGGGAAATTTTTCAAAGACACCTTCACAGATAAGGGACGTCGCATGTGAACTGGCGACATAAGGTCGGCTCATCCGAGATTCCATGTAGTAGGTGGGATGTCCGACCGGGGTTGGCGTGTTCCGCGTTGCGCCACCGCCACCACCGATATGGGAGACGATAGGCAGCCTATGTGCTTCACATGCTTCCCAAATAGGATGATAAAAACGGTTGCCGAAGGGACGACTTGTGCCCATGGGCACCATAACAGCAACGGTATCCTTTCGGTCTGCAAGTCTGTTAATCTCTGCTACCGCTTGCGGTGGATCAGATGGCGAAACGAGGATGGCGTTGACGACGCGTTCGTCGCGTTCCAACCAATGCTCGATTGTCCAATCGTTAAAGGCACGGCAGAGCGCAGCTGCCCAATCAGGATCAGGTAACCCAGAATACCCATAGAATGGAGGCGGTCCCGTAAGCAAAGCGACATCTATATTCCAGACATTTAGATGCTCTTCTTGGAGGAACTCTAATGTGAAATTGAAATCTCTTGGATCGCCGCCGGAGTTCTTAGGAGTCGATTCAACGGCATCTTCGACCCGCCCTTTGAGGTCGACGCGGTTGCTCCGAATGGGGATGTTGGGATACCCACCGAGATGTAGCCCTTGATCGAGGAGATGTTCCTGATAGAATTTTGATAGGTAAGGTAGCAGCTGCGTCGGATGACGAAAATTGTGGTGAACATCACAATCGACGATAGCGATCCCTTCTTTCGGCTTTGCCGTCCAACCCGGTGCGGTGACAGGCGTTGATCCAATTTGACGCATGCGAACGCCTCCTTTTTTAAGGGCTTTCAGTTTTCAGTTCGGTTTTTCTGCGAAAAACCTTTCAGTACTCGGTTAAAGAGAGATTTGATGAATCAGAGTCCTCTTTAACCGATAACCGAAAGCGAAGCGTACCGAGAACCGATAACCATCTTTCCGAGAACTCTCACTGCGAGGCAAACCGACAACCGAGAACTATTAACTAATGCCGATACGCCTCACCGATCAAATTATTGGCGGCACGGACGGGTCGGAAAAGCGTCTGTCGCTTGGCGGGCATTTCTTCAAGCAGCTTTGGATGCGGATCCCAGTCGTGCCATTTGCTATTGACAGTGTTGTAACAACTGAAAATCGCGAGGCGGTCGTTTTCTTCATTCGTCCATGTGTGGGTGCTATGTGTCAACGCCTCCGTGAAAAAGAGGAGCGAACCGGCAGGGCACTCGTATGTATCCCAGATGAGCGAATCTTGGCTTCGGATTGTTTCCGGTGCAGTGTAGACCGCTTTATGGCTCGCCGTAATAAAGAGGGTACCGCCCTGCCGATATTTGACAGGATTCAGTTCCCAAACGATGCGGGTGAGCCCGCTATAGCCTCTGCCGGGGATGCAGCGATAGAGGTGCGAATCACCGGGAAAACGGAGCATCCCGTTTCCGTTGTGGGGTCCAAAGTTTCCGTCGCCGACGGTGCGGTAGAATAGGCTACAAGACTCCATACGGAAGCCGTAGCATTCTTGACTTGATAATGCGGGATGTGCAAGAAATTCGTTGAGAAAACCGATGACATTCGGATGATCAGCAAGGCGTTGCATGGGACCCCCGAGCGGCGAACGTTCATGCTCTGGAATTGAATCCGGTTCGTGGCGGAGTTTATAGCCGAATTCCTGCATCTCAGCGAGTTCATCACCCGATAGTACACCAGGGACTAAGAGCCAACCGCGCATGTCAAAGAGATACTTCTGTTCCTGCGTCGGTGAAACAACAGGCGTGCCATCGGAGGTCGTTTCCGTAAGTTGGGCATTCTCAAGGTCGAGGGCTGCCCCAAGGTTTTTATCAACAATAAAAGGTTTTGTGTGATCCATGACTTCTGCCATAATAGATTTCCTCTGTATTAGCTATGCAGCTTTGGCGCGTTTGAATGCGTCCTCAGAAACGCTGAGTGTCTTCGCAACATCTTCATCGGTATGGGACATGGACATGAACCAAATATGTCCTTCTGGTAGATATAAACCGCCATCTAAAGTTGCTTCATAGAAGGTTTTGTGGAATCGCTGCTGTTTTTCGTTATCGCTATCGGTACTTAAACCGAAGTAGGGCATGGGTCCGATCCCACCGATGCGGGCATTGTCGATACCGAGACGTGCTGTCATCTCTCTGTAGCCATCTAATAATTTCTGTCCCTGTTTCCACATAAAGGCGACACCGTCCTCCGCCTCAAGTGTTTCAATTGTAGCGATCGCAGCCGCAACGAGGGATACCTCTCCGTGGAAGGTCGCGGCGACCCAGACATCGCTCACTTCATCCATGATTTCTTTTTTTCCAACGACAACAGCCGTGGCAAATCCGTTTGCGAGTGCTTTACCGAAGACAGACATATCGGGTGTGACCCCGAAATATTCTTGTGCACCGCCCAAAGCATAACGAAACCCGGTTTTGACCTCATCGAAAATCATCAATGCCCCGTTGGCATTGACAAGTTTCTTTGCTTCTTCAAGGTATCCGTCTTTCGGGAGATCGTGTCCGGAGGGTTCCATAATCAAACACGCAATCTCATCAGGGTGCGCTTTAAAGAGGTCGGCGAGTCCATCAAGATCGTTGAAATCGACACTGAGTGTTGCAGCAGCGGCACCTGACAAGTGCCCGCGTGCGTGGCTACACCAATCGTGCCATCCGTGATAACCGGACCGAATGACTTTTTCTCTCTCGGTATATGCGCGAGCGAACTTAATCGCGCCGGTTGTTGCATCCGACCCGCCAACAAAGTAGGCGATTCTGTCCGCCGATGGGATAATCTGAACCAATTTTTCGGCGAGTTCTACCTCAAGCGTATGCCCGAAATTATAGACATTGCCACGTTCAACGAGGTATTTCGTGACAGTATCAATCACAGTCGGGTAGGCGTGCCCAAGTATCATAGGTCCGTATCCCATCAGATAGTCGATATAATCGTTTCCATCGGCATCCCAAAAATGCGCGCCTTTCGCGCCTGCGACCATCACAGGTCTCGGGGGTTGGCTCTGCTTATGGGGTTGCCCTCCACCGACTAATGCTGCTTTCGCGCGTTCTTTCCACGCGAGTGATTTTTCAAAACTCCGTCCCATCCAGTAACCTCCAATTTCGGTATGCTATGCGTTAGGATCCGCTTTGATTTTAACTATTTTAACATAATTCTGGATTTACGCGGAGAATTTTTTTCAGAGACATTTGGTTTGTAAATTAGGCAAGCGTTTATTGCAACATGCTAATGAATTGTCCTTTGCACGGAAGGCAACCTCTTGATCTGTCAACATGATATGTGTGATGTTATGTGTTTTCAAAAAAGAGAGTGCTTCATGCTCTGTTTGTGCACAGAATACGTGGCGGTAATAGAGATGGATCCAATGTTGAATGTAATGATCTGGGTCGATAATTGTTTTGACACCGCCGATCATATTAAGTTGTGTCCCAAAATCCCATGTAGCGGCAACAACTGCCGAGTAATAACCCGAGGGCTAATAATTTTGCATGCGGACGTAACCATTTGAAAAAATGAAGCAATAGATGTCTTGCACTCCGAATTCCTAAGACACCGAGTTTAACTATCTGCTCGCTCTGTTTCGCGTACAGGTAGGGGTCGGCACCAGTAAACTGCCCTTCTGGTATCCGCTCTACATCCTGAATCCGAATCAAGAAAGAGAGGAGTAAAATGATGCAAATAAACGCGCTCGGAAAAACGGTACGCCTTAAGATTATCGATATCCGTGCAAGTATTTTTTTCATATTTCCAGGCATTTCTTATGGCAGGAAATACTGTTCCCTGCAAAACATCTTATTCTCCCAGGTAGTTGCCTTTTTGTCAGGTAGATGTCTGCTTGTAAATCAAGGTTTCTATCGCCCAAGGTCTAAAAATGTGTAGGGATCAATACCAGCAGTGTCTCTATCCATTATTGTCCAGCCGGGCGGGGTTCCACCTTGCCTAATAAGTTCTTTATCTCCGTCACTCAGGCCTCCAGCACTTGATATCCTCTTGACAGTTCGGATGGGTTCCCCATTATTATTTTTTTTCCAGTCTCCCCATTCTACATAGGCAATATTGGGGATATTTGGGTAAATGAGCCCATTTTCCATTGATGCGCCTACAGTTTCCGTGCCGAGTTCCCAGAGTTGAATACGAACGCGCACCATGAGTTCTATCTTTTTGGCAAATTCCCAGTTATCTTTGGCAGTACTTTCTATGTTGTCCCAGGCTCCTTCTCCCTTAGGGAAAAGCTCTAACGGTACCTCCGGATATGCCCCAAAGCCGAATAGTGATTCTCGCGAGGCTGCGTCAGGTGTCTCTTCAGTTTCCGCTTCGGATGCATCATTGATCTCTAAGCGGGTATCTGTGTCGGATATAGTGTCTGTCCCTTCTGGCGCGACTTCAACTCTCTCCTCACCGGTTCCAGGGTCTGCTTCAGTTATTTCTGAGTCGTCAGTGCTTATCTGGTCCGGTAAACGTTCGACTGGTTTGGACTTACGTTCTTCTACCTTTTGGAGTCGTTCCTCCGTCGCTGCCAATTCTTCGTTAGCAATCCGTATCTCGCGCTGAGACCAGAGGAGGCAACCGGTAACAAAGAGAGCGACGATGATGAAGATGATGATCAAGACTTTGCCCGTGAGAATATGTTTCATGATAACCTCCTTTATTCACAAAAAATAAAAAAACGATGTATGGGGTAAGCGAGCATCTGTGCTCCGAGTTGGACAGATACCCGCCCTGATCCGAATATCTGAAGGTTAGTATTTATATACAGGACTTACGCTGGAATTCAACACCTCTGATGAAATGGTGCTGCGGTCAAGTCTTGTGTTAACTTGTTCAAAGCCTTGCTCCATTAATTCATAAAGTGCTTCTATTGTCACGATGGTCACCTTTTTTGAGAGGGTGTTCACGCGCCCGACTTTCTTTCGCCTATCCTACCATTTCCCCAATTTTTGTCAATAAAAATATCAGGACTGATATTTATCAAATCTATCGAGGAGGCACTAAAAATCAAGACCCACAGGTATACGCCAGGGCGATTTGGTTTTCGATTTGACTTTGGTTTTTGCTTACAGATGTTAACGTTTTTTCGTAAGATCGCGAGCGACAAGAAATCCGCAGAAACACCCTATCAAAGACCCCAAGCAAATAAACCCTATGGGATTCAAGAATGTTTTGAAGTCCTCAAGGTTTTTGTGTAAAATCCGGTTTGGTTAGGAAACCGAACCTACCGGGCCTGAGGGTGCGAAATTGGACTAAAAAACCGAGAACTGAATGCCTCTGGACAACAACACAACAACACAGGGTCATTCAATTCTCGATTTGGATCTTGGTTTTGCTTTACATAGGTGAATGTTCTTAGGAAAAATCGCGAGCACAGCTCGCTCCTACAGCAGAAAAATATTCACGGACATAAAGTGAATAGGTACAATTGAATGGTCCTGCACAACAACACCAGTGACCTTGAAAATTTCTTGCTTGTGGTGTATAATTGTTCCATGGGTATACAGATTTACGGAATGAGAAAATATAGGAACTATGAAGAAAGCCTCAAGGCACGATTGGCAGATTCGGAGTATGCTAAGGCTTATCTTGCCGTAGCACTTGAGGAATATGAGGCAGATGATAACATCGAAGCGTTTTGCTGGCAGTCAGAGACGTGGCAAACGCTCAAGGTGGTTTATAAGATTATAGAAAGTTTCGGAAGAGAGGGAGAATAAAAATGGCAGAACATCTCTTAAGTGACGCGCAGATGCGGCATTTCATTGTGAATGGGTTCGTGACCGTCACGACTGATCTGCCGGCGCAATTTCACGATGCAGTCTACGAAAAGACGGTAAGCGTGTTCGACAAAGAAGGCAATCCCGGTAATAATCTTTTACCGAGGATACCAGAGATTCAGAGCGTTTTTGATGACCCGAACGTTAGTGGTGCCTTGACGAGTCTGCTTGGACCGGATTACTACATGCAGCCGCACCGGCATCCGCATTACAATCCACCCGGCAGTAAAGGGCAAGGTCTACACCAAGACGGCGGGAAACGCTGGTCGCACCATACGCGCAGGTTGTTGGTCTTCTATTATCCGCAGGATACTCCCGTTGAACTTGGTCCGACCGGTGTGGTACCGATGAGCCACTATTATAGTACCCGTGAAGGTGCGGAGGTCTCGCCGGAACAACCTATCGTCGGCGAAGCGGGAACAGTCGCGTTTGCGAACTACGATCTGTGGCACCGAGCCATGCCGAACAGCAGTGAGAAAAGACGCTACATGATGAAATTCCTCTACGCCCGGATGTCAGAACCTGAAGCACCGACATGGGCGAATAAGGAGACGGACTGGACAAACGGAACTTCCGTGGGACCCGCTGCGTATCAAGAGATGTTCCGACACCTCTGGAATTGGCATCGGGGCGCGGAATTCGGGGTTGCAAACCCGTCCGACAATGGAACATCAAACGGTGCTTCGTTGTCAGACTTGATCAGTTCGCTGAATAGTACATCGGAATCGACAGGGTTACAAGCGGCTTACGAATTGCCGCGTTTTGGAGAGAAAGCGGTTCCGGCTTTAGTCCGGTGTCTGGAAGAAGAATCGGAGATGACTCGCCGAAATGCCTGTTACGCGCTCAATGCAGTTGGAACCCCGACTGTTGAGGCACTCCGTGATGCCTTGAAAGACCCACGTGAATACGTCCGAGATAACGCTGCCGAGGCACTCGGCGATCTCGGAAACAAAGCAGAACCGGTTGTGTCGGCACTGGTTGAGACGCTGGCAGATGAATCAGGTCGTGTACGCTCACGGATAGCAGAAGCGTTGGGCACCACGAGCCAATCAAGTTCAATTGCTGTTCCGGGTCTTGTGAAGGCATTAGGAGATGAGAATGATGGGGTCCGCCGAAATGCGGTTTTTGCGTTGGCACGCATCGGTAAGGACGCGGATGGTGCTGTTGAAGGCTTACAGAATTTGCTGTTTGACGCGAACCGTTACGTGCGTGGTGATGCGGTGCATGCGCTTTACCGTATCGGTACACCGGCGGCGAAGTCGGTATTGCTGCACCATCTCCAGACGACGCGATGGTGCCCGATAACCTCACGGGAAAGTACGTTTTAGGTTAGATTGAGATTTTATCTAGGCGCGGTTAGAAACCGCGCCTACCAATGGGAAGATTTAGGTAAAAAATTCTTCGTTATGGGGACGGACATCCACCTCAAAAGTCCACGCGCTTCTTTCCTGTTGCACCAAAGCCCAGTAGGTATCGGCGATGGCATCGGGTTCGAGGAGCGGTTCATTTTCACTGAGTTTATAGCGTTGTCGGACACCGGGTGTATCAATGACACCGTCAATGATAACATGGGCGACATGGATGCCGTGCGGCCCGACCTCGCGAGCGAGTGCTGATGCTAAGCCTCGCGTTGCGAACTTGGCACTGCTAAATGCCAACGCGCCGGCTCTACCTCGAACAGCAGAGGTTGCCCCTGTAAATAGGATACTTCCACCGCCTTTCTTGAGCATCCCCGGCACGACCTGCTTTGAACAGAGGAACCCACCGAGGGTACAGACGCGCCACGCGCCCTCAAACGCTTCCGGTGTGAGGTCAGCGAAACTGCCCCATGCTGCGTTCCCAGCATGGTTTACCAAGATATCGGGATCGCCGAGTTCTTCTCGGATACGATTGAAACTTCGCTCTACCTGTTCAGTATCCGTAATATCTGTGGGGATAGGGATAGCCGTCTGTCCGGCCTTCGCCAATCTTGTGGATAGGTTTTTAATGTAGGCAGATGAGCGCGACAGGAGTGCTACGTTACATCCTTCTTCTACAAATTTACGGGCGAGTGCAGCCCCTAAACCGGGCCCGACACCTGCGATAACTGCTACTTTTTCCATAGTGATTCCTTCAGGACTCCTGAAAATTTGGGAGTTGGGTCTGCTTTCGGTTCAACGTGATCTATATAGACTTACGAAAATTTGTAAGTTAGGTTTCACTTGCAGTTCAAACCCGTCTATATTCTTAGCAAAGAGATGCTGCAAAAACTGCCCGATATTTTACTCATGTCTGAGTGCATCAATTGGATGAAGTTTTGCGGCTTTCCATGCCGGATACGCGCCGAAAAAGATGCCCACCAACGCGCTGACAACGAAGGAAATTATTCCGTACATCGGCGAGACAAGGGTTCGCCACTCCCAGAATGATGTGACCAGTTCCGCACCACCTATACCGACACCAATACCAACGACCCCTCCGACGAGTGCGAGGCTTGTGGATTCAACGAGGAACTGCACGAGGATATCGGAGCGTTGTGCGCCGACGGCTTTCCGGAGTCCAATTTCTTTCGTCCGCTCCGTCACAGAGACGAGCATAATATTCATAATACCGATGCCCCCGACAACTAAGGATACGACAGCAATCCCTAAAATGAGGTTGGTAAAGGTTTGGTTTGATTCTTCGAGTGTCTCCATAAATTCTGCCTGGTTCCGGACGTGAAAGTCAGGTTCTTTATTTGGGGCAATTTTATGTTCCTTCCGAAGCAACTCTGTTACCTCGGTTTCTGCTGCCTCAAGGAGTTTTCCATCATTTGCCTGTATACTGATGCTTGAGAGATAGTCTTCACCAAAAACGCGCTTCATAGCAGTTGAATAAGGGATGAAAACCTGATCGTCTGGGTTTCGCCATCCGCTCGCCCCTTTCTCTTTCATAACACCTACAACGTGGAACCCGACATTTTTAATTTTGACGGTTTGGCCGACCGGTTCTACAGTTTCAAAGAGATTATCAACAACAGTTTTGCCGAGCACACAGACGCGGTCGCGGTATCGGATCTCGCCCTCTGTAAAAAATCGTCCTTTTTCAACGGTAAAATTCGCCGTGACGAGGTACGCTGGCGAGGTGCCGACGATAGTTGTATTCGTATTTTTATTTCGGAACTTCACCTGTGCGCGACTGCTCACCTCTGGCGTGACATAGCCAAAAGTCTGTCCGCGTTCCTCCAATGCCTCCATATCTTTGACAGTGAGGCTTCTGCGTGCATCAGCGGACCCCCGTCCACGGAACCTGCTTTGTCCAGGACGGACAGCAAGAATGTTCGCGCCTAATGTCTGAATCCGTTCTGTGACATCAGCCTTCGCCCCTTCACCAATTGAAGTGGTGGTTATAATCGCGCCGACACCAATGATCACGCCTAACATCGTCAACAGAGATCGGAGTTTATTTGCTAATAAGGCATTGAGTGCGTTTGCGAAACTTTCAAGGATACTCATAGTACTCTCTCCTCATATACGATCAGAGACCACGTCTATAAACCGGATCTGATGTTAATAAGTCTATCGTCCACGACCGCCGCCGGTCATCCGCCGCATTGTGGAGGCGGGGTTTTGCATCATACGTCTTCGCCAATCTTCGCCGCCCCTGCCCCCGCCAGGCTGAAAGCCGCCGATTGCGATGATATCTCCCTCGGCGAGTCCAGAGATGATCTCAATTTTGTCAAAGCTGCTAACCCCAGTTACGACGGGTTGAGGTCGTCCGGGTTGACCATCAGCGCCGACGATTCTAACCATTTTCCTGCCGCGCATATCAAGGACCGCTTCGATTGGCACGGTCAGGATGTCTGTTTTGTTAACAGCCGAGATTTGGACAGTGGCGTTCATCCCGGGTTTGAGAAACGGCATCCTTGTTTCTTCAGGCTCCGTGGGTTGCGCCTGGATCGGTGGTTCTTCCGCTGGTGCTTCCTCAAAGAAGCCGCCGAAAAGTCCGCCCCAATTCTCGTCTTCCGTATCCGCTTTCGCCTCGGCTTCGCCAGATGCTTCGGGTTGCTGTGCGGGTTGTTGTGGGGTCGGCTTTATGGGTGTGGGTCTTGACGGGACTCCATCAGCCTGTCCTCCTTCTGCTTGGCGTTGTTGGCGCATTGCGCGGAAACGTTCGCGCTGTTCGTCGGTCATATTTGCGAAATCTGGTCGTCCCCCGCCGCCTTGCCCATCGCCGCCACCGCGCCGACCTTCTGCGCCTTGCATCATTCCCTGACGCGCTCCGGCAGCTGCCACATTTTTCAACTCGGAGGTCACTTCAAAAGTTGTCACATTCTGAAGTGCTCGTCCCTGGGGCGCAATCTTCAAGACTTCACCCTGAAACGGCGTATCGGGGTAGGCTTCGACGGTAATTGTCACCGGTTGTCCGATTTGGACTTTGCCGATGTCGGTTTCATCAACCTCAGTTACGACGTAGACGGTATCAAGGTCTGCCATAGTAACGATCGCCTGTCCTTCAGTTGAGGAGAGTGAAGAGAGGCGCGAAGTGATGACCTGTCCTTCTTCAACGAGTTTGTCAAGGATCGTTCCAGAGATAGGTGCCTTGATAACTGTATCGTCGTACTCAATTTGACGGAGTTCGAGCTGCGTTTGACTGCGTTTGACGGCTAAACGTGCGGTCTCAATATCGCGTTCCCTTCGGGTAATTTGTTTCCGATTCGCTTCTGCGAGTTTCAATGATTCTTCAGCCTGTACGATGCGTTGTTCCTGAAGTTTAATATCCATATCTCGCGAGGCTTCAGCCTCAACGCGCTCGTTGGCAAGATCGCGGTTGAATTCCGCCTTCTTAATATCTGCCTTCCCCAATTCAAGTTCTGCCTCAGTCGCGGGTTGCTCTACCAATTTGAGGTTTTCGGCAGATGACCGATGCCGCGCCTCCGCCGATTTAAGCTGTGCCTGTGAAGACTCTAAGGCAGCTTGCGAGATGAGTTCTTTGTCGTAAAGTTTCTTATTTCGCTCATGCTCTGCGGTTACCAAATCCAAGTTTGCTTTATCCTGGTCCAAAGAGGCTTTGGCACGCTGTCTATTTTCGTCTCGGACTTCATCGGAGGTGAGCAATTTATACCGAATGTTGGCGATCTTGAGACTGTTTTCAGCATCCATGACACCGCGCTGGTTGGCTATCTTCTCAAGACGGATATCCTCTTTGAGCTGGATGAGCCGTTGTTGTGCCTCAGCGAGAGATTCCTGTGACTGCCGGATCTGAATCTCGGACTGCTCTCTCTGGAGCTGGATGTCGATTTCTGCCTGTTGCAAGCGCGCTTCGGCAGATTGTAAGTCGGCTTGCGCCTGTTCCAAACTGATCTGGACGTAGGTCGTCTCAATCACAGCGATGATGTCGTCCTTTTGAACATAATCACCTGCGTCAACGTGGAGTTCCAGAATTTTTCCGCTCGCCTTGGAACTGACTTCAACAATATTCAACGGCTTGATGGTACCTGTCGCGTCAATGGTGATTGCAATGTTGTCCCGTTCAACGGTGGCTGTCTTCATTGCCGCTGTGTCTGCACCGTTCGCGCCATCTTTAGTTGCAAACACGATGAGCCCGACAACGACCGCGACTGCTACAACGAGCACCACTGCTACAGCAATTGTAATAACTTTCCACTTTCTCTTCATGGATGACTCCCTTCTGATAATCAGATGCGAGATATTCTTTTATATCTTCCCGTATGCGACCTTGGTTGCTCAGTTTTAGCAGCGAGCCTCGGTTTGCAAGCTGCGCCAAAAGTGTATGCGATTCTACTTTTTATTTAGTCAAATGTGAAAGAGAAAAGTTCGCTGTTTTTGCTTCTATAAACGTGGCATATCAACAGCACTATCGCGTCGTTCGTGCATATTCTTTTCCATCGCTTCAGGATAGCGGTCGGGCAGCTGCGAGACTTCGTTGAGTTTTTGGCGTGTATTCGCTTCCAATCGCCATCCAGCTGCTCCGAGATTATCGCGCAGATGGGCAGTATGCCTTGCCCCAACGATCACTGAAGTCATCGCCGGTTGTTCCAATACCCACCGCAGAGCGACTTGTGCGGGGCTCCGTCCAAGTGCCTCAGCAACGTCAAAAAGTGTTTGCAATGTTTCATCGGCGTTGTCAGCGAAATAGCGTTGCGGGTATGCCCACCCCTCCTCTGACCGAGTGCCACCGTGTGTGCGTTCGCCCGGTTTATATTTCCCAGAAAGAAATCCACCAGCTAATGGACTCCATACGACGACCCCAAGTCCTTTGTGCTCGCAGAGCGGGACGAGTTCTTGCTCTATATCTCGGACAACGAGGCTATATTGCGGTTGATAGCATGCGAATCGTTCCCAACCGTTGATATCGCTGAGCCACAACGCCTCAGATAACCGCCATGCTTGATAGTTGCTACATGCTGTGTAACGGACTTTACCTTGTCGGACGAGGTCGTCCAATGCACGAAGCATCTCCTCTAACGGGGTTTGCGTATCGACGTGATGAATATAGTAGATGTCCACATAGTCCATCTGGAGGCGTTTGAGGCTGTCGTCAATCGCTTGCATGATATGTGCGCGAGACATCCCAGAATCATTGGGACCAGTGCCCATTGGATTAAAAAACTTGGTTGCGATGACAGCGTCGCGCCGCCTGCCTTTGAGTGCTTTGCCGAGCAGGGTTTCGGATTCGCCATCGGCATAAGAATTTGCGGTATCAAAGAAATTGACACCGGCATCCAAAGCGAGCTCCACCATACGGCGCGACTCTGCCGCGTCAGCACCGTGCCCAAAGGTCATCGTGCCTAAACAGATTTCTGATACCTTAAGACCACTTTTCCCTAATCGTCTATATTCCACGTTTTTTCCTCCGTTTTACAAACTACAGATCGCTTAACGGTGCTGCTTCATTGGCAACTTCTAAAATAGCATCCAGTACTTGGACAACTTCGGAGTCTATCTGATCAGGTGGAAGATATTTGACAAGGGAGTGATAATTAGTTTTTCGCATAATATTAGGAAGCCTTAATTCTTCAAAAAAAGTTTCAAAAAGTCCATCCAGAAAATCGTCAGTCACCTTGATATCTGGTGACCAAGGAGATTCCTGACGCAGTGTTGCTCGAGCTTCCTCAATCTGCGTAATCCTTTTCTCCATTGTAGATACCCAATTTTCAGAAAATAACGGACCCATGTATTCCAATGCTTCAGTGCGTGCCCAGTCAATCAACACCTGTTTGGCAAATGTAATGTAGTTCTCAATCTCGCGGCGCTGCCATGTATGCCCCCTGAATCCAAGGCGCATCTGAAGTTCATCATCATTATCATCATTATCAATTCGATCAAGGAGACAAAACCCCACCAAATCCGGTTTTGCCTCGCGCAAGGCATGGAAGTGCCTACGGGCTATATTCGGCTGGTTAGAAACATAATAGACATAAGGGGCCTCTAACTTGTCCTGCACTGGATGTTCAAGTGTTTCTGCAAACGCTCGCAAAATTGCAAGATCTGTTGAACCCTCAAGATAGAGAACCCAACCCCTTTGCTGTGCTTGATAATATTGTTCAAAGCCAAAATCTCTAAGCGATTTAAGAAGTTCACCGACATGGTCATTAACACGATGCGGTGTACCGAGAAAGGCGATAACTACATCTCGATCAGCTGCCTCAT
Source organism: Candidatus Poribacteria bacterium (assembly GCA_009845545.1). Lineage (GTDB taxonomy): Bacteria > Poribacteria > WGA-4E > WGA-4E > WGA-3G > WGA-3G. Next base: position 26,238 of record VXZK01000356.1, read on the forward strand.
TGAGTATTACCTCAGAATGGCTGGCAGCAACGATCTGACTACCATGTTCCCTAGCTAATTCTGTAAGCACTTGATAAATTTGCCGTTGTCGAAGTATTTCAAGATGTGCATCTGGTTCATCAAGCAGCAGGACAGAGCCGGGATGTGCTGCAATATAGGCAAGTAGTAATAATGTCTGTTGCAATCCACGTCCAGATGAGGAAAGATCTAGTAAGACTCCAGACTCATCTCGGTAGTTCATCTCAATCTCCCCACGTTCTGGGATATACTTAGGTTCATCAAGATAAACCCCGAATAAAGAATGAATTCCCTCGCAAAGAGTTTTCCATTTTTGAACATCCTCCGAAACTTGAAAGCAGAGATTGCGCAGAACTTCTGCTGTTCGTCCTTCTCCGATACGAACATTGATCGCACCTGGGTCAAGTCGTATTTCATTGGATGCCAGTCCAGACATTGGTGGTAGAAAGGCAACCGATAAGTTTCCTGCTTCCTCAGGAACAGACATCCGCTCAATACCTTTTTCACTGGCTCCTGATACCCTTAAAGGACGACAGTAAAAGGATTCTTGATTGGCATAATCGAATTCAAAACCACACTTCCACTCTTTATCAGTCGTGATGCCTTCAACGATAATATCTATCCGAACATTTTGGGGAGCACGAACTTGCAAATTCCGCCAGAGTAATCGGGCATCGGGGACTGGAACAGAGATAAGGTCGCGCCGATTGATCACAACCCCCGGTCTTTTTTCTGGATTTGTTTTTCCTTTGCGGTTCTCGTTCCACCGTTTGAGTCCTATTTCCCACAAAGCGAGTGCCTGTAGCGCGGTTGTTTTACCAGAGTTATTTGGACCGATAAAAACGACCGGATTTCCCAATTCGACCTCAACTTCGCCAAAGTTTTTGAAATTACGGCAAATCAATTTTGTTAGCATTTTTTCTCCAAAATTGCCTTCATAGGACAGGAACGGTTTCGCCTTCGGAACGGAGTCCTGCTTCATAGACCTTCATAACTTCAAGAGCAAACTCAAGCGATCCTTGCTCCGCCGGTTTGCCTTCGAGAATGCAATCGCAGAAATATCGCATCTCTTGGTAGAAACCTTGGACGAAAAGCCCTTTGTTTTCGAGTGTCCCAAGACTGTATTGCGGCTCCCAGACGACAGCACCACTCTCAAAACCTTCAGGGACATAACTGGTACTACCACTATAGTTGAAAGGCATGCCGCGCTGTAGGAGTACACGGTTATTGTTCCGAATTTCGGCATGGCAGCCATCGCCAAAAAATTGATAGAGTTCGGAGGGTTGTCCGTGCCTTGCGCCATCGGCGAGATGAAAGTTTCCGAGCGCGCCACTTTCATATTCCAAGATACACACGCCACCGCCACGCCGTCCCTGACGAACGGTTACAGCGGAAACCTTTCCACCAACTGCCACCAACAGCGATAGTGGATGGCACCCATTTTGAAGCCAATTGGTATGCTCCTTCTCGCGCAGGACACGCTTTCCGTCATTTGGAATTGTCATCGGATAGACCGCTAAAATGCTCCTTAAGGTACCGTATTCTTCCGTTGCGAAGATCTCAATAATTTTCTGTGTCGCGGGCATAAATGCTTTTTTGAATCCGACAACAACGACCCGATCCTTGCGATGCCGAATCATTTCTCGAACTTCGTCAGCAAACATTCCGGGTGGTTTTTCCAACCAGACATGCATCCCTGCGTCAAGTGCTTCGCAGGTCAATTCGGGGTGCAGGCGTGGTGGTGCACAGAGAAAGATGGCATCTAAGTCCTCGTTGCGAAACATCTCCGCCATGCTTGGATAGCACGCTTTAACGCCGTATTGCTCGGCGGTGATACGGGCGCGGTCGAGGTCAAGGTCGCAAAACGCCTTCAACCGAACAGGGAGGAATGTTAGTGTCGGTAAAACGTTTCGATAGCCGTGTGAGCCGACACCGACGACTGCGACATTCAACCGCTCCTCAAATTCTCTCTGATAACTCATATTTTTAATTTACCTTGCGGTTAAGACACAGGGGTTGCGGATTTGACGTTCCTTCCTATAGATCCGCTTTCCACTTCGTTCCAAGCTACGTACTTGAGGCTAATTTTGTCCGATTCTTTAATTTCCCCTGCGGTTAAGACACAGGAATTACGAAAGCACATCGTCAAGATAGGCATCCAGATCCTTTTTCATTTTCTGTAGTTCCGCTTGGTCGATGTACATCATGTGCCCGGCGAGATAATAAGTCATCGTGATGTTATCCTGCAAGGAGGCATCAAGTCCGAGGTGGCTGAAGGTATATTCTGATGCCAAAAACGGCGTTGCCAAGTCGTAATAACCGTTGGCGACGAACACTTTCAAGGCAGGATTAACAGTCATCGCCTTGCGCAACGTATCGGCGACGTTGACGTATTCGTTCTGATGACCGCTGTAGTCCCACGGATGTACGCGTCTACTCAGGATTTCGTAAGGGAGATCCGACTCAAATTCGAGTTCGCCGCGAACATAATCGTTGAACGTTGCAGTGTATGCGCCTTGGACGACTGCGGAGCTTGGGTCATATTCGTAATTTTCGCCTGCTGAATCGCGGTCAATCCCTTTGTATCGACTATCAAATCTACCGACAGTGCGCTCTTCTTCACGCAGGAGTTCCTTGCAGAATCGAGCGATGTTAATGCGCAAGTCGGTCTGGTCAATATATTCGGGGGTCAGTCCGGTGTACTTCGCGAGTCGTTGGACGATGTCTGCCCGCTGTCCTGGGGCGATAGCGTTGCCTTGCATCAAAGCGACAGCATAATCCTGCAGGGCGAAGGCTTTCACCTCGTCCATGAACCGTTCCATTTCGACAGCAACCGGTGGCTCGCCTTCGATACTCCTATATTCAGCATCGACCTTGTCATGATAAAGGGCAGTCGCTGCATAAGTCGGTAGAAAAAGGATATATGGGAGATCATTGCCGGGTGCGAACCGTATTGTTTGGAAGTTGAGGACGACCGAAACGAGCATGATACCGTTAAGGTAGGTGCCGTGCCGTTCTTGTAGGTACCCTGCGAGTCCACCTGCCCGGGTTGTGCCGTAGCTTTCGCCGATGAGGAATTTCGGGGATCCCCAGCGTTTATAGCGTCCCAAGTAGAGCAGGATAAAATCGCCGACGGATTCAATATCTCTTTTGAAGCCGTGAAATTGCTTTGCCTCTTCGCCAGCGACGGCTCTGCTGAACCCTGTGCTGACGGGATCGATGAAAACGAGATCGGTTTTGTCTAAAATAGAGCACTCGTTATTGGTCAGCTGATAGGGCGGTTGTGGTAACTCTCCATCTGCGTCGGGTTTGACACATCTCGGTCCGAGGACTCCGAGGTGCAGCCATACCGATGAGGAGCCGGGTCCACCGTTGAAGGAGAAGGTTATGGGACGTGTAGATAGATCTTCTACATCATCGCGCGTGTAAGCGATGAAGAAAACCGATGCTTTCGGTTTTTCGCCTTCCTTGTCGACCTCTTCTTTGAGGATGAGGGTGCCTGTTGTTGCTGTGTAACGCATCTCCTCACCGTTGATTGTAACGCTGTGGTGCGTCACCGAGAGTTTATCCTCGGGTATATCAGCGTTTTTCTTTTCGTCCTTGGTTTCTTCAGATTCTTTTTTTTCTTCTTGGCTCATATTGACTTCCTCTCTTTTTTTGATTGGCAAGACTTTGGAACATTGCCTTATTATAGTAGATTCTATAATTACTTGGACATTCAACATCGGTTCGGTTAGGGGATTTAGTCTGGGAATAGACTAAATCCATTCCTTGTATTACATTCCGAACCTACCGGGGGTTGAAAGTGTAAACTGATTTTTCGATTTTACTATAAACGCATTATAGCATATCTTGCAGAAACGGGTGTGACAATTTTTTGTTGATTTTGGGTTGCTTACCGGCTATATCTGTGGTATACTTTGGTAAAAGAAGTCACGCTGAACAAAGGAGATATCAAAATGGCTGATCAAGATTTTCGGGAAAGGGTTCTCGAAGCCTTGTCACGGCTCGAGTTACAAACGAGAGAAAACAATGCTCGTTTGGAAAAACGGCTTGATTCTTTGGACACGCGTGTAGGGACGCTGGAACGCGATGTGGGATGGATAAAGGGCAAATTGGAAGGTAAGCAAGAAGGCAGCAGTAAAGTGTTAACGATCCTGACTGTATGTACTGCCGTTGGAGCCGCAATTATAGCACTTATTGCCTTGTTTAACTAAACGTCAACCTTTGAACCTACTCCCAAAATCTGCTATCATATCCCTATGCCACAACTCAATCTTAAACCCACTCACAAAGCAATCCGAGACTACTACACCACGCTGCGCCAATACGACAAACACAACGTCACACACGAAGGCGCGGTCAGTTCCCCTTTTGAAACGCTGCTCACCATCTGTGCAAAACAGATGGATGCTACCCTCATTCCACAATTTGCTATGCGCGCGCCATCAGGTAACCGTATCGTTCTGGATGGTGTGCTGCTCGACGCATACGGACTGCCCTTCGCCTATTGGGAAGCGAAGGATATGGACGATAATCTTACGAGAGCCGTGCAGGAGAAACGAGAGGCAGGCTATCCCCTTGACAACACGCTCTTTCAAAACCCACAACACGGTATTCTCTATCAGAACGGAAAACAGGTTTTTGATGTAGACATCACCGATCCAACGCGCTTGATTGCGGCACTCCAACACTTTTGCGCCGCGCCACCGGCAGCACTCGCGAACTGGCACGCTGCTGTCGCCGAATTCAAAGAGAAGGTCCCCGCACTCGGTAGAAAAGCGGCAGAACTCATAGCAGAACAACACGAAACAAACACGAAATTTGTCACTGTTTTCACAGGCTTTTATGAACAGTGTCGCGCCGCGATTAATCCGAATCTCTCTAAAGCCGCCGTTGAGGAGATGCTCATCCAACATTTGCTCACTGAACGCATCTTCCGTACCGTCTTCAATAATCCCGACTTCACGCGCCGAAATATCATTGCACGCGAGATTGAAAAAGTCATTGAAGTGCTCATCGGGCAGACCTATAGTCGCGATGCGTTCCTCAAAGAACTAAATCCGTTCTATCTCGCTATCGAACAGGCAGCACTACTCTGTAAAGACTTCTCCCAAAAACAGCAATTTCTTAATACCGTCTACGAGCAGTTTTTTCAGGGATTCTCTGTTGAGGTAGCAGACACGCACGGTATCGTCTACACACCGCAACCCATCGTTGATTTCATGGTGAAAAGTGTTGCGCATATCTTGGAGACCGAATTTGATAGGTCACTGTCGGATACCCGAGTTCATATTATTGATCCGTTTGTGGGGACTGGCAACTTCATCGTCCGACTCATGCAGGATATCCAAGCGACTACACTTGAAGAGAAGTACCGCCACGAATTGCATTGCAACGAGATTCTGTTATTGCCCTACTATATTGCGAGTTTGAATATTGAGCAGGAATACTTTCAACGGACAGGTACCTACCTGCCATTTGAGGGAATCTCACTTGCGGACACGTTTGAGTTGTTTGAGGATCAACAGATAGCACTTTTCACACAGGAAAACACGGCACGCGTGGAGAAGCAGAAGGCGGCGGATATGTTCGTCGTCATTGGCAACCCACCTTACAATATGGGGCAGGCAAATGAAAACGATAACAATAAAAACCGCAAATATCCCACTATGGATAAACGGGTTGAAGAGACTTATGCGCAAGATTCTACGGCGCAGTTAAAAAACAAACTATACGATCCGTACGTCAAGGCGATCGGGTGGGCATCGGAACGCATTGGTGAGGAAGGCGTTGTTGCCTTTATCACAAATAACAGTTTTCTCGACGGGCTGGCGTTTGATGGCATGCGAAAACACCTCGCTGAAGATTTTGATGCGATTTACATTCTGGATTTAGGCGGGAACGCCCGGAAAGGGTTAAAGGTATCCGATGCGAATGTATTCGGTATCCGAGTCGGTGTGAGCATCAATCTGTTCATAAAAAACAGTAAGCGAAAATTATCGGAAAAACCCAATATCTTCTATTATCGCACCGATGATTTGTGGAACAAGAAACAGAAATTCGATCTTCTAAATGCGTGTCAACACATAGGTGGTATTGCGTGGACATCCGTTCAACCGGACAACCGACAGACATGGCTAACCGAGGGGCTTCACGCCGAATTTGACACCTTTATTCCGATGGGAAGTAAAGCAGTGAAAAGCAAGAAGGACGGCGGAGAAGCGATTTTTAGCCTCTATTCTGCGGGTGTTGTCACCAGCAGAGATAATTTGGTATATTCGTTTGGTCTGCCCGTGCTGCAAGAACGTGTTCGCACATTTATTGAAATATACAACACCGCAGTTGACCGGAAACGAAGGCACGATCCGAAAACGCCACTTGAAAACTTCATTGACACAAGCGATCCGCGTATCAAATGGAGTCATCGGGTTAAGCAATCCTTGGGAAAACTGGAGTTAAGTACATACCAAGATACCCACTTTCGCACGGCGTTGTACCGTCCTTTCTGTCAAAAATACCTCTACTTCGACCACTTCTGGAATGAAAGACGTTATCAACAGCATCGAATTTTTCCTACACCAGAGAACGAAACGGAAAATCGGGTGATAATCGTCAGCGATCACGGCTTTCGATCAGGTTTCAATACACTGATGACGCATCTGATTTCCGACCTTCACACACTCGCAGCAAGTGATAGTTTTCAATGCTTCCCTTTCTATGCTTATGATGAGGATGGCACAAACCGCCAAGAGAACATCACCGATTGGGCATTGGCACAGTTCCGAACGCATTACGGAGACGATACTATCGCCAAGTGGGACATCTTCCACTACAACTACGCTGTTTTGCATCACCCTGATTATCGTGAAAAGTATCAGGCGAACCTCAAGCAAGATTTGCCGCATATCCCGTTTGCGGAAAACTTCTGGGGATTCGCCAACGCAGGCAAGGCATTAGCAAACCTCCACGTTAACTATGAATCTGTTCCGAAATACGACAAGCTGGAGATTAAGGAAACATCGGCTGCGCGGCAAATAGATTGGCAGGTGGAAAAGATGCGATTCTCCAAAGATAAGACGCAGATTTATTACAACGACTACTTTACGTTGGCGGGCATTCCGGCGGAGGTATTTGACTATCGGTTAGGGAACCGTTCTGCGTTGGAGTGGGTGGTGGATCAGTATCGTGTCAAGGTAGACAAGCGGAGCGGGATTGTGAACGATCCAAACCGTGCGGATCAACCGCGGTATATTGTGGATTTGATTGGACGCATTATCACCGTCAGCCTCCAGACGGTCGAGATTGTCAAAAATCTGCCATCCTTGTAGGTTTCCCCAACCTTAACCACTGTAAGTGCGGTCTCGCATCATAGGTGTCAATTTTAGAAAAAACGGTATCCTCCGGTAGGTTGGGTTGAACGGTGTTGAGCAGTCAGATGTTGATATGCCAAACACACCTGAAAGGTAATATCTCACTATATCTATTCATGAACGGAGTGAAACCCAACTTTACACTGTCAGGGTCTTAGAACCTTCAAAGCAAAAGCGTTGGGTTTCACTCGGTTTCTGGTGGTTGTAGCGTATGAGCAAAAGTCGTGTTTTTCTTTGATTCGGACGGCTTTGGTGGTATCCCTTCAACCCAACCTACCGGAGCTCAAGAGGGTTATGATGTCTTCAAGGTTTCCGCGTAGTATCCGGTTCGATTAGGAATGCAGATCGCATTTGGGCGTGTACGCCGCAAAACCGAACCTACCGGGCCTGGAACCAAGACGGTTGGACCTGGGACTGTGAATGCAAAGAATTTGACATAATCTCGAAATATGCTAAACTTTGTACAAAGGAGAGATACCATGAAAAAACCGATTCGCTTAGGACTCATCGGCTGCGGTGGGATTGTGCAAATTACGCATGCCCGTGCCTACCGCGCGCTCACAGATACCGTTCAGGTCACTGCGCTGGCGGATGTCGTTCCCGAAAACCTACAAAAGATTGGCGAAATGTTTGACGTGCCGACAGAAAACCGATACACCGATTACCGCGAGATGCTGGAACACGCTGCACTTGATGTCGTGACGATTGCCACACCGCACTCACTTCACGCTGAGCAGGTCATCGAAGCCGCAAACGCGGGTGTCGCTGTTATCTCAGAAAAGCCGATGGCAACAAATTTAGAGGAAGCAGACAGAATTCTGGAAGCCGTACGCCAGAACGATGTCCCTTACACAGTCGTGCATAACTATATCTTCACTGCCGGGATGCGCGTGGCGATGACGGAACTCGACGCGTTAGGTAAACCGCATTTCGGACGCAGTGCTGGCATGGGATTGAAGCCTTCAGATTTTTCGGCGGATCATCCTACGCCTGCGTTCGCGTGGCGCGCCAGTAAAGCGAAAGGTGGTGGTTGTATCATTGACACGAGTTACCACGAAATTTATTCTGTTTGTACGCTGATGCGATCCCCAGTGCGCTATGTTGAGGCACGGGTGCAAACGATGCAGCTTGACATTGATGTTGACGACATCGCGATGCTGCTGTGTGAACATGAAAACGGGGGTATCACGACTGTTTCAGGTGCATGGTGCGTGCCCGGTACGGATTCCGGTTGGTGCGAGATGCACGCTGAAAATGGCTCTCTGCGCGTCAATCATCGCCACAACGTGGCGGACGCGCTCCGTCGTTTTACGAGAGCAGAAGGTTGGAAACAGTTGGAACTCCCTGAATTTGACGAGGCGGAACGCACGGATGCGAGCGGTCATGCCCGTTACTTTATGGAGACCTTTGATGCACTTGCTGCTGGTGCAGCAGTACCTGTGAGCCCAGAGATGGCGTATCATAACCTCTCGATTATCGAAGCGGCGCGTAAAGCGACAACAGAACGTCGTGCCATCGAAATTTCGCCACCTAAAACGATTTGACATTCGTGCTGAAAGGGAACTGAGATGAAAAGAGGACTACCGTTTTATATTTTCGTTGTTTTGATGTGTGTCCTGAGTCTGAGCATGCCGTTACAATGCTTAGCACAGCAGCAGAATTCGGTGGCACTTGAGGCAAAAACGGATGCGGAATATGATGCCGAAGACGATGTGAACACAGCGTTGTGGCTTGTCGCTGGCGGGATTTTAGGGACCGCGGGTAGCTTCTTGCTCGGTTCTGTTGCTATGGGTGGGGCTTATGTCTATCAGCCAGTTCCGCCTGCCGAGCGACTTCTCGGTAAATCGGCAGAATACGTCAGTTTCTACACAGACGCCTACAAAGCGCGAATCCGTAGGCTTCAATTGGTTGCCGCCATAAAAGGGGCAGCTGGCGGAACGGCTGTTTTCTGCCTGTTAGGAATGTTCAACATAAAGCCGTGGTCAGACTTTGTAACCCGGTAGATATTGTGAATAGGCGAGGTTAGGCATACAGATCGCATTTAGGGAGCACATTGCAAAACCTCGCCAGCAAGAACGTTTGCGTAAATTTTATCCAAATGAAAATACTATCCACGCAAAAGATGTTGTAACGCATTTGCGATGATATATTCTTCGCCAGCATTAAGCGTGTAGGCGTTAATCACAAGCGTATCTTTCCCGTGTGTGTTCACCTTGATACGCGGCGTTCCAGCGTCCAATCCACCTGCAAGTTCCGCTGCCTCCTTGCCACTACAGGTAACATGCAGATTGGAAAGCGTATGGCTATTTTCTTGGTAACGGACTTCGCAGGACACACCCTCAAGGTTCTCAAGCCCTTGTGCAAGCGCAGCGTATCTCGCGTCTTGTTCCTTTAACCGCTTATTGTGATCCGTCGATAGCCAAATGTCGATAGCCGTCACCAATCCGATAATTTCCTGCCGATCCACTTTCATACCGCGTCCGACGGGCCGGGGCCCGATAAAACCGTGCCTCCGCACAATCTCAATCAATTCCTTCCTACCACAGACGAACCCAGTCGAATGCGGTGCGTTGAAATACTTGCCCCCGAAACAGACAAGGTCGGCAGATTGGGCATTGCGTCGGAAGTAATCCAGTGGATAGATTTGAGAGGCGGCATCGGCAATTAAGGGGAGCTCGTGGGCGTGTGCGATTTCAACCGCCTGCTCCAATGGAACGGCTTTGCCCTGATTCGGTTGGATGAGATATGCGAGTGCGGCGGTGTTTTCGCCGATGGCATCGCTCAGTTCGTCGGCGGTGCAAGCGTTTTCGTCGCCTACATTAATGAGTTTACTGCCCGGAATGGTAAATGCGCGGTCGTAGGAGTAGTGTTGCATCTTCTGAAAAACGATTTCGTCTTTCAGCCCAGTAGTATCTGGGAGTTGGGCGCACTTGTCAGGATCGCTTCCGGTCATGACGGTTGCTGATGCCAAGACGAGTGCGGTGTAGCATCCGGCTGTGATGTATGCGTCTTCAACCCCTAACCGCTCGGCTATGAATTGTCCGGATTTTTCGAGCAATTCTTCCATTTCGACGTAACTTTCATCTGCTTGGCGCATCGCGTCTCGGACCGCTGGAGACGGTGTGGATCCCCCTCGGACGGTCTGATTGCCGGTCGCATTAATGACGGGTCGCGCGCCGAGTTTCTTGTAGACATTTCCCCAACCTGTATTCGCCATGAGATTGCCTCCTTGGGAATAGTTATCAGAAGAATAGTTGTCATTCGGTACCTTTCTCAGTAACAAGTGGGACCTAATTTTAAACCTCGTCAGCAAAGAAACCTGTGTAAATGCCATTCTATTTTCATCCATTAAAGGATTGTCAATTCATCTTCATCGTCGCTTTCTTCTAATACTGTTTCCAATTCCTGAGCGACTACGCCGAACGCTTCGGATTGCGGGGACTCTGGGTGCCCGGCGACAATCGGCACGCCGATGTCCCCGGCAGTGCAGACTTCAGCATCAAGCGGAATTTGTCCCAAGAACGCTACACCGAAGCGTTCGCTCGTATTTTTACCGCCATCTTTCCTAAAAATTTCTGTCTTTTCGTTGCAGTGCGGACAGAGGAAATAACTCATGTTTTCAATAATGCCGAGAATAGGGACACCGAGCCGTTCAAACATAGCAACGCCGCGCCGGACATCGGCAAGTGCGACATCTTGTGGCGTCGTGACAATGAGTGCGCCGGTCAGTGGAATGGCTTGTGTTAAAGAGAGGGCGACGTCACCGGTACCAGGTGGAAGGTCAATGATGAGATAGTCGAGTTCGCCCCATTCGACATCGCTCAGGAGTTGGCGGATAGAGCTGTGTAACATCGGTCCACGCCAGATCATCGCTTGCTCTTCTGGAACCATAAATCCGATAGACATGAGTTTAATATTATGGCGAACGAGTGGAATAAGTTTGCGTTCCGGACTGACCTTCGGTTGCTCTTGAATGCCCATCATTGTTGGGATACTGGGACCATAGGCATCAGCGTCCATGAGACCGACTGCGCCGCCTGCATTCGCTAAGGAGATGGCGAGATTGGTAGCGACAGTCGATTTCCCAACGCCGCCTTTTCCACTGGCGACTGCGATTTTATACTTGATATTGGGTAGTGTGATATTTTGTTGCTGGGGTTGTTGTTGTTGCGGTGGTGGCTGTTGTTGGGGTTGCTGCCCAGAAATTTGTGAACCGCTAATCACCTTCAGGTCGGGATGTCCCTTCGTTTCGGATCCTGATTGCGATTTAGGCTTTTTGTCGTCGCCTTTTTTAAGGAATCTCATATCTATGCTCCTATCGGTTGTTTATAGAATGGTTGTCGGTTTTCAGTTATCGGTTTTCAGTCACCAAATGTTACGA
>VXZK01000093.1 GCA_009845545.1 Candidatus Poribacteria bacterium
CCTATGCTACAAAAGAGCACGCTGCGTAAGTCCTGGCATTTAGGGGCCACAGGCTAACGGTCTCCTATGCTACAAAAGAGCACGCTGCGTAAGTCCTGGTTAATACATTTAAGAGAGAATCGGACGGAAGCTTATGAAAAAGAATAGTGTTACGTTAACCGTTGGGCAGATTGTTGCCGGGGGTATCATTGGACTGGTCGGCGGTTGGGTTTGCCTGTTTGTCTTTGAGAATTTTATTTGGCAGGTGCTGCTCGGGGATCGAATCAATCACGGTTTCTGGGTAGGTTTATTTCTGCTCATCTCGCTGGTTATCACGTATGGTGTCGTAATTATGGGAGCGGGTGTAGGGATGCGGTTTGTGAGTCAAAGGTTCGGTGTTGATATTCCGCTAAAATCGCTTTGCTCAGGTGCGTTTTTGGGTCCACCGGCTGTTGTTGGCTTGCTTGCGCTTCTTAACGTACCGTGGGAGATATTTGGTAAACCGAACCTGATTCTGGCGTTGTTCATCCCTGTGCTTAAGACGCTTGCGTATATTATTTCGTTACCGATGCGCGGGTGGGTGTCCGTAGGTTTGCCGGTCGAAATTTGGTATGTCCTCGCTGTTCCTATCGGTGCGATAGTGGGATATAGGTTAGAGGTGTCCCTATCAACGCGCGATAGTGGGGTATAGGTTAGAGGTGTCCGTATCGCTGCGCGATAGTGGGATTGATATGGGTTAGCGAGCGTCGGAGAGACTGAGGCGGGTGCAGAACCCGCGTAAATTTGGGAAAGACTTCCTCAATGACGAATCGCGAAAATTTAAGAGCGCGTGCTGGAGGGTTTAACCATCAAAATGCAGTATGATGATAAACCGAAGGACGAGTGTGGTGTCTTCGGTGTTTTCGGCCATCCAAGAGCGGTAGAGTTGACCTATCTGGGGTTACGTGCCCTTCAGCATCGAGGGCAAGAGAGCAGCGGCATTGTCGCATCAGATGGCGAGAAATTTACGTATCACCACGGTATGGGTCTTGTGCACTCTGTGTTTAGTGCTGAGACTTTAGGGAAACTGGAAGGTCATATCGCTATTGGTCACAACCGCTATTCGACGGCGGGGGCAAGCACGCTTGAGAATGCGCAACCTCTGGTCCGAAATTACAAACAGGGACCGCTTGCGCTTGGTCACAACGGCAATCTTGTCAATGCTGTGCACATTCGGAATCATTTGGAAAACGCTGGCTCCATCTTCAGCACACGTTTGGACACAGAAGTTATTTTCCACTTGATAGCACATTCGCGGAAGCAGGCTTTAGAGCATAGGATCGTTGATGCGCTCCGAAGTGTTGAAGGTGCATATTCGTTCGTATGCATGGATAATAGCACGCTGATGGGGGCTCGCGATGCGCACGGGTTCCGTCCGCTGTGGCTCGGTAAGCTTGATGATGCGTATGTGTTAGCCTCCGAAACGTGTGCCTTTGATGTCATTGAAGCAGAACCGATACGCGAGGTAGAACCGGGAGAATTGGTATTTATACGCTCTGTGCATCTCGGTTTAGAGTCGTTGCGCTCTCATAAGAGACAGTCGGAGTTATCGCAGTGTATCTTTGAGTATATTTATCTGGCGCGGCCGGATAGCATGATGTTCGGGCACAGTGTGAACAACCCGCGCCGAGAGTTCGGCAGGCAACTGGCGCGCGAACACCCTGTTAAAGCAGATGTTGTGATTCCGGTGCCTGATTCTGCAACGATTGCGGCGCTCGGTTACGCTGAGGAGTCTGGCATTCCGTTCGATTTAGGGTTGTCGCGGAACCCTTTCGTTGGCCGCTCTTTCATGAACCCGACGCAGGATATCCGAGAACTGATGGTAAAAGTGAAGTTGAATCCGATACGCGATGTGTTGCGCGGGAAGCGGGTTGTGCTCGTAGACGATTCGATTATGCGTGGGACAAATAGCAGAAAGCTGATTAAAATCGTTCGGCAGGGGGGTGCGACCGCCGTACACCTCCGAATTGCATCGCCGCCAAATAAATTTCCGTGCTTTTACGGCGTGGACACACCGACCCGTGGTGAATTAATTGCGAGTTCGCACACGATTGACGAGATCCGTAAGTATATCCGCGCGGATAGTCTCGGTTATTTAAGCATTGAAGGGTTGCTCAATTCGGTGAAGGCATCTCAGGATTTTTGCACCACCTGTTTTGATGGTGTGTATCCGATTCCGCTTGTGGAAGAATCTTCAGAACAGCTGCCGTTGATTGTGTAGATTCCCTGAATGTTTTAATTGTAGTCGTCTGTCACATCTAAAATGAAGGGGATATGTTTCGGTATCGGGCGAGGGGACCTCGCCCCTACGAGGCATATAACCTATCAAGATAACGTTGACAGAACAGTAGGTTTGGCGCCTACGAGGAAATTTTTATGCTGATTTTTAGGCAGAATAAAAAAAGTGGGAACCAGAAAAGACCGAATCCGGTAGGCACACCGCAAGGACGCAATACGCTTATTTCTCTGCTGATTTGTGCGATTCTCGGAATGGTTTTGAGTTGGGTGCTTCCTGTACTGCTTGAGAAGTTGCAGCCGAATATAAAACCTGAAAAAGCGCAGGAGATCGGTGTTCTCGTTGCTTTAGGTATTAGCGGTGTTGTGTTAGTCATTAGTTTGTTAAAACCGAGGAAAAGTGTTTCTCCACTTCGCAGACAATTATTGAAGGAACAAGAGAAATCAGATGGAAATCGATAAAAAGCAGTTGACGTATGCTAATGCCGGGGTCTCGTTTGAAGCAGAGTCCGAAGCAATATCTCGGCTTAAACCGCTCGTCCAGACGACCTACCGCCCTGAGGTACTCAGCGATGTTGGGAGTTTCGGGGGGCTTTTTGCACTCAAATCGTATCAAGAACCGGTGCTTGTTTCGAGTACGGATAGTGTTGGTACAAAGTTAAAGGTCGCGTTTAAAGTGGGGCGACACGACACCGTTGGCTTTGATATTGTTGCACATTGTGGTAACGATATTGTTGTCCAGGGAGCGGAACCGCTTTTCTTTTTGGATTACATTGGGATTAGCAAGGTAGAACCCGCGGTGGTTGAAGGTATTGTGGCAGGTCTCGCGGCAGGCTGTCGAGAGATTGGTTGTGCATTAATCGGCGGTGAAATCGCAGAGCTTTCAGATATTTATACGCTCGGTGAGTACGATTTGGTAGGGACCATTGTCGGCGCGGTTGAGAAAGCAGACGTGATTACGGGTGAAAAGATCGCCCCTGGCGATCAACTCATCGGGTTAGGCTCGGCAGGTTTGCATACCAACGGCTTTTCCCTGGTCCGCCGTATTCTATTTGATAGGTGTGGCTACGATGTTGATACTTACATCCCTGATCTCTCTGCTACAGTTGGGGAGGCACTGCTGGTGTCCCACAAAAGTTATGTGAGATCTATTCTGGAACTTCGCAAGGTCTGTGAGATTAAAGGGATTGCCCATATCACTGGCGGTGGGTTGCCTGCGAATGTGTTACGAATTCTGCCGGATGGGTGTGTTGCCGAGATTCGGAAACGGACATGGGAGCTTCCGGCTATTTTCCCGTTTTTACAGGCGAAAGGCGATGTGGAAGAGACTGAGATGTATAGGGTCTTCAATATGGGAGTTGGTATGGTAGTGGTACTTGCGCCTGATGCTGTTGATGCTGCCTTAGCTTCGCTTAATGCCGCTGGAGAGTCTACTTTCCTCATTGGAGAAGTGGTCGCGGGCGAAAAAGGGGTGCAAGGTGTCGGTTCCTAATACAGATGCACAGACGACTCCTCGGCTTTTAGATGCGGCTGCGCTGCAGGCGTTGACGGTTTTGCTTGACGAAACACACCCCCAGGTTGTTTTAGCGGCGTTCCAAGATGTAGATGATAACGACGCGGCGCTCTTTTTTGTGTTGTGCGCGCAGCTGAAAGGTGAACATAACGGAGAGGCTCTCGCCGCGCATGCTGGAAAAATTTTTGCGATGTTACCCTTTGATAAACAGGTATGCATCGCTGAGAAGGTGACAATAACAGAGATCGTTGATGCCGAACGCGCGGCACAAATCTGGGACGAACAGGTTGCGAAGATTAAGGAAGCACTCGAAAAAACGACCTTCTTGGGTGAAGGCGCGACGAACTTGGCTAAACTGTTGTCCTATATGGATATAGCAGAACAGAATCGGTTGTTAGAGCGGTTGGCAGAGAAACAACCGGAGATAGTCGAGAGTGTCTCTGAGAAACTGTTTACCTTTGAAGACTTAAGTAATTTGGAGGATGAAGCGATCAAAACTATCCTGCAGGTATTAGACAAACCGACCTTAGCGCTTGCCCTATACAATGCCCCGGCTGAAATACACGATCGATTTTTAGAAAATATGCCAGTATCGCAAGCAGAAGTTGTTGCAGCAGAAATTGCGCAATTGACATTTGAGCAGACGCAGATCGCCGATACGGCACGGCAATCCGTTGTCAGTTTGGTGCGTAATTTCGCGGCGAAAGGGTTGCTAAAAATCGGGTGAACTTGTCCGTTTTTTTACGTTCAGTGCGAGGCTGCTGCATTTGACTGAGCATGCCAGAAGTTCTACGACTGATTCTCTTTCTCCCAAAAAAGAAAAAGGATGACAAGCGGTATGCTTAGTCATCAAGTTCAAATTCGTAGGTTATTTGGACCTGTTTGCTGATAGGTGTATTCCCCTTCATTGCTGGACGAAAAGAAGATTTTTTGAACGCTGCGATTGCCGCCTCTTCGAGCCCGAATCCGAGGTTTGTCAATGCTAAAATATCTTTTGGAATACCCTTTTCATCAATGGTTGCTTGTAAAATAACGTTGCCTACCTTACCCGCCTTTTTAGCACTTTCCGGATACTTCGGTTCTACTTTAATCTTGAATGCAGGGTCAGTCGTTGCTTGTTCAGGAGTGATGTCAATATTGCCCACGCTCAGTGATTCATTGGGGACAGGCGTATCGAGTTTATCAAGGAGTGTTGGGGCTTCACGTTCGATCTCAAAGCCTTGTGCTGTTGTCTCGGGTTCGATCGTCGTTGTCGGTTTTACAAAGTTCCGATCGACATTTATGGGTGTGAGGCCTTCACTAACGTCAGGTGTTGTGAGATCAAGTGCTGCGTCCGGGCCTTGCGGGATTGTGAACCCATCTTTTGACAGTTGGGTGGTGCTGGCCCTTATCGGCTGCTTGAGAAGGGGTTTTTGTTGCGTCCGTTGTGCCTGGTTGAATTTCGGTGCTTCCCGGCGTATGAACCGGCGTTTCGTTTTCGACTCTTCTGTGACGATACTGACATCAAAAGTCTCACCTTCTTGTTCAATCCGATCAACGATAACGTAGGTCCCAATAAGTATAGCGATGAGGACATGGAGTGCCATTGCCACTGAAAACGCGGTGGAACTCTGTTTAATGTGTTTCTGCGTGATAGGGTGTTTCGGTAAGTTTGCCTGTGCGTTGGAGATGTCGCTCTGCTGGCTCGGATCTAGCGAAACCTTCTTCAATGCGACGAAACGCTTCGGTTTCTTACGTTCAACGCGACGCTGCTGCATTTGACTGAGCATACCGGAAGTTCTGTTACTCATGACGCTTTTCCTCCTATAAACAGAAGAGGGATAGTTTCGGTCTTAGGATGCTATAGTTTCGGTCTTCGGATGCTATAGTCGTGTGTCGTTGACCGAAACCGGCGTTGCAAAGATACTTTAAAAACTATTCGCAAGTACTTATTTTAACGTCAAGTCCTACCAAAACGTTTAATATGACTCACAAAATATAAAAAAACCTCAATTTTATCGTAAATATGTCCTAATTATAACATATTTTCACTTTTGTGTCAAATTTTTATCAGCGTTGGGCAGAGCCATTCAGTTTACATAAATTATCGGATTGTCTGATTTTTTGAATTTTCTTTTTCAGTCCCGGTGCCCTTCCCAGTAACGGGTGGGGACCCCGGTTCCAAACCGGACCATAGGTGTCAATTTAGCGGCACCCCCGGTCCGGTAGGTGCGGTTTCTAACCGAACCGGATACGAGGCAGGAACCGCAATAACTTCAAAAACCTCTTGAATTCCGTTCTCGGTTTCTTCTTTAGCGGAACCCGTGTTCCGCAAACGCTGCCTCTGAAGGTTTTCGCGAAGTATCCGGTGCGGTTCCAAACCGCACCTACCGGACCGGGGGGGCCGCTAAATTGGCACTTATGGTGCGGTTCCAAACCGCACCTACCGGACCGGGGGGGCCGCTAAATTGGCACTTA
>VXZK01000347.1 GCA_009845545.1 Candidatus Poribacteria bacterium
GGTGGTGGCGGCGGCGGTATTACGATTGCGGTTGCGGTTGTCGTAAAGGTAACGCTTGGAAGCCCAGAGATGGTTCCCGTAACGCGATAGGTGCCGGGTGTCCCGCCGAGGGTCAATAACGTACGCGCCTCACCGTTTGCATCTGTGGACACGGACGTGGCACTCAGCGAACCATCACTTGGGGCAACTGAAAAGCGGACTGTAACGCCCCGCATCGGAGCACCGTTTTGGTCTAAAACCTGCACAACAAAAGCAGAACCTAAACTTTGGCTCACGCGCCCACTCTGTTGATCGCCAACACCTTTAACGAGTGTCGTCGGAATCGATATTGGTGGTGGAGGTGGAGGATCCTCGTCATCATCGCCATCGTCCGTATTATCGGGAACACCATCATCCGTATTATCGGTATTATCGGTGAAACTATCGTCCGTATTATCGGTGAAACCATCGTCCGTATTATCGGGAACACCATCATCCGTATTATCGGTATTATCGGTGAAACTATCGTCCGTATTATCGGTGAAACCATCGTCCGTATTATCGGTGAAACCATCGTTAGTGTTATCGGTGCCTCCGTAAAAGATAATAGGTGGTACCTCGTCAATCGCGGGTTCTGGTACTTCAGTTTCGGTGTTCAGAGAATTCACATCTGGTTGTGTCAGGTGTCCTTCGTCCTCATCTGATTCTTGCGTTTCAGCAGTTAGCAAATTTGAATTTGGCTGTGTCTGCTGCCCTTCTGCCTCATCTGATTTAGGCGGTGTGTAAACTGCTTGGACGACAGGTACGCCATCATGATAAAAAACGTATACGGTTTTCCCAACGTGGAGATGGATGTGTGGTTTTGGGCTTTTCGGGTCTTGAGGCCCTTTTGGTATCAGTTTTACACAAGATGCTGCCGTTCCATCTTGATAACAGACTTCACCGTCTGGGTTAATCGTGAAATAGTCGTCCCAAAAGTCGTCTGCTGTGGGTGTTATGATGGATTTTGTGTATGGGCTGTTGGTGCAGCTGCAGTATAAGCCGAAGCTAAGGAGTATTGTTAGTATGGCTGCGAGTTGTATTCTATTTGCGTAAATTTTGATACATCCTTTCTGTTTTTGAGAGTTTTCGGAAACTATATTCTGTTTTGGATCGCTACAAACTAAAAATTTGTACTACAATTCAGTATCAGGTTTGTAGCGTTTTCCGATGATGCCGCCGAGCATAAGTGCGATGAGTGTCGCTGGCCATAAGTAAACCATCGCGGTTTGCCACTTCCAGTCAAGGACAAAGTGTCGAACGACGATGTTAATTGTAATCGGAATGTAGAGGCATCTGCTCCACGGGCGACTGAATCGCTTGAATTGTCCACGAAAAAATCCGAATGTGAAGTGAACCGCGAAAGCTGCGAGAGAGATTAGAAGATTCAGGTCTCTCATTTTTTTAGGAGCGTTTTGACATCTCGGCGTAAACGCAGCATAGCGGGTTTACTTCGACTGTCGTAGTAGTCATGGATGTTCCCATCCGCTCTGACGAGAACAAATCGCGGGCTATGGAGGACTTCGCTACCCTTGTGCCCCGCGGCCAAACTGAACCCTTGTTCGGCTAACTGATAAATATGTGCCTTGTCGCCGGTGAGAAAGTGCCAACGCCTATCGTCCGCACCATAAGCCTTTGCGTAGCGTGTGAGCACTTCTGTCGTATCCCGCTCTGGATCAACAGAGAACGAAACGAAATAGACGGGGTCTGCAACAAATTCGGATTGCAAGCGCGCCATCTCTTGTGTCATCGCTGGACAAATCGTTGGGCAATTGGTAAAGATGAAATCCGCGATCCAAACTTTGCCTACCATGTCAGACAACCCTAACGGTTCTCCCTGTTGGTTGATCAGGCTAAAATCTGGCACACTGATAGAAGCAGTTTCAGTGAGTACTTCTGGTTTGGTGCCAAATACCGACCATAAGTTGACA
This sequence comes from Candidatus Poribacteria bacterium, assembly GCA_009845545.1. Classification (GTDB taxonomy): domain Bacteria; phylum Poribacteria; class WGA-4E; order WGA-4E; family WGA-3G; genus WGA-3G. Next base: position 1,950 of record VXZK01000347.1, read on the forward strand.
GCCGCGATAGCGATAATGATGACACCCAGCATTACCCAGATGAGGGTGCTTTTGTCAAATTTGCGCTTCGTTTTAGTGGCATTATCGGCTTGTGCTTCCATATTCCAAACCCAGTGGGTAGTTAGTGAACCGACGTATCCACAACTTCTGCTGCCGGTTTCTCTATGCCATCAAGTCGTGTATCTAATGTAAGGTCGGGCATCAGCATGATGACGAGAAAAACGCAGATAAGGAAGGGTGTTATCACGATAGCTGCCAATGTTTTCCTCTCAAATTTCAGATGCATGAAATAGATAGCGACAAGGGCGGCCTTGGAACATGCCAACCCGATGAGCAGGATGGCTTTCAGCACAATTGAGTACTCCGGTATCGCCACGGCGACTTCAATAATAGTTAGCGCGAGCAGCCACCAGAAAATATTCATGTATTTTGGGTGCTCTTTGTGTCCGTTTTCTGCCATTTTCAGGTCCTCCTACAGTAGATAGATGAAGGTGAAAACCATAATCCAGATAAGATCAACGAAGTGCCAGTAAAGCCCGACGATTTCCACTTCATGGTTAAACTCAGCGGTATACCTACCCCGCAAGCCGTGTATTAAAATAACGATAAGATAAATGACTCCACCGGTCACGTGCATCCCGTGGAAACCTGTGATGGCGTAGAAAGTGGGACCAAAAAGCGTTGAACCGCTAATCGCTTGACCTTTTAAGGCACCGTATGACCCGTGATCGGGGATACCCGTAAGTGTCAACCCATGGTGAATCAGTTGATACCATTCATAAGCCTGCAGTCCGAGAAATATGACCCCTCCTGCGATTGTGAGTCCAAGGAACAGGCACATGCGCGAAACATTGGCGTTCTGAATGGATTCGAGTGCCTTCACCATCGTGACACTACTGCATATCAACAGGAAAGTCATAAACGCTGTTAGGTTAATGCCGAGGATTGCGTCGGGCGGTGCCCAACCGACTACGCCTGCACCCGCGCGGAGCGCCGCGTACACTGCAAGCAACGCGCCAAATGACATAGTATCCCCAACGAGGAAAATCCACATGCCAAGTTTGCCGAGACTATCCGGCGTCAGTGAAGGCTCATATACGTCTTCAGTGTGGTCTAAAGTGGTAGCGTGTTCCACTATATTCAAACTCCTTATATTAGTTATCGGTTGTCAGTTATCAGTTAAAGAAAGATTTGGTGTTAACCAGTACTTTCGTCAAAAGGCGACGAGATCCGCTCGCTCTCCTTACTCTGTGCCAACATGTGTCGCAAGGACTTTGTGTCCATGTTCCACTGCGGATTGGCGTTTTCGTAAGGATTCTCGCATCTGAAAATGAGACGCGTAACGTTGTTTTATTGAAACAGGCAGTGCCTGAAGCCGTTTGAATTCGGGTTGCTGTTTTTTCTCCCATTGCAGTTCTTTCTTCCACAGACGGATGAATTCCGCCACGTATTCCGCTTGAGTGATATGCCCAGCTTCATAAGCCGACTCGTTTGTCGCCATGCCGTTCTCGTAGACTTCTGAGTATTTTAGAGACTTTTGACGCTCGACTTTGACGACAGGATACTCCGCCTCGAGTGCTTTCTGCCGCACTTTATAGGCAGCGAGATCTTTCTCGTATTCATTGATGAGGGCACCATATTTGTAGATTTTGTAGTTTTTCTCCGGTGAAGAATTTTCCCAGTCATAATAGCCGAGTTTCCACCTCTGCTGCGTTGCGGATGAACAGCGAATAATCTCATAGAAATCATCAATTTGCCTATAGGCATGTTCGAGACTTCTCGTGCCTCCAATCAGAAACTCAAAATCTGCGCCGGGCTTTTCTTCACTTGCTTTTTGCGTACGCACCCGAGAGATTGCGAGTGCTTTGAGCACTGCGGGGGGCAGGGAATGATTGATTGGATCGGCTTTCAACGTATCGAATACCTCACGTTCTTCAGATGAGAGCGGACGATTGTAAATATACCACACACCTTCAGAATGTGCGATAGAAAACCCCGGGATCGCGTCAGGGTCAATATCATTGGGCAGTTTCGGGAGTTCGGCGATGTTGGGGGGAACTTTCGTCGCGTCTGTTATGTGCAGCCGGTTGATGATGGTCCGTAATTCGCGTTTACGATAAAACGTCCAACCCTCCGCGCCCGCAAGGATCGCCTCCAATTTGGGAAGAATAATGTATTCAATGATACCCCCGAGCGCGTCGCGATACCGCTCACTAATCTTACCGAGAAGCTCAATTGCATGATATCTACTCCAATCTTCCTGATCCAGATAAGGTATCAAGTGAGGCACCGATGGCGGGCCTATATCAACCACCCCATCGAACATAAAAATTCCGCGACCGAAAGTGCCCTCACACGTATGACGGACAAGATATTCCGCTGAACTCGGATCAGATAAATATGAAAGACCACTCATTAACTCTGCAGCGTCCTCGCCACACGGGTCAAATGTTATCTCAACGGCTTCATTTCTTGCCTGTGCTGCTTCCACGCGCAAGTACTCCATTCTCAAGGCTTCTAATGCTTCAATCAACTCAGGGGTTTCCGGGGACTTTTCGCCACCCCACTCATAGATATTTTCAGAAATATACGTTAATCGTTGCCATGCCGCAGCAACAGGGTTTTCGGGTCCCTTGGTCACACGGGCATTTGACGCACGATAGATATGTTCATTTTCAGGAACATCATCTTTTGCCATTGATGACTTCATTTCACCGGCACCGTAAAACAAGGTGGCAAGTATTCCACAGCAGATAAAAAGCACATTTTTCGCACGCATAAGAATTTCTCCTTTACATTGGCAGACGAGGCGAAATATATTTTATCGGAGAAGCCTCACCTATAAATTGTTACCTTTATCTCACTGTAAGTCTTTCAGAGCTGCCCATTGTCCGATCCACTTATCTTTGGCAGCAATGAACCCTCTCAAACGTGTCGTTGCGAGTCTCCCATGCTTACCATCATAGGAGACATCTGTAATTCGGTAATAGTAAACGGTATTGGGTTTCGCTGTCGTATCTGTCCAGGTATAAAAGTTGCGTTCGCTGGTTGTGCCGGCCCCGGGTATCAGCCTTGCAGTGCCCTGCTGAAATTCGCCGGTCTGTGTATTGCTGCGTAGGATATAAAAGCCGGCATTGTTACGTTCAGATTCGGTCGTCCATTTGAGAACAACGCCCGCATCAGTGTGTTCGGCTCGGAAATAGGAGAGTGTAACCGGTAAAGGTACGCCCCAGTATTTGAGATAGATTTCTACATCCGGCTGCCGTCGCAGGAGTGCCAAAAGGGGTGTGCGATCGGAGATGGTATTGCCGATCAAAGAGAGTTCTGTCAATTGCGTCATTTCCGCAAAACGCGAGACATCCGTGATGGCGTTGTTATCAAGCGACAATTCTGTGAGTTTTTTCAGATCGACAAGTGGCGAGACATCCGTGATCGCATTATTAGAAGCATAGAGTCGACCCATATTCAGGGCGTGTTGAAGTCCTGTGAGGTCTGAGATTTGTCGGTTTTCGGCATAGAGCATAGTTATATCTCGCATCTCATAAGTGGTAATCGGACGATTCGGGGGCAGATAGAGCACCTCCCGTATCACTGTCGCAAGATTTTCATCAGGGATCTCGACGACTTCGGCAGGTAGGACCGCAGCGACATCAACTCGAAAGGCGTGTTCTGTGACATTTCCAAACGTATCAATCACCAGGAGTTCGACAACACTATTTCGCTCTGACACACCTGTGGTGAGAAACGCAACCGTGTCGTGTTGAGCTTCTACTGCCGCGCAACTGTCTATAAAAGTCCCAAAGTATTGGCGTTCAACCGTTGGGATTTTCAACTGCACGTGGCGAATGCCATCGGGATCGGCAACATCAAATTCGAGGCGAAATGCGGCATCGGGGGCAACACTGAGCCGCGGTGCGGCAACCGTTGTGTTCTGATTCCGAACAATCGTCATATCCGGGTTGAAATACACAATTGCATCCAAAAATGCAGCCGAACACGGCGACAACTCTCGACCGTCACCTCTTGCCATCAGGTAACCCGGGGTCCAGAGATGTGCTAAGCCGAAGGCATGTCCAAGTTCATGCGCGGCAATCGCGGCATTAAAAGAATGACCGAAAATAGGGATGTAGGCGGCATTGCCAAGGGTAGCAAGTCCACTGAATGGGTTGTCAGTTCTCACATCAATAACAATGAAATAGATGGCGTTGGGTCGGATATAATTGTTCCAAAGTTCGTCGTAGATTTTTCCAAAACCATCGTAATGTGCCTCATGGTGCTGTCCAATACCGTGTACCACGATAGCCTTGCCATCTGCATCGGTTTCAAATGTAAAGGTTTTCCTACCATACCCGTGACGTTCCATTTCATCTGCGTAAAAGTCTTGTACCTCTTTTATCAACGTAATTATCTTTGTGTCAATGTCCGGGATCGCAGCACGGTCGTTGGGCCGAAAGTAGAGCAACTTCACAACGGCTGTTGCTGCTTCAGCATCGCACAACGGTAAAAACGTTAAGAAGGAAAATAAGGATACAATGAAAAGCAGAAGCCCTCCATAGAAATTTTTGCACATCAGATTTACCTTTCTTTCGCTCATGCCAAGAATAGGGACAAACGGAAAATTGAACTCCTATAGTTATTGACTTCGTTAGACGAATAGCACGGACTTTTTACATGAGTCAATGCCTAAATTGACACCTATCGTGCGGTACAAAACATGCCTACCAGTAGGTGTTAATCTATTTTGACTGACAGTTTCTTAATCCATTGGTTTCCTATTTGCGCGCCGGTAATGTAAATAAACTGTGCCGCCGATGACCCCGAAAACCGCAAAGGGCATTGCCATCATAAAGAGGATACTCCAATTAAAACCTTTACCGATCGGGTCATCAAGTGTTTTACATGCAGGGCATGCCTCAAGATATGTCGGTACTATGAGCATGACGACCATCAAGAGGGAGACCCAGAAAAAAAATCTATACATTCTGACACTCCTTTCACGATGCCTACAAGAGATATACCAAAACATAGAGAATTGGCCAGAGTGCGACGACAAAAATCCAGTAAATCGTACAAGTATCAACACCGGTATAACGGCTCGCTGAGAACCGTCCTGCCATTGCCATGCCAAAAACTATGAACACCCATATCACAGCACTTAGGACGTGAACGGCATGGCATCCGATCAACACATAGAAGATACCGCCATACACACCAGACTGGAGTGTAAGCCCATTGCGAATGAGTTGTACCCATTCGCTGCCTTGTACACCGAGAAAAAGTAGTCCAAGCATTCCTGTGATTAAAAGCCAATTACGGAGTTGCTTTACGCTGTCTTTCTGGATCGCGCGCCACGCTTGAAACATCGTATAACCGCTCAATAAAAGTAGAGCCGTATTGATGCCGGTTACGACACGTGGGAGTTCAATCCCGATATGCGATGGTGGGGGCCAGGTAACATTCCCGACCCGAAATACGAGAAACGTCCCGATAAGCCCCGAAAACAGCATCGTCTCCGCACCGAGTAGGACTAATACCCCCAATCGGGCGTTGCTCAAGGGTGGGCGATCGGACTCGCGCATTTCAACGTTATTCTGTGCCATCATTATTTATTCCAATCTCGCAATCATTTCAATCCCGTAATCAAGATGCTTTTCATTCTAAGTCTTTCGGCGGATCCCAATAACGATTTCTAACGACTGCTCCGATAATCAGTAGCAATCCAATGCCCCCCCAAAAAATCGGCGCAACAAGATCACTAACAGGACTTTCTCCGCTTTTCAGAATCTCAAAAACAATCCAAACGACTGCCCCAATAATCAGTAGCAATCCAATGACCCCTAAAAAGGGGACAACAAGATTGCTAACAAGACTTTCGCCTCTTTTTAGAGTCTGAAAAACAACCTCAGCGACTGCCCCAATAATCAGCAGAAGCCCAATAATACCTAAAATCGGAGAAATAATGCCGCCCATAATTTTTTCAATGAGCGGAGGTGTTTTGCTACCTGTAATAATCGTTGCTGTCACAACCGCAAACAGTCCTACAAACAACAGAACCAAAATAAGTCCGAGGCGGCGATTTTGCTGACTATGCTCTGGCGCGTTCATGGTTTGTAGGCTCCTCATTAGATTTTATCCAACGCCATCGTGATAAATACCACTGGCAGATAGAGCAGTGAAGTATATAACAGATAGCGTGCGGCTTTCACCGAACGTGTGCCCGCTAAATAGATACCGAATGCTAAGAATGCCACACCGGACACCAATGCTGTAAAGAAATAGAGACTACCGGCAAGGTTGTACAACGCAGGCAATAAACCGATGCCGAGGAGTGCGACGCAATTAATCACAATTTGACGGCACGTACTTGCGCCATCTGGATGAATAACAGGTAATAGGCGGAATCCGGCTTTTGCGTAGTCTTCACGATAGATGTAGGCGATTGCGAGCGAATGCGGGAGTTGCCATAAAAAGAGTATCGCAAATAGCACCCATGCCTCACCTGTTAGCGTGCCTCTTGCTGCGACCCACCCGACGACAGGTGGAAGCGCGCCCGGCAGTGCACCGATCAGCGTACACAGCGAAGTTTTCCGCTTCAGCGGTGTATAGAGAAATAGATAACTCACGACGATCAACGAAATGACGAACCCACTCAAGGCATTGACGATGAGCGTCAGGTAAAGCATACCGCTGCCTGTAAGAACAACGCCAACGATCAGTGCCTCCAATGGGTTCATCCGACCATCCGGGAGCGGTCTTTCCTGCGTCCGTTTCATCTGTGCGTCTACATCGCGTTCAAGGTATTGGTTGAGTCCTAACACACCCGCCGCTGTCAATCCTGCCCCGACAAGTGTATGCAAGCAGAGCAGCCAATCTACGGTCTGCTGTGCGCCGAGATAGAAGCCTGCGGCGGTTGTAATGAGGATCATCACCACCAATCGCGGTTTGATGAACTCCATATAATCAGCGGCGCGTCGCGCGAAAAGCGTGTGTTTCGCTGGTGGGCTCGCCGTTTCTGTGTTGTCTGGTAATGTTACCGTAGTTGAACGCATAATGTTTATTTTACTCTGTAACCAGTGTGCCGCTCGCTGCTGTTTCAATAGTTACCGATGCATCAGTGAACCGGTAAATCTTCAGGGTAAGCACAAAACTGCTTACCAGCATGAGTGCCCCGACTGCGACGTGGGCGGTGGTAATTGTGACCGTAAGTGCTGCTGCGAATGTCTCGCCGAATGCGGTCAGTTTCGCGAAAAACGCTCCGGTGCCGAGCATCAACTGAACAACAAGCAATCCAAGTAATAACAGTGGCATTGATTGCCCAATTCCGTCTGATTCACTATTCACTGCTAACAAACGCCTTGTCAAGAAAAAAATATGTAGCGCCACCAAGAAAGCAAAGAGGAGATGTGCATCAAGTCTGCTGCCGGTATGTCGCAAAATCGCCCCAAAGATGAGCTGCATATAAATGAGGCATGTTGTCATCAGGCTTAATCGACGCAATTTCCGTGCTGTCTCACCTGTCGTTGTCTTTATATCTTGCCACCAGTCCTGTGAGGTGAACCAAGCGATTCCACAGAGCAGTGCGAAAAATGCTTGTGCGAGACACGCATGCACTATTGCGAAGTTCCGATTAATCTGCGTAACCCGAAGCCCACCGAGCACACCTTGTACAATAACAGCAATGAGTGCAGCGAGTCCAAGCCATTTCAGCCATTTTCGGGAATCCTTCGCTAATATCAAGAGAAAAAGACCGATTGTCAAGATTCCGACGAGAGACCCCATGAGTCGATGACTATGTTCATACAAGATGCCGCCTACCATCTCTGATAAGGGATAGAGGAACATATTGTACCCGAAGGTTGTTGGCCAATCAGGGACAGCCAATCCGGAATCTGTGCTTGTGACAATCCCTCCGATGATAATCAACAAGAATGTCGCGCCTGCGGTGAGGCGTGCCATTCTGTGTAGCCATGGACTATAATTAGCGTGATTTTCCATGCTGCGTTTTCAGAATTTTACAGAGGCACGGTTGAAAACCGTGCCTACAGCTGCTTAGTCTCCACTTGTAGCGGGTGCATGTTCAGGTTGTGCCTGGGGAATCCAATCAGATTCTTCACCGGGTACACTATATTCATAGGGGCCGCGGTGGACAGTTGGGATTTGACCGAAGTTGCCGTGTGGCACAGGTGTCGGTGCTTCCCACTCAAGTGTATTGACGTGCCACGGATTCTGTTCGGCGACTTTCCCTTTGTACATGCTCCAGAAGAAGTTAAAGACGAGTATTAGTTGTGCGAAACCAAGTGTGAACGCACTCATCGTGATAAAGATGTTCATGCCTTCAAACCCCTGCAGGAACTCATACTGCTGAGGGTTGGAGATGCGTCGCATGTGTCCGCCGACACCGAGAATATGCATCGGGAAGAATGTGCAGTTGAACGCGATGAACGTCAACCAAAAGTGAATTTTGGAGAGTGCATCGTTCATATAACGACCGTACATCTTTGGGAACCAAAAGATGATGCCCCCGAAGATAGCGAACAGACTTCCGCCGAACACAACATAGTGAATATGCGCCACAATGTAGTAAGTATCGTGGATGAAGATATCGACTGGCGTATTTGCCATGTAGATACCGCTGAGCCCGCCGATGACAAACATCGAAACGAAGGCGATCCCGTGGAGCATTGGGGTTGTAAATCGGATTGAACCGCGGAACATTGTCCCCAGCCAGTTAAATGTCTTAATGGCTGAAGGCACTGCGATGAGCATCGTTGTCGTCATGAATATGGACCCCAAACCGGGCCGCATACCACTTTGGAACATGTGGTGTCCCCAGACAATCCAACCCAAAAACGCGATGGCGATCATAGCCCAGACCATGGAGCGATATCCGAAGACCGGTTTCCGTGAAAAGACGGCAATCAACTCGGAAGCGATCCCCATGCCGGGTAATATGAGGATATAGACCTCGGGGTGTCCGAAGAACCAGAACAGATGTTGCCAGAGCAGGGGATCACCACCACCTTCTGCTGTTGCAGAGAAGAACGTTGTCCCCGCAAGCCTATCAAAGATAAGAAGTGCAAGTGCGGAAGACAACACAGGAAATGCAAGCAGCAAGAGAATAGCGACAATGAAAAGCGACCAGATGACTAATGGCATGCGAAACAAGGTCATCCCCGGTGCGCGCATATTGATAATCGTGGTGATATAGTTAATAGAACCGACCAAAGAGGAGAACCCTTGAATGAGTAGACTGATTGCCCAGAGGTTCTGTCCCCACTCTACGCCTGTCCATTGCGGGTCAGCAGAGAGCGGTGCGTAGCCCGTCCATCCGGCTGCAGCGTGTCCCCCCGGAACAAAAAACCCAACTGCCATGACAATTGCAGCGAGAACTGCAAGCCAAAATGAGAGCATATTGAGGATCGGAAACGCCATATCGCGTGTACCGATCATCAACGGAATTAGGAAATTTCCGAAAGCCCCCACCAAAATGGGAACGACGACAAAGAAGACCATAATAGTGGCATGCATCGTAAAGAGCATGTTGTAAAATTGGGGTGTGATGACACCACTTGGCATGTTTGTCTCAAGCCATTCCTCTTTATCAGAGTCATAGATACGTTCCCACATCCTGTCGGCACCTGTGACAACTTCACCTTCGTCAAGATACTGTTGAGAGGCACCGATGATCGGTAGCGGTTCATCGGGGTAAGCGAGTTGCCATCTAAAGAGCAGGGCAAGTCCGCCACCGACAAAAAACATAATCAGTCCATAGATAAGGAACTGCTTACCGATTGTCTTGTGGTCAAGCGAAAAGATATATTTACGAATAAAACTTTCTTCGTGATCATGTGACGCATGTTCGGTATCGTGCATATTTACCGTCCTCCTTAAGCCTATTGCGGCCATCTTTCTTGTACCCAGGCATCATAGTCTGCTTGTGTATGCACATTCAGGTAGCCGAGCATCCCGGAGTGTCCGAATCCACAGAGTTCGGCGCAAGGAATCTCATAGCGTCCTGCCTTTGTAGCCTCAAACCAAACATTGATAAATCGGTTCGGCAATGCGTCCTGTTTGAGCCGTAATTGTGGTACAAAAAAACTGTGAATGACATCTATAGAGGTTAAACGGATATGCACGACCGCGTTGACCGGCACATGCAATTCGTTTTCCAATTCAAGGTCGTCGTCTGTTCCGAATTCGTTATCGGGGCCGGGATAAGTCATATCCCAGTTAAACTGCTTTCCACTGACTTGGACGACAACATCTGGATTCTCAGGAAATTGTGTTGGCGACTTAATATTGTTCCATTGCGGGTAACTAAACATCGCGAGGACAAAGACAATCACTGTTGTCGCGGCTGTCCAGGCAATTTCCAATGTTGTGCTTCCTTCGATGTAATCTGCCTTTTTGCCTTCCTGATGTCGATATTTAATGAGAAAAACAATAAGCGTGCCCATCACAAGGATAAACACAACGAGTGTAAGATAATAGATCGCGTAAAAGAGGTTATCAACGCCTTGCCCGAACGTTGACACGTTCTCTGGTAGCCATTGAAGCATCCAGTCCTCCTTAAGAGTGCGCTTCGCTCTTTGAAAAGCGAAAAGCGCGTAAGTGTTTCATTTCTAACAAGTCTAATTCGTTTGTGCAGACGCTGTAAGGGTTGCGCCTACGTAGGTCAAAACACAAAACAGCCCGGTAATCAGCATAGAGAGTGTCCAAGGTGGTGCTTCTCCAAATGCGTTTGCGGTGGTATCAAAGTAGAGGCTGTGTCGAAAAGCTGCAAGCCCATACGTTAGTGGATTCAATTTCATTGTCCATGCTAACCAACCGGGTACGCCAGTACTCGGGAAAAACGCGCCGGAAAGGAGCCAAATCGGAATCAACAAGAGATTCATAATTGCATGGAATCCTTGCGTTGACTCCATCCGCCACGCGATAAGTAGCCCAAGATTTGTCAAGCCAAATGCTAAAAGCGCCATCACACCGATAGAGAGTAGGATCGATGTTGCGCTGAACCGAATACCCACCGTTGGTGCAAGTAGTAATAGCAGTAGACCTTGTAAGAGTGCTAAAGTTGTCCCCCCTAATGCTTGTGCCATGACAACCCGCCACCTTGGGACAGGGGCGACGAGTATACTTTGTAAGAAGCCTTCGCGCCGATCATTGACAACAGAAATTGTAGCGAAAATAGATGTAAAAAGCAAGACTAAAACAACGATACCCGGATAAAAGTATTCAATATAACCGGGTCCGTTTGCTGCCTCAGTAGGTTGAAAAGAGGCACTCAAACCACTTCCGATGAGAAGCCAAAACACCAAAGGTTGCGCGATAGCACTGAAAAGTCGACTCCGTTGGCGATAAAATCTGATGATTTCGCGCCACCAAATCGTTGTAATCGGTAGCAGATTTTTAATTGTCCCTATCCTTCCTCTACAGGAACGGATTTCCTGTCAACTTTACGAAAACATCCTCCAGTGTCGGTTTTCCAAATCGAATCGTCTGAATCTCGTCTGGAAACGTGGCCACTACATCTCGAACGAATTCATGCCCGCGTTTACACTCAATGCGCAGGTGGTTATCAGCGAAGATGGTTGAAACGCGGAACCTTTCGGCAATAGCGATTCCAAGCGTTTCATTGTCTGTACTCTCTATGAGGATAACATCACCACCCACTCGGTTTTTCAGTTCATCAGGCTCGCCGAGCGCAACCAATCTCCCGATATCCAGAATGCCGACCCGATTGCATGCCTCGGCATCATCCAAAAGATGTGTTGTCAGCAAAACGAGGATATTCTCCGTCTGTGCAATCGTCCCGAGGTAATCACTAAGTTGTCGGCGTGCGGTCACATCCAACCCGCTGGTCGGTTCGTCAAGGAGTAGAACGCGCGGGGAGTGGAGCAGGGCTTTCGCGATTTCAACCCGTCTTTGTAAACCGCTGGATAAGATTTCAACCCGTTCTTTAGCCCTATCGGAGAGCCCAAAACGTTCAAGGAGCTCCGAAATTCGGTGATGCAGGGTTTTACCAGCGAGTCCGTAGAGGTGTCCGTGGTGTCTTAAATTCTCAACGACGGTAAGTTTAGCATCTAACCCTGGGTGTTGAAAAACGACCCCTAAGAGGTTCCGAATCGCTTTTACCTCGGTGGCTAAATCATGTCCGAGGATGCGAACAGTGCCAGAAGTTACTGGCATGAGTGTAGACAGAATCCTGAAAAGGGTCGTTTTCCCACTTCCGTTCGGTCCGAGGAGTCCAAAAATCTCACCACATGAGACATCAAAACTAACATTGTCAAGTGCCTGCCGTTGCTGGTAAGCATGGGAGAGATTTTCCACCTCAATTCGGTTGTCGGAGACCGTCAGCTGTCGGAAGCCTTCAGTCGTTATAGAATGCAAAACTTCTGTGTCTGCCACAAGGAAACCTCTTGCTGACAACCGGCTCCTGATAACTATTTCAGTTTCAGCGTAAAATCTTGCGTGATAGTGCCGCCCGCTTCTACAGTAACAACGACGGGTGCCTTGCTGTTCGTGCCACACGCCTCATGCCAATAGCCGAGTTTATATTCACCTGCGGGGACATCTTCAAGCATGAATTCACCCTTTTCGTTGGTCACCGCAAAATAGGGGTGCGGTACGTAGGAAATCCAAGCAGACATCCATCCGTGAACATCGCATTTGACTTCAACGGGCCCCTCCGCCTTCTGGACAGCCTTGAGCGGCATTTTCCGACGCGCTTTTGGCTGCGCTTTGTTAACCGGTTTGTTGATCTTACTGAAGATATGCACATTGTGCATAATCTTATCGGAATTCAGCATTGTTAAGCGTTCGCCAACAGGAACGATCTGGATATGTGGTGTAAATTTGCAACCCTTCTGATCAATCTCCACCTTGGCATCTTTGTCAAAATCTTTACCTGCTGAAATGTCGATTAGGTAGACAATTGTATTTTTTAAAGCGTTGCCCTCACCGACGACCAGTGATTCATCAAATTTTTCGTCAGCACCACAAACCTTCTCATCCTTTGTGATTTCCAATGCTTTCTTCTCAGGCATGTCTCCTTCAAACTTAACTACGCCGCTAATCGTGCCGCCATTGCTTACCGCCATTGCTTTATACTTTTCAGGGAATACCAACATTTCCATTTCGCCTGCATCGGAGTCAGCTGCGAAAGCAGTCCCGATGTAGCAGCACGCGAGAAGTACCGTGAGACTTGCCAACAAATAGGATTTCATTTTTTTTCTCCTTTTTAATAGTTATCAGTTATCGGTTGTCAGTTTTCAGTTAAAGAACCTTTCAATTCGGCTCAGGTATCTTTTGAACTGAGTACTGATAACTGAAGATAGTAGATTTTATAATCAAAGATACACCGCCAATCGGCGTGCTCCCAAAGCACACCTACCAGCAGGTATTTCCATATTCTTAGGCTTCTTCTGAATTTCTGCGTTGTACGAACGCCCGTAAACCGAAGAGGAAGCCAACAGAGAGCAGTGCGATTAAGGGCGGATAAATGAACCGCTTTGAAGATGGTACAGGTTCAAGCACAAAAGTATACCAACTTGTCATGACCCGTTTTGTGTCCACATCACCGTTCGCGCCGTCCCATGCCGAGAAAGCGATAGGCACGAAGACACCGGGATCAAGTTGCAAGTCCTTTTTGTCATCGGTCTTTAAGGCACGTTTCACCCACAATTTGTATTGTCCGTCTGTGTAGGTGCCTTGTACTTGCAATTCGCCCTGCGCTTCCTGCACTTCTGCGTTGTTAATACCTTTGGCGGTAAGCTCGGTCACCTGTTCAGGTGCGGAGGCTTTCCAGTGCCATAGATAGACCGGCAGTCTACCGCCCCATAAGAAATAGGGTTTTGGTGCGGTTGGTCCTTGCGGCACCTTCACGGGAAACTGGACTGCTAAAGCGTCCTCAAGGGTTTTTCCAGTCTCATCATCGGTTTCGTCAGTTGTGTGTGTTCGGTCGTCCCACATAAAGAGGAAAGCGACCTCTGTGTCATTGTAATACGATTTAACATTCACGGCATCAATCGTTGGATTAAACTGCCGCGGCTCAATAACGATTTGTCCAACGAGTGGGAAGTACCTGGCTTCAAGCGTCTCCCATGCGGTATTATCCATTTCAGGCAATTCACCTTGAATATATTGTGAACGGAGGACGTTGTTGCCGATAGCGGGTTCAGGACGTTTCTCAGGCATCAGCGATTTAACGTAGTTCGCCAGATGCCAACTCTTTTCATAGACGACTTTCATCGCATCATCATAAATCTGTTTTTCTTCTGCGGACAGTTCTGTACCTTCTGCAAGATTGAGAGCGATGTCAACAGCAGCATCGTATTTCTCGTAAAGCTGGGCGGATTCTTCTTCCTCTACCTCTGTCATTTCATCTTTGTTATCTAATTCAATCATGCGACTGGATTCCTCAGCTGTCAGCCCGAAGCCTGGAAAGCTATCACCTTCAAATGCTGGCATAGCAGAACCGGCGAGTCCGCCGATGAAGCGTTTGAAGATGTCTTCGGTGTCTGCGCCGCCTCGGAAATTCCAACCCTGCGTCAGATTCGCGGGCCAGCTCTGGAATCCCCACTCATCGGTCAGGTCCGGTGCAGAGGTGCCATCCCCTCTGCCGATGTTTCCGTGGCATTCAATACAACCGAGTTCGGTATAAAGTGCTTTTCCGGTTTCTACACTCTGTTCAGAGTAAGGGACTTTCCCAGACAGGTTAATCTGCTTTGGCGGTGTTTCAGCCTCCTTAAAGCCGTCGTAGAAGGTTTTGATGTAGGCGACCACTTCCCAGCGGTCATTGGCACTTAAAGCAGTTTCCCACCCTGGCATAGACGAGCCAGGCATCCCTTCGGTGATGATGTCAAACAGGTCTTGATCTGTTGGGAGTTCTCCGGTTTCTGTAGATCGGATTTTATACAATCCGCGTGTGAAATCCCTCGGTTTTGGGAGAAGGTTCTCAGCAGCGGCACCGTCGCCTCTGCCTTCGGTGCCGTGGCAATGTGCGCAGCTATTTTCATACACCTCTTTGCCTTTTTCGGAAGCCTCCGGTGCATTTTGCGCGTATATAAGGCTAAGCACAACAAACATTCCAAACAGGGTGAGTAGGAGAGCAACTGTTCTGATTCTCATCTTAGTGTGCCTCCCCAAAGGTTCGGAACTGATAACCGGTGTAATCCGATAGAAACAGGATAACGTCCCAAATTTCGTCTTTTGTCAAGTGATCTTCCCAAATAGGCATTGCTGAATCCCACGGGGTGCCAGCTGCGGGTAATCCCGGTCCACCCTTCGCTACTCGCCAAAAGAAGAAAGATTCCTGGAAGTTCGGAATAATCCCTGGGTCCTGGAAATTAGCAGGTAGCGGTTGGAGATACGCTGCGAAATGTCCTTGCCCATCTAAGTGGTCTCCGTGGCAGTAAAAGCAATTCTGATGATAGACCCGTTTACCGTTTTCAACATGCGCTTTGAACGCTTCTGGATCGTCTTTTTCATAGTGCCGGAAGGGGTTCACGACATCTTGCATCGTGCCGATGACCTCATCTTTGTAGGTCAATTGAAGGGGCGGCGACGGGTGTGCGTCTCGCGGGCTTCCCGGTGGGTTTGCGCGTTGTGCGATAATCGAGTAGGTATAACCGAGTAGAAGGAGCGGGATCAACACCACAAGAACGCGACGGTGGAGACGACGTTTGTCATCCACCAGCGTTTCAAGGATAGGGCGGCGAAACTCCCGAAAGAGCGAGTCTTCAACGGAGATATGCACTAAGATAGCGATGACTATCAGCCCCATATACATCGCAATCACGCTACCCGGTATTGGTACTGAAATGATGCCTCCAACGACGAAACGTAGGAAGACCCAAGACCCAACCAGAATTATGAGACATATTGTAAAAAGCGACATCTTCTTCATATTTTTAACTATTAAGTTTCTGCGCTGCCTTCCACTTCGTTTCAGGCAGGTTTTCGGTTAATTTGAGACAAGGCTTGTAACTTTTCAAGCAACTGAAAGAAAATTCTTTACTTGGACATTACAGATGGGTGCCCGTTTCCAGTGAAAGGTCGGGCCCCGAATACAATCCTCACCAGCGGCGGTATGGAACTATGTTTACCTTACTGCGATTCATTGTCTGTTATTCAGCGGGTGCCTCAGTTGCCTCTTCCGTCCCCGCTTCCGCCGTTGCCCCCGTGAGCGTGCTTAAGAAAGAGAGTAAATTTGTCAAATCTGCGACCGATAAGAGTATCGGGAAGTTCTCGGGCATCGGTGACGTAACATGGAGCCGTTTGCCAGAGGCACGGGTCAGAGTACCACTGTTATAATCAAACGGATCATAAATCTCCTCTGTGCCATCAACGATTAAGACGATTTCAAAGTCGTCCATTGTTCCTGAAACATGTTCACCAACAGTCACCTCATCATCATAATTGACAAGCGTCATTTGCATCTTCACATCAGTTTTAGAAAAAGTCTGATTTTCTTCGCCAATCTTAAGCGTTACAGTTTCATCAGTTTCGGAAACCAATTGACCACTTACGGGCGCATCCGCATCTACAGGCGTTAGGGTCAATGTAAAATAACCTTTCGCTTCCAGATCCGTGAGTTCTTCGATTGGCTCATCATCAAATTCGCTCAATAAGATCGTATGCTCTTCTTCCACGCCATCCGCTGTCTTGGTTCGGACGACAATTTTCTCTTCGTCTTGCGAGACGAGTGTTCCTTGGAAGGTTGTTCCTTTGGCACGCACCGTAACAGCACCGTAGCCACTGACAATTTGGGCACCGGGTACAAGGATTGACTCCTCAAGGTAGCGCATGTCGTTAAAGGCAGCAATTTCAGAGAGATCGGGTGCGGTGACAATTTCAAAGTCTTCATTTGTTGTTTCACCCGCTGCTGGACTCTCTATTCCTGTCACAGCATGACATGTGATACATGCGGCATCCACAAACACCTTTTTGCCGAGTTCCGGGTCACCAGTCAACAAAGGCGGAAGTGCTTCAGCAGTGGTCCCTGCGTCCGCTCTATCTATAGGTTCATCAAACGGTGTCGGGTCAATTTCGCCACCTTGACTCTGTAGGTAAGCGATAACCGCTTCGATTTCTAATTTGGAGAGCGCGATAGGTGCCTTCCATACCTCTGGCATAATTTTGCCGTAGCCGGGCACAAGAAAGTTCGCCGGTTGATACATGGACTCAATCAAATACGCTTTGGCATCCATGCCGGGTACACGGGTCGCAGCGTTAGTGCCGATGTCTGTCAAGTCGGGACATCGCCCTGGGGGTGCGGTGGTATCTACAGTATGGCATGCGGCGCACTGCCCTTTTCCATTAAACACTAAGGCACCCTGCTCAGCGACGGCATCTGGATCGCTCCAATCCAGTTCAGTTAAATTGACCGCAGTGGAACTTTCTGGGACAAGCCCTGCAACGAAGGCATAAAACCATATCACGGCAAGCGAGAACGTTAGCAATCTCATAACGCTGGACCACAGGACAATGTTTATAATTACCGCGACCAGAAACCAGACTGACCAAGGGAGTAGATTCTCCGAGGCGATCGGGAATGCAGATGCGCCAGCGATATAGGCGATGAAACTCACCACCATTAAGATTAAACTTGCGATTTTTATCAGCGTATTTCTTGACATTATTTTAATTTTCCTTGCGGCCAAATGACATGGATTTAGACTTTAACATACCATTCTTAAATCCGCTCTCCATTTCATTACGAGCTACGCACTTTCTCCTATGCTACAGAGAGAGTGCCACAAACTGAAAGTTTGTGTTACAAATATGTCGGATTAATTCTGAGTTCCACTATAATAAGGTAAAAAGAGATAAAGGCGGTTCTGCCTTCATTCTTGCCAACTAATCATCGCTCTCCATAGCGACCTCCGCTTCTACAGGAGCGGCGGCTTGTTTTTTCTTTTCACCCCACAGACCGAGCCAGAAGATAAACCCGACGAGTGCGAAGAAAATGACCATGATAATCGCGACCATGTTCACTGCCTCGCTGAGAGGCGGTGTAAACGCGTCAGGGGACGTATCCGGCATGACGCCAAAGACATGCCACTGTTCGCGTAACCCTGAGCGAGCGTAGCCCATCAAGCCCATCAAGGATGTAAATGTAATTGCCAAGAGAATTAACACATATTGTGACCGGTCTGTCATCCCACCCCACTTGATAGTCCCCGATGTCTGCGCTCGTCTATACATGAAAACATCAAGGACCGTCACTGCGAACATTGCAACGAGGGCAATCACGACCTGCCACGGCGTTAGTGTATTGACACGAAAATCCGTTGGAACGGCAAACCCTACGATACCGATAACCACAATTGCGACAACTGCGAAAAAGAAGATAGAGGAGATCGCTATGTTTCCAACTTTTCGCCAACTCGCCGTTGGCGTTTTCCCGGAACGCCGATAGAACAGAAAACTCAAGAAGGTCGTGAGGATAACGATGTTCACAGCCGTATTCTTGGCAGTCATCAACCCGAAAAATCCGAGATGCGGGTGGTTCGCGCCGCCCATAGCACTCAGTTCACTGGCAGTCGAGATTTTAGAGAGTGTTCGCGGGGTCATCCAGATGGCGACACAGACAATGATAGCGATAATCATGTACGGACGGTAGCGTGCATAAATCTCTGCGCCATCAATCCGTCCCATACCTGACCAGAGGTAGTAATTCGCGCCGATGAATAGGACACCGATCATCACTGCCTGAATGATAAACAGCCAAGAAAAGAGGCTGCCCATCATGTTGATGCCCATCGTGTTGTTGAACAGGTAGATTTCGCGGCCAAGCCAATACCCTGCGAAGGGTAACGGAATGAGTCCACAGAGTGCGATAAAGTTTCCGGTATACCCCATCCAATCGTAGTGCGCTTTGTCCTCCTTCGTCTTTGCGACGAGGAATCGAAACGCGGCATAAGCTGCTACAATGGACCCCCCGAAGGCAATATTTCCGATTAGACGGTGAATGTTAACCGGCATCCACGTAAAGTTGTTGACAGCATCCCACACGGTCGCCATGAACTCGCCTGTTGCCTCGTTGTGGAGCGGTATCATGGTATGGTCTGTAACGCCCTCCATAACGGTTTCAGGGGTCAACGAGGGATCTGCGGCTAACTGTTCGTCCATCCAAGATTTCTTTCGCGTCTCAGAGATGATACCGTGTTGTGTTGCCGGGCTCGTCTGATAAGTCAGCCATGAATTAGAGACAAACATAATCGCGGTGCCCCACACATTTAATAAAACACCGAGGAAGAGATGCCACCCTTTATGCCGTCCCTGCATCTTATCCCATCCGTAGGAATAGAGGTAGAGCGTAAAGGTTTCACCGAAAAATAGGATGACGTAAAAAATCATCGTCGGTCCGAATATTCCGCTGAGTTTACTCATCACCTTCGGATAGCACCAGATAAGAATGAAGACGAGGACCCCACCGAGTAAGGCTGTTGTCGAAAACGCGCCCATACAGAGTTTAATAAACTCCTGTGCCATCCGATCATACCGTTCATCCTTGGTCTTCCAACCGATAAATTCGATGATAACGGCGAACATCGGGACACCGAGAATAAAGGATCCGAATAATAGATGGAGCTGCGCAGCGATCCATGCTGCGGTTCGGCTGCCGATCACTGGAAAAGGGCGATACTCAGCCTCAGTCATGTCCTGTGCGAACGCTGGTGCGATAGCCAACACGGCATAAAAGACGAGTACACAACCCAGTATGAGATAGAGCCTCTTCTTAGATATTTTCATGGTTTTCGCTGTCAGGGGACTCCCTTTCGGTTTTCTGAACCTATCAAATCAAACAGACGATCAGCCGTCGCCTTTCGGTTTCCGTCAGCAAGGCAGGTTTCTTGCTGATCACCAACTGCTCTTATTTCGCTTTTTTCTTAAAATCAGCACTTGTGAAATTTACGGTAATATCACCGCTTGCAGGCACTTCAACCCTTTTGTTTGCTGAACCGAGCTCTTCATGCCATGCGACAACACGTACTGTACCAGCAGGAACACCTTTAAGCGTATATTTTCCGGTGTCCGCTGACTTTTCATACGCGTCTGAACTGATCATTTCGTTTTCAGCGTTCTTGTAACCGGTGACAGTATAAAAGTTACTCGGAACAGCGACGATGTACCCGGTCATCCACGCGTGGATATCACATGTGAACTTAATTTCTTCAGCCTTTTCAATTGTATGCGGGATAACTACCCCGGGCTTCGGAATCAGCGTATTCACTGCCTCATTCTTCTGGGCATGTGAATGGACGTTGTGCGCCACTGGATCACTGGAGACAAGATCCACTGTAGCCCCGACAGGCACAACAAGCACGTGCGGGTAGTAAGCACAACCCACTTGGTCCATCTTAGGGTTTTCTTCTGGCAAGGTTACTTTTCCGCCACGGACGCGAGCATGAATAACAACGTTTTTAATGCCTTTGCCTTTTGAGACAACGAGTGCCTCTGACTTTGTCCCTTTTACAGTTTTAATGCAATGATCGTCTTTAGTAGCCGTTAGTGCTGGGCGCGCCGGTGCGTCGCCATCATACGTTACGGTGCCGGTGATATTGCCTGCCAATGCAACGCTCGCCAGCATTCCAAAAACAAGCAAGGTCATTAGGGTTTTCATGATTATTTCTCCTTTTATAGTTTAAATTTGTTCTGCAATATATTAACACTACAGAAATTAAGAACGGAAATAAAACGAACCAATCGTTAGAAAAATAAATGCGTTAGAAAAATAAATGCAATTTTGATGTTAGGCCTTTAACTTCCTTAGGCACGTTGTCAGTTTAGTACTCCTATTGTTGTGATGCCCAGAGGACTATTATGACGGAGACGGCGATTCCTCCAAGACAGCCACCCGTTGCTGCTTTAATTTGCTCGTCTTTTACGGCGACTTGATATGCATGAGTGTAAAAAGTAACATATTCAGGTGATTTTCCAATCAACGCCATAGGAGGTACTGTAGGTTTCACAATCATAGCAGCACCTATACCAAGTATACCGCCGAAAAACCCAGCCGCTATCCAGATGTTGCTATCTACCTGTAAGGCATCCCGTTGTGCGTCCGCAACGGCTCTTGATTGGAGAGAAATAATAGGAATATTTTCCTGTTGGGTATAGGATTCCAAGGTTTCGCTCTGGTAGTGGATTCCTCCTGTTTTATATGATAATGGTATTCGCCTGTTTTTTGATTATAATGTCCACCGTCTTCATTAACCTCACCCGGATCCGCGAAGCCGTAATTGCAAAAGGATATTAACAGCATACATACAATAAAATATCGCATTCATACCTCCGCCTTGGACCGACTTCAAGTTAGGGACGAAATGTCTCCTTGATATAAGCAAGAATTTCACGTTGTTCTTCAGTGCTGAGATAATAGTAGAACGCCGGCATATCGTCTTTTCCTCTGTTAATGCTCTCCAGCAATTGTTCATCGTCATGCATTTCCCAGAGACTGTTGTCTGTTAGGTCTGCTGGGTCCAACTTTTTGAAACGACCAATGCGTCCGCTGCCTTCACCGTTGCTTCCATGGCATCCTGCACAGTAGCGTGCGTACTTGTATTCAACCTCCGACATATACTTCGTACTCGGATCGACCTGGTTCCCCAACCAGATTAACCCGTTGAGCCATACAATGATCATGACGATAACGACAGCAAGGTGTCTCATAATAGTTGTCAGTTGTCAGTAGATTTTTCTGCGAAAAATCTTTCAGTTTGACTCACAGTAAAAGTTAAGAACCTGTGGCAGTTACCTTTCCTGTCCTTGCCACAAAAGACCTCTTAACCGAAACCCGATAACTACTAACGTCCCAACGAGATCATATAATCTCGGACGAGTTGAATCTGTTTTTCAGCGTCATTGCCAGCGTAACCATCAACTGGCATGTGTTGTCCACCGACGAGCGGCCAGGCTTGTGGCATCGCCGTTCCGCGCTGGAACGACTGCGGGTCTTTCATCCAGTCAATGAGCCAATCTGGTTTGAGACGTTCTTTTGCCAACGAAAGGTCGGGTCGTCCTGCCTTGTCACTTCCTTCAGGAATAACCTCACCCTGTGAAGGGTGGCAAGAGATACACTGGAGTTCGTCAAAAATCTGCTTACCAACTCGCAATTCAGCCCGCGTTGGGGTTGGCACTTCAAGCGTCTCATAAGGGAACGGCTCATCGTCAAGCGCAGAGAAGTATTCAACAAGGGTAGTCGCTTCATCATCAGATAGACCAAATGTCGGCATCCGTACTTTGAGTCCGTAGCGAATATCAGAGGGTTCCTTAAGGAACTCAAACAACCAGTCCGGATAGACCCTTGCTCCTTCAGCCTTCAGTGGTGGCGGTGCGAGCTGCGTGGCAATCATATCACTGAGTCCTTCATGTGCAATGATAACGTCGCGATAATCACCGCCTGCGCCCTCAATCTCGTGGCATCCGGTGCAGTTATATTTTTTGACCAGTCGTCTGCCAGCATCAACACGATTCAACTTTTCGGATCGGTTATGTATATAACTGAGCGGGTACTTCTCTGGTTGGAAGCTCTTCAGAAGCACAGCGAGTGCCCTTGCATTTTCTTCGTTGTCCTTAATTTGATGAAAAACGGGCATCCGCGAGGCAATCCGTCGGGTTTGATACCGCCGCGGATCGGTAACTTTGCCGATCGTCCATCCGGTCCAACTGTGTTCAATGTCTACTGTATCGCCAAAATCAAGTTCATCAGCGAGTTTCGCGCCGAATTCACCGAGGTCAGCCCCGACCTTCGATTCATCTTCAAAACCAGGTATTTCGTGGCACCCGAAACATCCGTAGGTTCTGACGAGTGTTTCGCCCTCTGCTACGTCCACTTCACCGATAGATTCACCCGCTGCGTTAGGCGTTGCTTTCTGTAAACTCATCAGATAGGCGACGACGTTGTCAATTTCGCGGTTACTTAACCGCAAACTCGGCATACTGGTATCGGAATCATAAGCCTTCGGGTCGCTGATCCACTGACGGAGATAATTCGGTGTGACCTTCGCCCCGACACTATCAAGTGCTGGGCCGAAATCGCTCCCTAAACCGTCAACAGCATGGCACGTCAGACAGCCGACAGTTTTAACGGTTTCTTCGCCTGCCTTAATAACGCTCTCAGATTGGGAATAGTTTACGGAGGATTGATCAAGATTTGCATCACTCATCGTTGCGAGATATGCTGCAATAGACTTCACCTCATCAACGATCCGGAGGACATAATCGTCTGGATAAGGATATATAGTGCCATCATCTGTTTTAATCTCAATACCGTTGGTTGTTTTCGTAACAACGCCGGTGCGCGTTCCGCCGTTCTTGAGATAGACGACTTGACTCATACCGTCGGCGGGGAAGAAGTTCGGCATTTTCGCATTTGGCAGATGTGCCTCGGGTTTCTTAATCCAACTTTCGAGCCAAGCTGTGTCTTTCACCTTACTACCGACTTTTGCGAGCGATGGACCGACTTTGGGTGTGTTTTCGATTGCACTATACCCTTCCACAGCGTGGCAGCCGTGGCAACCGAGGTCTTCAAAGAGTGCTAACCCTTTTGTGAGATTCGGTGCATAGTCGACAGGTTCATCTGTTTCAGGGTCTACACCGTAATCTAATTTCATGACCCCGTCATGGCACCGGCGACAGTTAGATTCCATATACCCTTTCGTCTCTTCGGACGTTCTGCCGGTATGTTCATCTAACCCGAGTACCGGACTGAGCCAGTATTCAGCATGTGTTAGTGCGTGCGCGGCTTTTGCTGTCAGTGCTTGCCCTTGTCCACCGTGACACGGTGTACACCCAAATCTATCAATCGGATGCTTTGCGAGGAGGACATCGCGGTGCGGATGTGTCTGAAGGGCGGACCGGTAGCCGGTCTCATAAGAGATCTCAACTTCACCGAAGACATCCAGATCACTGAAAGTAAGCGTTCCATTTTCTTCGAGTGTATATTCGTCCGCTTCAGCATCAAATCCATCAATGACGATGCTTTCACTACCGACCTTGACCTTCGCGTGCTTGAGGCGTTGTACGACGGGATTTTCCCCATCACCTTCAATCTCAAACGTCTCTTGTGCGGATTGTTCATAGCCGCTTCTATCGGCAGAAAAGTGGCATGTAGCACACCGATCTGCGGTGTGATTAAAATCTTCAAGATAATATTGCGTAATGGTGCGTGTTTCACGGAAAGGATTTTCCAATAGACTGCCGAGGAAGGTTCGCTTGATACCGCCGACGGAATTCAATTTTTCCTGCAGGCGCGCAACTTCATCATACTTGGCTTTGTCGGCTTGTAGTGCCTGAAGAGCTGCTTGTGCAGCGGTGATACCATCAGCAATCTCCGCGTCTGTAGCGTTATACTTCTGGGCGATGAGGTAAGTACTAAGTGCCTGTTGGGGGTCATTATTGGTTTGATAGAATCGCGCCAAATCCTTGTTCGCATCAGCAAAAGTTGCCTCCGCTGCCAAGACAGCCTCAGTCAGTTCGCCTTCAATGCGCGATTCAAGTTCAGCTAATTTCTTTTGCCACTTGTCAACCGTCTCGTTACGTCTCCCTTTTGCTTCGTGGAGACTATGCTGATACTTATAGTTGATCGCGTCCGATTCACTCTGCCGAAACTTGCGTGCCTGCAATGCTTCTTCAAGCGTAACGTGGGCGTTTCGTACGGCTTTAGTCAAGTTACCTAACTCTTTCGCGTCGGGTTCTTGAGGCGTGGAAAGTTCTGGCAAAGCCAACTTTGCATTTTCTAATTCCGCGTGTGTCTTCTCATATTCATACTGATAAAACTGCTGCTGGATCTGCTTCCATGGACGGCGGGTGATCATCTCACTCCAGAACCCCCATAAGGTTACGAGCCCTAACAGTCCGGACAGAATAAAGAACAAAGCAGAATACGATTTATTTTCAGCGGGAATTTCTTTTTTGTTCCTCACGAACTTTACTCCCTTTTTCTAATTTTCCTTGCGGTTCGTTCAAGTGGGCTTGGACTCTGACGTTCCTTTCCGTAGAGCCAGCCCGGCCCGTTGGTTGGGCTTACGTTTTCTCGGCTAAGAAGCTGATAACTATTCTTAGACGTTGAACCACGGGGATACCCAAATGTATTTCACATTGAAGAATATTCGCAAGATCATCTTGATTGGCAGTGCGAGCATCGTTAAAAACAGAAACGAGACAAGGATATATCGGACGAGCCCGAGTTCCTGTAAGAAACGGTTACTATTACGCTTCCATAAATAGACAATCGGCCCGATCGAGAAATACCCTGCGACGACGGCGAAGCCGAAAAAGTTTGCAGTAACCTCACTCCGAATCCCGAAAAGATACGATAAATTTACGTTCGTCAGCGGCACAACAAGGTGTGGGTCCCAATAATCCCACGGCGCGAAGAAGTTCCAACCGGGGCCCCTGAGGAATGTCCCGACGACCATCAAAACGATCCACAAAATGATAAACCCGAAGCAGAATACGGCGAGTGCGAAGGGGCGTTCTTTGATGGTATAATAGCCTTTACCTTTTGGGTTCGTGTCAATGTAGGGAATAGCGATCAACCCTGCGATAATGAGGCCGGGCAGGACGACACCTGCGATCCAAGGATCAAAGTAAACGAGCATCTCCTGAAGTGCGAGGAAGTACCACGGTGCTTTAGAGGGGTTCGGCGTTTTCGTCGGATCGCTCGGCTCTTCAAGTGGGGCATCAATCATAATAGACCAGACACCGAGCACCAGCATCACGATAATTGCACAGATAAACTCGTTCCGGCAGAGGTAGGGCCAGACATAGACTTTATCGTTAAGTGCAGCATCCGAGGGTACCCCTGTTTTGTCAGTCAGACGTGCCTGCCGGTAAGAGAGCCAGATGAAATAGGGTATCAAAAAAAGGATAGCAACAATAGGGACATTATCCGGCTTCGTCACCAGTGCTATAAAATGCTCCATACGATTCTGCTCCTTTGAAGATAGGATTGCTTGCCGATGCTAACAGAAACTGCGTTCCGCCGCCAGAAAAGATTTGTTCCAGCAATTCCGTCTATAGGGGTCCAGAGATGCCTCCATCTTTACGGACACGCCAGAAATGCAAAGCCATTAAGACGCTTGCCAAAAGCGGCACAGCGACACAGTGTAGAATATAGAACCTCAAGAGCGTTGAGGGCCCTACAATCGTCCCTGCGAGCAGTGCGAATCGGACATCGTTGGATTGTGTGATGTCTTGTGGTGCGAATGGCCCTTCGTGCCCCAATACCGGTGTTGCGCGTGCCATGTTGGTTCCGACAGTTACCGCCCAAAACGCCAATTGATCCCAAGGTAAGAGGTAGCCAGTGAAACTTAGGAAAAATGTCACAAGTAGTAAGATGACACCCACTGCCCAGTTGAATTCGCGTGGCTTCTTGTAGGAACCGGTCAAGAAAACTCTGAACATGTGCAACATCACCGAAATTACCATCCCGTGTGCTGCCCAGCGGTGCATGTTCCGGAGGAGCATGCCGAACGGAATGTCAAATTCGAGGTATTGAACATCGTGGAAGGCGTATTCAGCGGTCGGACGGTAATAGAACATCAGTAGCACGCCTGTGACAGCTGTTACGAGGAACATGAGGAAGGTAATACCGCCCATGCACCATGTAAAACGGAAGTTGAGTGCATGGCGAGAAACCCGAGGGGGATGGAGATGCAACCAGACGTTTTGGAGAATTTGTAAGGTGTACCTGCGCCCTGTGTCTTCATATCCGTGGCGGAATATAGAGCGCCAAATATCGGAATTCGTAATCTTTTCTTTGAGCCCTTTACGTTCTTCGTTCATATTTTTGATAGCAAGTTCCGACGTATAGGTTGTAGTATGTGCATTCAAGGTGCGCCCAACAACGCCGAAACGCCTTTTCTACCTGACCGAAGCCAGGCACAAATGCTCTCCTTTCTTCAGACCTTCAAAAAGGAGCCTGGGTCGGTCCACTGCCCCTTCTCACCTAAAAACTTCACAGACTTATCGATTTCGATCTGACCATCTTCTGCCAATGTAATTTTAACGCGTTCAAGGGGGCGCGGCGCGGGCCCTTCGTAGTTGATACCTTCGCGATCGAAACCGCTCCCGTGGCAGGGACACTTGAATTTGTTTTCAGAACCGAGCCAGCGCGGCGTACATCCGAGATGTGTGCAAATGGTTAAGAGTGCGTAGAATTCGCCATCCTGCTGCCGGACGATCCAAACGCCAAACGGTTCCTTTTTGAACTTTTCGCTAACGCTGCCCGGCGGATACTCTGCCGGGAACCCTGCTTTAAAAATAGAGGACGGTTCAAACAACACGCGTGGATACAGATACCGAACCAACCCTGGTCCCAAAGTTAAACCCAGTGCTGCAGTGAAATTTCCCCAACCGAGGAATTTGAAAAATTTACGTCGAGATACCACTTCCACCCCCGATTCAGTAGACAGACGCGCACGCGCCGGTACTACGAAACTAAAGGCAATTGCCTACATTATATGATTCCAAAGAAATTCATCAAAATCTTTTACATTTGAAAGTCATTCTGCGCGGGTAAAACACACTCGCCAACTTCAGATTAATTCGATTATACAAGGCACAAAATTCACCCAACGCCATTTTGCATCCTGAGCGTTAAATATTATAACATGTTCTTAGAAGTTTGTCAACCATTTTTTTCAATTTTTTCACAGAATTTGTAAAAATTTTAGGCAAATGCTTCGTATTTTTTGATTCGCATCTCAAGGCGGTTATATGACGCAGTATACACAACAAATCAGATGAAATCAGCACAATTTTGTTCAACTTTTTGGCAATCTGTGCTACAATCTACCGTAAGAGTATCCTGAGTCTTCAGAAATTAACAACCGATAAACAGAGGAGAATCAAGATGGTACGCTTCACAATCAGTTTAATCATCGTAGTTTCCATGTTTGCCCAGTTCAGCGACGCTGAAATCGATCCGAAATCTATTGTCGGCGCATGGTTGTTTGACGAAACGAACGGAAAAGTGGCTAAAGATTCATCTGAAAATGGTAACGATGGCAATCTTGTCGGCGGTGCTAAATGGGTGAAAGGTAAATTCGGGAATGCCATAGAACTCAATGGAAAGGACGCTTGGGTCACCGTTCCTGAGATTGGACCGCTCGAAGACTTTACGCTCATCAAATGGTTCAATTCAACAGGAAGAGTTGGGGCGTGGAGATGTTTTTTTAACCGTGACGGTTGGGCAGCTGGGTATGTCCATTATCAATTCCGACCAGATAACAAGATGGAGATGGCGATCCACTCCAACAACCCTGTGCGACATCCGGGTTGGCCGGATTCGGATTTTACAGCAGACAAGGGTATTTTGAATAAATGGTTCCATCTTGCAGTCGCCTACAGCAGCAACGACGAATCGGTTCGTGTCTACTTTGACGGCGAATTGGATGCAGAGGGTAAATGGGGTCCCTTGCCGGGCGAATTTGGACCTGGACGTATCGGTTCATGGAGCGGCGGCGGTAGAGAGTGGGAGGGTATGTTTGATGAAATGATACTCTTCGATGTTGCACTTGAGGAAGATGACATCAAAGCCCTCATGGATAACGGCTTAGACGCGACGCTTGCGGTTGATCCAGTAGGTAAAGTTGCAACGATTTGGGGTGAAATTAAGCATAGCAGATAATTCTGAATATAGTATCTGCTATGTGAACACAGGAAACCAACGATCTCCTATGCTACAAAAGAGGGCATCTGATTGGGGTCCCTTTGGGCATCTTAAAATTGTCCAAACTTTAGTGCTATTTAAAAAAGGGTTAATCTCGGAATTTCGGGTGCCTCTTGTAGTTTCCGTGCCGCCTCGGCAATGTCATTAATGAGGATTTGCCGCATCGTTGTGAAATCTTCACCGTCTTGTCTGAGGATGTACGCGGGGTTAAATGTTGCCATAGTAAAGGGGGCATATTCGGTATCCGTAAACCAGATGCCACGCTCTTCCGTGATGCGGAAACTTCGGCGAATCAGCACTTTCGCTGCAGGCGCGCCCATACAGAGAATTACGGAAGGTTGGACTAAGGTGAGTTCTCCATCAAGCCATTTAGCGCACGCCTTGATTTCTGATGCTTTTGGTGGACGGTTTTTTAACACACCGCCTTTAGGACTCGCCGCTCGGCACTTAATGATGTTGGTGAGCCAGATGTCACTGCGCGTCAAATCATTTATTGTCAATACTTCATCAAGCAAATTCCCAGTAGGTCCTGAAAATGGGAGCGTCGTGTGATTATCCGCGGCGGAGGGGCCTTCTGCAACAAGTACTAATTTCGCGGTGGCATCCCCGCTCCCGAAAACGACGTTTGTACGGGTTGCTGCTAAGTCACAAGCCGTACAAACGCTTGCGCGCGCTTTGAGGGTTTGCATTTGTGTATGAACAGTGCTCATGTTCTGACCCCGACTTTCCTGAAGTTACACGGTGCCTCCCGAAGTTTTTGCGAAGTGAATGCTGGCGTGTACTAACTGCTCGGGTTGCGTCTCAGTAAACTTTAACTGATAAATCGGTTTATCCCAACTATATTCATAACCGCTGCCGTAAGTCGCGACACTGATGGGTAGATAATCCTCTGGCACATGAATAAAGCAGGTCCCCTCAGCCTGTCGAAGCGGTTTGCAAACGAGTAGATAACTTTGGCTGTGGGTATCCCAACCGGCAGATAGGATCTCGGCACTGCCTTGTGTATAGTGAATATCGGTTGCGAGCAATTGGGGTATGTCCTGCTCCTCACGGAAACAGAGCAGCTTCGCGGAACGGGGCGGAATATTCAACAAGTTTACGCTTTGTGAAACCTTCCCGAGGTATTGACGCATCCAGAAATCGTGGACAAGGTACCCGTCAGATTCAGGCACCCCCAGCGCATCAAGTTCAAAATAAACATCGTCTTCGTGATCATTCCAATTGAAGACTGCGGCGAGATACCATGTTTCCTGGGGTGTTGAAATAGGTAGGCTCCAAACTTTAGGGAAAGGTTCGTCATAAATATCTACGGGAGTCGCGGCTTCATTTAGAAGTGGGAAAATTTTTGCTAAGTACGCTGCCCGCAATGGCGTAAGTGTCGCGATTGGGTCAGCGCAAAGAACAGCCCCGCCACTGAGTGCGGCGGCTGTCATCTCCGCGATTGCCTCATTGATAGGTCGTGGTTCATCAACAGTGAGTTCTCCAAAAAGATGGTTCCAGAGGACTTTATGCTCTCGTAGATACGCCGCATATCTACTTAAACGATGCTTCGTGCCCCGTTGATGATGCCACTGATCACTTGCCCGGTTGGAGGCGCCACCAGAGGCAAGCGGTGCGTTAAGGAGTGGTGCGTTGATAACAACACTCCCGACACAGAGATCCGAAATAGCATTGTATGCTGCCAAAAAAACGTCCTCTTTTGCTGGCGCGTTTTCCAAGCGTACCTCATTAATTGTATCTCGTAGCAGTTCAGCAGCGAGACGATAAAGCTGTACTGCTGTTAAGCTGTCATCATGCCATCGCAAGTTGTGTGAAGCGTTGGTAAGTCCGGTTGTATAAGCGGTGAAGTCTACATTAATGAGTGAATACCCACAATCGCCCACCATGTGTTTAATCTGTTCACGAATATGTGCCTGTACTTCTGGATGGGAAACATCCAAGAGTGCGACCTCTTTGCCGGTATCTGGCAGATGAATTGTTGCGGGTTTGGAGCCGTTCTGTGCAGTGCGTCTCCGTGGGTGTCTCCTTGCGGTGCGAGTGCCAGGCTGTTCCTGTATGCAATAGTCTGGATGGTTCTGTACAAGTTCCGAATCCAGTGCGAGACCGAACAGATTAACTTGGAGCCCTGCCTTAAAACCTTTTGCTTGAATCTGGTTGACAGTCTCTGGATTTTGCAATCCTGAGGCTGCGTCAAGTTGAATATAACTGATACCGCCCGGGGCGTTGGGTTGAAACAGAGGGTGATGGGCGAGCGCATCTGTCTGGGTTAATATAGCATCGGAATCAAGGCGTCCTGATGTCTCGGAAAAAGACCACGCAGCAAACGATTCATCACGAGCCGTCGTAGATTGGACATTCGCTTGTTCACCTTTTTTTCCCCTGAGAGCCGTATAGTGTTCATAGGCAGCCTGAGCACCCCCTGTAAAGTTGATATAAACAGTTTCAGAGAGAATTTCCTCACCAGCGTCGCAGCGCTGTGCACACTGATGATAGAGTGCCCACGAGTTAATACCTGATACCGATGTCTTTTTATTTTTTCCACTGGATTGCGAACGTTTTCCACCATTGCGTTGGCAACCGACCTGAATCCGGGGCCACCACTTCTCAGTAGTTAAGAAACCGAAGACGAGTGCCTTGCCAGTCTGTGTATCGTGAAGTACACCATCATAGCTCGGATGCATAACATCGGTTTCGCTGAGAAGGAATCCATCATAGAGTCTTTTACTGACACCGGGGGAGACGGGCGGCATGTTGATAAAAAGGTGGCACTCCGCTGGTGTTGCGCCGAGCAAAACGGCACCGCGATTTGCAGAAACCCCGAGGACTGTCACGCTGTCGAGTTGCAACGGTTCAGGTTTTAGGTTTTCAACACCAAGTTTGAGGTGTATGGCGGGATGGGCGTTATAACAATTGAGGTAGGTATTTATCCGAATGCCCTTACCCGTCGCCTCGTATGAGAAACGGACCTGATGATAATCCCCGAAAGCATCGGTTTTGGGAAGCTCGGTCATAAATTCGCGGGTGCCAGTGTCTTCGGTTTTGATAACAGTTCCATCGTCAAGGGTTACCTGTGTGCACCCGTTTCGGATAATTGTGTCCCCGCCTTCATCAATATAATCCCAAGTTCCTTTTGAAAGGTTAAATTTAATCTCAAATTTATTGTGGTTTATCACAGCGAGGTTCCCCTGCCGTGAGACGGCTACATCATCTGGTCTCATCCATTAATTTCCTTTTTCATCTTGGCACAAGTGTATAGACTGCGCGTGGACAATTTTGCGGGAAACCCTTAAAATTCGGCAGACACCACGATTTACATGGAAGCAGCAACTGCCCGACAAGATATGACTGCTGTCTGTTCCTCCCCAGCCTGTGAAAGTGAAAAGGAGTCGCCAGGGGTGAGGAAGAGGACATCATATCGTTCGAGTGTATGCGTCTCTCCACTATTATCTTTCACTTCAGCACATCCATCCTTTAGCACATAAATTGATTCGCTGTGTATCGGTTCATGGGTAAAGTGTTGCCCCTTGTCAAGACAGATGTAATCTAAGGAGAGATGTACAGAACCTTTTTTCGGTGAGACGACGCTTCGCCAATCAGCAGCTTTTCCGAACACAGGTCCACACCGTGCCATATTAAGCACCTGAACGTTGCTCCGATGCCCATCTTGTGGGGTTGGGGCTTCATGTGGTGTATCGCGTTCGCCCCGGTAGAGTGCCATATCCGGCGGCGCTTGGAAACTAATCAAGCGTGCTGTGTTCGGCGTGGTATTGACTGTACCGTGGACCTCGCCTGCGGGTACAAAAATAACATCGCCTGCAGCAATCGGTGTATAGACACTCCCCTGTCGGATAGCACCGCCACCTTCTAAGACGACAATTGCGTCTTCTGATGCGTCATGATAGTGCTGTGTAAATTCTTGATCGGGGGCGTGGAGTCCATGGTTCAGCGTCAACTGTGCCGATCCCATATCTGGATGTACGACGCGCCAATTTTTGCCTTTGCCCATTTGAAAAGGGGTTCCGGATTGGAGGTTCAAAATCTTCATTTTTTATGTCTATGCCCAGTGCGTAAAGGGTAGATCACCCTGTGATAATAAATAACATACGGCTTAAAAATCTACAGATTCCTTTGATAAAATGAGACGACTGTATCCCCATAATTCGCCTGCCGACTCCGTGCCAAACTGCCGACGCTGTCAGGTATCACAAACTGCTTTGCATGTTCAACAAGCAGTGTGCCGTCGGTGCGGAGCAGTGAGTTCTCAGCCAGAACTGCTAAACAAGGCGTATAAAGTTCCGAGCCGCCCTGTAAACCTACGGCATAGGGTGGATCGAAATAGATAACTTCAAACACAGCAGCCTGTTTCTGGAGATACGTAATCCCTTTCACAGCATCGCGACGGAGCAGAAATATTGTATCAGTTGGCTTGCGAGCTGCGCGCGGTTTAGTCGTAAGTCCACATATCCGAAGGTTTTGTTCTATCATTTGGATACACCGCGGGTCGCGCTCTAAAAAGGTGACATGTTTCGCGCCACGGCTCAACGCTTCGATCCCCATATTCCCTGTACCGGCACAAAGGTCGAGAAAATTCGCGTCAATAATCTGTTCTCGTAGCATACTGAAGACAGATTCTTTAACGCGATCCGCAGTAGGACGGACGACACGATTGCCCTTCGGTGCAACCAAACGTCTCCCTCTGAATGTGCCAGCAATAACTCTCATTTTTTATTGGTTATCAGTTATCGGTTCGGTTTTTCTGCGAAAAACCTTTCAGTTTGCTTCGCAGTGAGAAAAAGAGACCCTCGGACGATCAAAAACCTCTTGTAACTGAAAACTGAGTTCTGACAACTATTAAGCCTTGAATAACTCCTCTATAACCGAACCATCGTTGACGACTCGAATTGGTCGTCCGGAGCGAGAATAATTTTCTTCATTCCCATCAATGCCAAGTGCGAAACAGAGCGATGCGAAAAGGTCAGGTACACCGACAGCACCACTAACGACTTCGCTCCCGTCTTCATTGGTACCCCCGACGATCTGTCCACCACGGGTCCCACCGCCTGCGACGACAGCCGACCAACCGTTGGTATGATGATCGCGTCCATCGTTTTCGTTGATTCTCGGCGTACGTCCGAATTCACCGAGCCAGAGCACGATCGTCTCCTCGAGGAGGTCCCGCTCGGATAAGTCTTTCAGGAGCATCGCGAACGCTGGATCCACCCTATCAAGAAGTTCTTTTGTCCGGTCAAAGTTATTTTGGTGTGTATCCCAACCATCCAATGCGACTTCTACAAATTTGACCCCTGCCTCTACAAGTCGGCGTGCCATAAGACACCCTTGACCGAATTTGTTCATACCATACGCTTCGCGGATAGCGATTGGTTCTTCGTCGAGCCGAAACGCGTCTATTTTTGGGGAATTGATGAGCTCATCTGCTTTCTTATAAATCGCTTCATGTGCTTCTGTGCTGCGCCCTGTCCGTTTCGCTATAAAATCTTTCTCAATCGCTCTGAGCATCTTGAGTCGTTCGCGAAAACGGTGTGTGTCCATCTGCGCTGGATAGGAGATGTCTTCAACAGGTTTCATCGGATCTTTAACGACAAACGGATCGTGCGTTGCACCGAGAAAGCCGCCGGAGTATGTCGGCGAATTAATGTTAACACAACTCGGCAGGTCCAAAAGTGCGTCTTCAAGATAGTAAGAAGTGATGGATCCGAGGGTCGGATGTCTGACGGCGCCACCGGGGGCATATCCTGTATGTAGTAAGTAGCGGGCGCGTTCATGATTTCCTTCACGCGAAACCATGGAACGGATGATAGAGAGATGGTGTGCCTGCTCGGCAACATTCGGAAGGTGTTCGGAGACCTGTATACCTGTAGCACTTGTCGGAATCGCTGTGAAGGGCCCCCCGTTTTTGGTACCGGGTTTCGGATCAAATGTATCTAACTGGCTGGCACCACCACTCATAAAAAGCACGATACAATGCTTGGCGCGCGGTATTACATCTTCAAGCTGCGCGAAACTACTGGAACCGAAGTGCTGCATCGCGATCAGTCCGAGAAAACTACTGATACCGGTCTTGAAAAAACCGCGGCGTGAGATTTCTTTATGCCATAATTCGGGTGTGTCGTATTCGGGAACCCACAATTTTGTGTCCATGTTTTTCTCCTCAATTATTTCGTCTATACCATTTTAACACATCTATGTCTTTATAAACAAGGGGAAATTTTAAACGATCTTCAATTTTCATCTTCTAAAGGGGAACGGAAGGGTGGAAGAAGGGTCTTTTGTGTTAATCGTCTGAATCGCGGAAGGACACGACTGACACGGATTTTAAGTGTTCTGCAAGAGGATTTATCGTCTACCGTAACTGATCTTTAAACTAAACGCTCCGCCTTCTCAAATCCAAATATCACCTAAATACCATATTTTTTCAATTTCCTTTGCAACGTGCGTATGCCAATCTCCAATACTTGCGAGGTTTAGGTTCTGCTTCGTCGAATGTGAGAGCGGCAAAAGGTGTGTGCTTGAGTCCAGTAAGGCGTTGGGGGCTCCCTATATATTTAGTGGTGATTTGAAGTTGTCTTGGTTTAAATTGTTTTGCGTTTTTATCTATTAGGACTTACGCAGGCTGCTCTTTTGTAGAAGAGGAAACCGTTAGCCTGTGTCACGAGAACGTCTGCGTCTTTTATACGCGCGCGCTCTCATAGCACCGGCGATGATCAAAATTGCGTAAATCCTACGGATGCTACTCTTTCAACAATAGCGGTAATTTTTTTAGATTTTTGGCAAACTGATTGTATGCCTGTGTTTTCAGCAAATGACAGCAAGAATATTTTTAGGATTTTAGCAGCTTTGATGCGAATATCGCGTCTTCTTACGAACATTGGCACGAAACTTGCTTATTGCTTATAATAAAACTAATATTACAATAGGGC
>VXZK01000339.1 GCA_009845545.1 Candidatus Poribacteria bacterium
TACGTCAGGAACTTAAAACCCCTTCCATAAAAATGGATTTTGCGTAAGTCCTGAGTACTTTCTCTGGATACTGATGTTTGTGCCGTCGCTCTACCTCATCAGTCCTGCCTATCGGAATGGATACGGATTCTCAACACATCTATCTGCTCTCACCCTTGCACCCCTCGTTGCTGTTTTTCTGATACGTAGCACCAGATACCTGCTCCTTCATTTTTACGAACCGCTGGGCCCGCATGCCCGAAAGCTCGCCTGGGGATTAACACTCCTCAGCATCGCAGTTGGTGCCAGTTATCTTTTCCACCAAGCAGGTGCCTTCGAGACAACCGTCTTCGCGTTTCAGGAGAGCCGGCTGATGAAAGACATGACAGAACTCGCTGCCCCGCATTTCAGGTATTGGACGGGCAGATACGGTGCCGTTTTTCTGTTAGGTAGTCTCGGCATTATCATCCCTACGCTCCACCTCTGGAAATGGAATGGACTCCCGCTCACACTCGCCCTTTCTCTGTTCGTCGGGACCACCTTCTTCCGCTGGCAGCTGAATGCGTGGATAGGAGAAGCGAGAGGCGACACCCTCTTTTTCATTTCATTGGGAGTAGCTGCCCTCTCTCTTGCCATCGCCTGTCTCCGGAAACGGACGGACCCACAAGAGGAGCGGATCTGGATCGTCATGCTTGCATGGTTTCTCGTGTGGGTAGCACTCTCGCGTGGCGGGAAACGTTACGACTTTTTTATCGGTATCCCGCTTGCTTACGGTACCGCTTGGCTCCTCTGGCAGCTGCCAGTGTCTGTCATGCAGCACCTGTCTGCGTCCGTCAAACCTCGGTGGGTCACCGCCTGTTTCACACTTGCTGTGCTGATATCGGTTCTCTTTTGGAATCCCCTCGGTGGACATGCCACCCGCGCCATCGCTGCTGCCGCAAAATGGCGAAAACCTGTCCCAGGACACCAAACCCCCTTGGCACAGACGCTCCAATGGATGAAAACGACGCGCCTTGAAGATGCTATTGTCGCTGCCAATTGGAGTTACGGCAGTCGTCTCAACGTCCTCGGCGGTGTCAAAACCCTCACAGATCAAGACACTTTCATTCCTCATTGGATACACCTTTATTACCGGCACGTCTACTGTGCACAGTCAGCATGCGAAGCACTTAGTTTTCTGAAAACGCACGGTGCCACACACCTCATGCTCACAGAATGGGGGCTTATCTCAAAAGCTTGGCGGTATTCCTATATCGGCAGCGATGCAGACAGCGATAGAAGGTTCGGGTTCACACGGCTTATTCCACTATCCGATAAACGCCTCTCACACATAAAAGACACTCCGTTTTTATATATCGAGGCACCTGACATAACCTCTCCGCCTCATTTCCTAACAGCACACCTTAAAAACGGAGAAATCGCGAGGCTGCCTTATGTGGCATTCCAAGGCGCACAACGCCACACTTCCAAAACCTCGATCGATGAAAATCTACACGGCGGTGTCCTTCTCTATTATGATGAAAACCAAAACCTTGAGAAGGCATATTATATTCCAATCATCGGTTGGCAGAGTCTCGCCATCCGTCTCTACTTCCTCGGCGATCTCTCCGACATCTTTGTGCCTATCTATCCAGCAAACGGTGATGATATTTCTCCTGCCAAAGTCTGGGAAATTCGCTACCCACCCGATATAGAGGCAGACGACAAATATCTTGCGACGGAACCGGAGAGAAAAGATGAAGATTGAAAACATCGCGGTTTAAGTGAGACATCACGCTATTCTCGTTTGCCTTTGAAAAGTTTCAACTTCCCTTCCGATGCAATCAACGTATAACACGCCTCAATGGCTTCGGCGACGATAGGTGTGTCTGGCGTGTCCCACAGCAATAGATAATCCACATTGTCAGCATAATCGCAGAGGTCAATCCTTTCAGGTTGCCAGTGGACGACCTGCACCCACTCCTTCTCCGCTAATGGCGTTTCAAAATCGGTGTTGAAACGAATTGGAAAATAATCAAATTGTATCTCATAGTTGCCGAGATTGATACAACCGTTGTCAAGGCAATAGTAATTGGCGGCGTTGACAAAGATACCTACACGTTTGGAACTGCCTCTCGGATCAAAGTGAAGTGGAAGGATGACACTGTTTTTCTCAACCCGTTGGACAAAAGCGTTAAACGCTCGGATTTCGGCATTGAGATTTTTGAACAGGACGCCGACATAAACGAGGTTAATAAGGGCGAGCAGCGTGGCAACAATTGTAAATGCGCGTTTCCATTGGCGGTTGTCAAATCCACGAAACCATGCGAATATAGCAAGGGGGGCTAAAATGGCGAGCCTGTCGTTGACCCAACCGCCGGGACCGATAGAATTGGGTAGGATAAAATAGAGTCCGAGAAGTACGCTAGTGAGACAGAGAAACGCTTTTTGTCCGGCATGTTCTGGTGTGGTGCCCCTCCTATTTTGCCAGATTGTTGCAACCACGAGAAAGAGTAGAAAAGCGGAGACAACCCCAGAAATCCAACTTGGTGGCTCGGTATAGGAGACGAGTACGTGCATACCGATCAGGTTAGCGAACAGCTCTCCGACCCGTCCAAATCCGAATTTAGGCGGTTCTCCGGCCAATAAGAAAGATTCAACCTTGAAATTTTAAGGACTTCGGTTATAATGTTATCACGCTTCCGCATTTATGGATAGCATTTTTACATTTCAGGGTATATTAGTCTGTCACATCTAAAATGAAGGGGATATGTTTCGGTATCGGGCGAGGGGACCTCGCCCCTACGAGGCATATAACCTATCAAGATAACGTTGACAGAACAATATAGGAGAATATTTCATGACCATTGAACAGGTTAAACGTTTGGTAGAAGAAAGGGGTATTGAGTTTTTCCTCTGTTCTTTTGTTGAGATGAGCGGTGCCCCGAAGGCGAAGGTTATTCCATCTACGCACCTTGAAGATATGGCAGAGGAGGGTGCGGGTTTCGGAGGCTTTGCTGCGGGGGAAATAGGACAATATCCGCACGATCCAGAAATGGCGAGCATCCCAGACTTTAACTCGCTGACAATTGTGCCGTGGCGGGAAAATGTAGCATGGGTGGCTGGGGATATGTATGTTGAAGGTGAAGCGTGGCACTACTGTCCGAGAACAATTCTGCGGCGGCAATTAGATGCAGCGAAGGAGAAAGGTTATGTCTTCAATGTTGGCATTGAAGCAGAGTTCATGCTGTTAAAACAGGACGAGTCAGGTTCCTACGCACCATGGGACAAGCTTGATACTTTGGATAAACCGT
Source organism: Candidatus Poribacteria bacterium (assembly GCA_009845545.1). GTDB lineage: Bacteria > Poribacteria > WGA-4E > WGA-4E > WGA-3G > WGA-3G. Next base: position 3,273 of record VXZK01000339.1, read on the forward strand.
GTTACGATCTAAGGGCACTGCACCGCAATCTTGATACGATGACAACCCTGATTAAATATATGCAGGCATTGGAATGGGATCCCTACGCAAACGATCATGAAGATGGGACGTGTCAGTTTGAGGCAAACTGGACCTATTCGGACGCGCTCACAACAGCCGATCGGCACACCTTTTTCAAGTGGATGGTCAAAACACTTGCCGAAGAACGCGGGTTGCTGGCGACGTTTATGCCCAAGCCATTCACGCATCTGACAGGCAACGGTGCACACTTCCACATGAGTCTATGGGATGAAGAGAATCAGACAAATCTGTTCCTTGACGAAAACGATCAAAACGGCTTGTCCCGGCTCGCTTATTGGTTCACAGGCGGGATCCTCAAACACGCGGATGCGGTCACAGCGGTCACAAATCCGCTTGTGAATAGTTACAAACGTTTAGTGCGTAGACCGCCGCGTTCGGGTTCATCGTGGGCACCTGTTTATGTTACCTACGGTGCGAACAATCGGACGCAGATGATTCGGATTCCTGCGCCCGGACGCATTGAAAACCGCTTAAGCGACGGGGCAGCAAACCCTTACCTTGCATCAACGGTTCTCCTTGCAGCAGGACTGGACGGCATCGAAAACCAGATCGATCCTGGCGTGCAAAACGAGGACAACCTTTATGAGGTGTCGGAAGCGGAATTACAACGCCGCGGAATTAATTCGCTACCGGCGACGCTTGACGTAGCTGCGGACGCGCTTGAACAAGATGAAGTGATCAAGAATGCGCTCGGAACAACATACGCTGACTATTATATTCAGGTGAAACGCAAGGAGTGGCGCGACTATCATTTGAGTGTCAGCCAGTGGGAAACTGATAACTATTTGGAAGTTTATTGATATTGAAGATCGCGAGCACAGCGCTCCTACACAAGAGTGTAACATTGGCATAAAGGAAATAATTTTGATGAAAACGATATTTAGACTATTCGGCTTAGCACTTATATGTTTTTTAACTGTTTACATAGTCGGTTGTGGGCAAGGTGAAGAAGATGAAGAGGTTAGTCCCACGGAATTGGTGCGTGCAGACCCAAGCACTGATGATAGCTCACCCATCGCTGAACCTCTACCGGAACTTGCACCAGAGCCGGCACCAGAACCCATTATTCCGGATGGAATGGTGCTGATTATAGAAGGCGAATTTCAGATGGGTAGCAACGGTGGTAATGCTGATAATGATGAACAACCGGTGCATACTGTCCATCTTGACGCGTTTTATATAGATGCGAACGAGGTAACTAACGGCGAATTTAAGGATTTCGTTCTTGCGAACCCAGCGTGGCAGAAAGAACAGATTGATGAGAAATTCCACGACGACAATTACTTGCAGAACTGGAATGGGAATAACTTTCCTCTTGGTGAACGCGATCACCCGGTACGTTATGTGAGTTGGTACGCTGCGATGGCTTACGCTGTTTGGGTAGACAAGCGTTTACCGACGGAAGCAGAATGGGAGAAAGCGGCGCGGGGCGGTTTAGAGAAAAAACAGTATCCGTGGGGCACATGAAGTCCCACATAAACCGCAGCGATTTGTGGATCCGTTAAGTCGATGGTTTTAATCCAGGGTGCATTTTTGAGGGTTTCTCCGCGGACTATCGGATCCTTTCTGAGAAACTCTTCCTCAACTTTTCGTGGAATCCATACCTCTGTATAAAGATCACGCGACAGAGAAAGCAGGTTGATCCCCAAGAGTTCCACAAGCGGACTGTTATTGCTAATAACTGGTTGTATCGGCATTCTTTAAAATCCGCTATTGGGAAGCTCTTCTTCATCAAGAGTAAGGAGAGAGAGACCGTAATCCCCCCTTAGATACCAGAACTCTTCGCGTGGGACCCCCGCAAGGCGCGCTGCGAGTCCGCTGCTGAGTTCGTCGTTTCCGTAGTATTTCATTCCCAACGCGATCCGCGCATCTTTATCCATTTCAAACGGAGACCCGCTCCGCGGGGTCAGCAGCTCGACAATCTCTTTCGGAAGACGACTCCCTATCTTCTCTTCAAAGGCAGCAATACTCTCGTAGGTATTGTGAAACGCAGCGGCGACATCCACATCTTGTAGGAGTGCAGCTGTCAGGTCGGTCTTCGCTTTTTCCCAACCTTTCGCAAGCAACCAAGCCTCACCCCGCGTGTAATAGAATTCAGGAATCTTTGGTCTGAGTTTTAGTGCCTCGGTATAATCCGCAATTGCCCTGTCTAACTCGGCTTTATCGCGATAGGCGTTGCCCCGATGCGTGTATGCCTCCACAAGTTCTGATTTGAGTTGTACCGCTTTGTCATAATCTGCGATCGCCTTGTTTAATTCGTTTTTAGCGTAGTAAGCCTGTCCTCGATTAACGTACGCTTCGGCAAATTCTGGATTCAATTCTATCGCTTTCCTATGATCTTCAATCGCCTTGTCCACCTCGCCTTGCTCGGTGTAGATGAGCCCGCGGTAGGTATAGGGCTCAGCGAGTTCTGGGTTGAGTTGTATGGCTTTGTTATAATCTTCAATCGCTTTGTCTGTCTCGCCTTTATCACGGTAAGCTTGACCGCGTTCTGTCCAAGTTTTTGCAAACTCTGGATCCAGTGCTATTGCAGCGTTATAGTCTTCAATCGCCTTGTCTATGTCACCTTTGCAATGGTAGGTTATACCGCGCTCGGTATAGGCATCGGCAGCCGCATCAGGTTTGAGACGTATTGCTGTGCTAAAGTCTTGGATAGCTTTCTCAAAAACCAGCAGTTTGCGGTAAGCCAACCCACGGTCATAGTTGGCAAATGGATCGTCCGGCATGAGACTTATTACTGTGCTAAAGTCATCAACTGCTCGGTAAAACCTTTCGTGATACTCACAACGGCTAAAGCCGTGTGCTTCTTTGCTTCCTCGTGGGAGG
>VXZK01000082.1 GCA_009845545.1 Candidatus Poribacteria bacterium
ATTGAGAGAACCCTTATAGATAGTGGTTTCTGAGGGCTTTTGAGAAATCCCAGTGCTGTTAAAGTTGGACCGATCATCAATATCCCTGTCATTGTGGGCGCAACAGGTGCCGATGTGACAAATACTGGGAATGATCCGAGAGATTTCCTGTTTCTGGTGGCGAATTCAAATGCGTTGCAAGCAAAAGTGATGGCAGGTTTTGTGGTGAACGACCTCGGCAAGAAAACAGCAGCGATGATTTGGCAGAACGGGGACGTCTACTCTAAAGGTTTCGTTAACGCATTTGATGCGAATTTCCAAGCACTTGGCGGGCGCATTGTTGCCAATCAAATCTACGAACAAGGCGATACAATGTTTGATGGACAACTTGGGATCATCAAAGAGGCGAGCCCTGATGTTCTGCTTTTGGCAAGTTTTCCGCCAGAGAACCCTGTCATAGTGGAGCAGGCGCGGGAGATGGGGATTAAGTCCACCTTTATCGGCAGCGATGGTTGGGATGATGCGTTGATGTTAGAGATTTTAGAGGATAACTCGCCGCTCGAGAATTCCTATTATTGTAGTATCTCGGATGAACTTGCTGCAGATTTTATTGTTGCTTATGAAACAATGTTTAAAAATCAGGCTATTGGTATTGCGCCGTTGGGGTACGATGCGATGCGGTTATTGGCAATAGCGATTGAAAGTGTGCAATCAACAGACCCTGTTAAGGTTCGGGATGCGGTCGCTGCTATCACGGACTACCAAGGGGCAACAGCTATTTCTGGCTTTGATGGGAACCGTCATCCTGTCAAACCTGCTGCGGGGATCCGCGTGATGAAAATTGTTGATGGTCAACCGGAGCAGCACACTGTTGTGAAAGCAAATCAGTAAGTTGCAGCGGTATTTAGTTTTAGATAAATTATTGGATTTCATAGATGTTTGATTTTCCCTTTTAGTTCCGGTAGGGTTAGGAAGCTGTGAAGAAATCCGCAGAAATTCCTAAGCAATACGCAGAAACACCCTACCGGGCTTGGGGATTAGCGCCTGCTTGTGGCGTGAGAAGTAACGTCATCCGACGGTCTTCAGTGAGGTATCGGTTGACGACGTTGGCGACATCCGCCGCTGCAACATCGGCGAATGCACTCGCAAGCTGCGGCAACTTATCGCCGTGTTGGTATTCCCGCATACCCCACTGTACACCAATGTTACCAAGTACCATAGTTTCTGACACGCCCACGGGCTAAATCTTCAAAATCTTGAACGAAAATCGTTAAACAAATGAAATACCACTTTTTTGTGTCCATAAGTCCGATATTTGCTCAGTTTGCGTAAGTCCTGTTAAAAATAGGTCTCTAACTTCGCACGCGCGTTCAAGACCCCTTCAACAATCGGTTGCGGTGTCTCCGCCTGCAACCCTAAATAGATAAGCATAATCTCCTCAGTGTAACCGACGCGGTCTATCTCCTGACAAATGGCAGGAAAATCCATCTCCGGTGCCCAGAACGGTTCGCTGCCTGTCTGTGAATCAACACCGCAGTTGAAATAGACACTAACCAGCCGTTCTGACAAGGTTCGCAAGGCAATAACCGGATCGTCTCCAGCGCGATAGAAATGATACGGGCTGTAGTAAAAACCAAGGTTTTCGGAAGGGATCGCGTTGAGGATCTGCTGCGTGCGTTCAAGGTTGTAGGCGAGACTTCCCTCATGCGCATAGAGCACAAGGGTTAGATTCCGAGTCTGTGCTTCTTCGGTGACCGTCTTGAGATGCTCAATAATCGTGTCAATCTCGCGAGCAGTGGCGGTTTCATTGCCACCACTCGCGATGCTAACGATTGGAACGGAAAGCTTTTGGGCAGTGTTGAGAATTGAGATTAACGCTTCAAGTCCATCTGGCGCGTCAACCCGTACTGTGCTCAGCATGGATTTGAAATTGAGTCCAGTATCTTCTCGAAGTGCGTCAATAGTTTCGGCTGCCACATCCGAAAAATGGGGTTGCGCGAGTTCAATAGCGGACACACCGCCTTCAGATAACTCACCGACAAACGCCGTCAAATCAAAAGCGGAAAATGGAAGGGTGCTTGCACAATAGTTTCTCATTTTTTAATTTATGGCTCCTGGATTGCCTCTATAGGTATGTCATCCCTACGGGGTTCAAAAGGAAACGCCTGAGGATGGTTATCAGTCATTAGTTAAGAGCTTTTCGTTAAGCAAATCCCTCCTGTAACTGACAACTGATAACTGGCAACTGATAACTGACAACTATTTACCCATTTCCTTGAGTGCAGTTAGACAACGTTCAACAGACTCAATCGGCGGGTAGGCATCGCTTTCATATTCAACGATATACCATTCCGTCCCACCGGTTGTTTCGCAGATACGGAAGATCTCATCCCACGGCACGCTGTCCTCACCGATAATCGGACGGAAACCGGCGTGTCTGTCTGTCTCACCTATTGATTCGTCATACGGCTTGAGATGGACTGTGCCGGCGCGGCCCGGGTATCTCTCCAGAATGCCGACGAGATCGGCACCACCAGAGAGCGCGTTGCCCATATCCAGCTGCATCACAACGCCTTCGTTGGTATTTCCGAAGAAGGTATCCCACGGCTGTTCACCATCCAGTGGCGTAAATTCGACGTGATGATTATGATACCCCGTCACCATATCGTGCGCGGCGAGTGTATCAGCGATCCCATTGAAGACATCCGCCAACTTCAACCAATCTGCACGCGACTGACGCAGTTCACCCGGTATACCCGGGACGATGACATAACGGTTTTCCAGAACCTTATTGAACTCAATCGTTTCGGCGAGGGTGTCTTCTTGGACGAGGTTGAACGGTGTATGCCAGCCACAGCAGACCAAGCCGAACTCGTCGAGATAACCTTTCAACTCTTGCGCGGGATGCTGGGGTGGACCGGCGAATTCAACGCCTTCGTAACCCATCTCTGCGACCGCTTTTATCGTGCCGCGGGCATCCTCCGCCAACTCATTTCGGACAGAAAACAGTTCTAAACCAATCGGTACTCTTGCCATTATTTTCCTTTCATGTTCATTTGTAGGAGCGTAGTGCGTTCCGCTAATAAAATTTGTTAACTGATAAAAAAGGCAGGACAACTCTCGCCTGCTATTTGTAACCTGAGTTCAACATAAGCCCGTAGGTTGGGTTGAACGGAACCTTATCAAAAACTGCATAGACAAGATAACCTTTAAGTCTATCAAGAAAACTGAAATTACCAAAATACGAGTGAAACCCAACACACCGTTATACCGATAGCACTTAGGACGTTGGGTTTCGGTATCTCTATCTACACGAATAATCCATTGAAGATCGACATTTTCTCTATTAACCACGGATTTTTGGCTTTTTACCCCTCAACCCAACCTACAAGCGCATCCATCTTCTTATTATCGAACTCATGTATTTGTACCTATCGTGCAGTGTAATTAGGTGCGAGTGGACATGTTCGGTGAAGCGATAACAGTGCCACTCGTGCCAAACCATGAATTAGGAACGCTGCGCCCATCTGTGATTCATACCAATCTATCCCCGATGCACCGTAGGGCAGCGTTTCCGGGAAATAGACTTCCAACACTGTCTCCGCAAGCGCAATGCCGCCTTCCAACCACACTGATTCACCCGTGATGTCGTAGAGATCCGCAAACAACGCAAGCGTAAGACCCGCATCCGATGCCGGAATCTTGAACGCTTCCGTCTGAACGCGATTCACTGGAAACTTCTCATCGAGATAGGTGTTACCAACCGCGCGGGCGTAGTCCATCAACCTCTCATTCTGCGTCAACCGCCATCCACCGAGGCATAGCACCCCCGTACTGCACGAAGTTCCAGCACCGTAGACACTGCCCCATGCGGACATACGTTCAACAATCCGATCCGTCTCACACTCGCATAAACTGATAAATTCACGCGTTTCGAGGTTATGCGGTGCCGCGAGAAATCCGTCAATGTAAACCGAGACGTATTGCCGCATCTGATCTGCCAATTCGGGTAGCAGTGATGCTATCAACGTTGCAGATTCAAGCAGACTGATCCCCAATGAGAACGTTTGCGTCGGGGCGTTCATCTCAAAAAATCGTTCTGCTTCTTTGGGTGAACGACTTTCGATACGCAAAAGTCCACGAGCATCCCGTTTTTCCCACCAGTAATCGGTATAATTCCGAATCTGCTGATGGATTTCAGGGCGTTGCTCTTGTGTATATGCGAATGCTAAATCGAAGATGTAAAAGCCTGAATGCCGTGGGAAATCACAGGCGCGACCCCCGCGAACGAGGTGTGCTTTTGTGTCGATATTCGCATGACGGATGTATTCAAGTCCGTCGCCCTCTGTCCAGTGATAATCCAGCCCATCAGCGAAACTCTGCACACATGCCGGATTAAACGTGTGTAGTTTTTGCCAGAGCCACAGCGGAACCTGACGCAGGTGATCGTGAATGGCAGCACCACCCGCCGGATTCCGCGAACATCCGACCCGTTCCTCAATCAGCTGCCAAAACGAATGTTCACCCCAAGGGAACAGCCCCGTCGCCGTCCGCGTGCAATGCTGGGCAAAGTGTTCCAAGTAGCGATCCACTGCTTCAGTGTATGCCGGTTTCGATTCGGTTTCAGCAAGGGCGTTCATCGTGGCGAGCAACGGCTCATCGTGAATAAGATTACAACCGAGGTGCGCGCGATCACCGTCTCTTTGCCCCGGAATCTTAGGCGGTTTCTCTGTTAGCATCTCACCCGTTTTCGGATGTAGAATAGATGGGAACAGCCCTTTGTATGACTTACTGCTTTCGATCATTAGATCAATAGCGTTGCATATTTTAGTGATAATCAATGCCGCGTTTACCACGAATCGCACCTCCACGCCCGTTGAATAAAAGTATCCTATCATAAACAAATTAAAAGGTCAAGTATGATGGAGTAGTTTTCAGGCTGCCTTACAGTGAGAGTCGTCAGGATCAGGCTTCACGGAATTTTGGAATTAGAGATGTGTCTTCTACTGCTACGAAGCATATTTTTAAGCAATTTGCTTGCCACCTCGTCTTTTCTGTTGTATAATCGCTATATAGTTCAGAGTTTACGCGACTTGGGCGGTAGCGTCTAAAAAGTGATGATAGGGGAAACAGGATTTAGACAATTTTTGCGCATTAGGAGAGATTTATGCACGTTGGACTCATGGAAGGCACAATTCGCCGAAAAACACTCACCGAGAATCTTGATGCCGTTGTGGAACAGGGTGTCCATCATCTACAGTATCATGTGCCTGCATCGGGACCGTCGGTCGCCGAGATTCGCGAAGAGATGGACGCTCGACAGATTACAATTTCCGCACTTTCAGGCACTTATAACATGATTGATCCAGATGTTGAGAAACGCCACGCCGGGCTGCGGATGTTGCGTTCTGTCGCAGAGAAATGCGCGCCGATGGGGACATCGGTCATTACGCTCTGCACCGGTTCCCGCGACCCGCAGAGTATGTGGCGTGCGCATCCTGATAACAACACGCCAGAAGCATGGCGCGATCTCGTTGAATCTATGCAACAGGCGTTAGCAGTAGCGGAGGAATACGACGTAGTGCTTGCGCTTGAACCTGAAGTGGCAAACGTGATTGACTCTGCACAAAAAGCGCGTCGCCTGCTCGATGAGATGCAATCCCCTTACTTGAAGGTGTGTATGGACGGCGCGAATATCTTCCACAAAGGTGAGCTGCCAAAGATGCGTAAAATCCTCGATGAGGCGTTCGCACTCCTCGGCGACGACATTGCACTTGCACACGCCAAAGATTTGGACAGAGACGGTCAGGCGGGACACCTCGCCGCGGGGACAGGGCTGCTCGACTACGACCAATATCTCGGTTTGCTAAAGGAGAGCGGTTATGATGGCGCAGTCGTGCTGCATGGACTGTCGGAAGCGCAAGTGCCTTTTTGTACGAACTTCCTGCGTGAGAAAATCGCTGCGCTATAGAAGTGTATACGGAGAACCCGTTGGCGCGTGCCTACTACTAACCCGAGTTGCTACTAACAAGTTTTGAAGGTTCAAGGAGATTTTTCACACATTTTCCTCACCCCGTAGGGGTGCTATGTCTATAGAAAACGGCGTATTTAAGCGACTGCACCCCGTAGGGGTGCTATGTCTGTCTATGCATAGGTGGTAACTTGCGTTACCATCAATTTTAAACTGTGCCGGACATCCGTTCTGCTAACCGAGCAAGTGCAGGCGATGTATCCAATTTTTCGAGCTCTGCCTCAATCAGTGTGAAGTGTTGCGTCTCAGCGAGTGCAGTTTTGATGGCAGCTTCAAACTCACCTTCCGTTCGGACATGGATGCCGCGACCTGCACTAAAGAGTGCGGGGATGCTGCTATAGTTCCAACACCCGATATCGTTAAACGGACCTTCAAGAAGATGCCGTTCCGTGCCATAGCCGTGGTTGTTTAGAAGCAGGATAATCGGATTAAGACCGTAACGCAGGGTTGTTGAAAGTTCGGTGCCAGTCATCTGGAAAGCACCATCGCCGACAATAACAAGCGGACGTGTATTCGGCATGCTGAGTTGCGCACCAATCGATGCCGGTACCGCAAATCCCATTGAGGTATAGTAGGCAGGACTGATAAAATCCGTGTTTTGAGACATCCGCAATTCTACAGCACCGAAGAGGCTATCGCCAACATCCGCAATAACGACCAACCCCTCGCTAATAAATTCGTTGAGGTGTCGGAACAGACGGCGAACTGTTAGAGGTGCGTCAGGCTCGACAACAAACGGCTTTGAATCTCGGTGTGCCCATTCCAAATTCGGCTTCCGCCGCTTTCGGAGTTTCGGCGAATGGATGCCGTCAATAAAATCATCAAACATCACCTCTTCATAAGAATGATAGCGAACTGTGATTTTTTCCGACGTGGCATAGATCGAGCGCGCCCGGTCCAGGTTGGCAGTGTAAATCCCAAGATTCACGTCTGTCATGAACGCACCGAGGATAATAACACAATCCGAGTCTTCAACAAATTGTCTAACTTCTTCCTGTCCCATCGCACCTTCATAGATACCCAAGTAAAGCGGATGTGATTCCGGCATCACCGATTTTCCGAGAAGCGTTGCCACTACAGGAATACGTTTATCTTCTACAAAGCGGATCAATTTGTTTTGATAGCCGAATCTGTGTACCTCTACGCCCGCGAGCACCACCGGTTTTTTAGTCTGATTAATGAAATCAATGGCATCTGCAACAGCGGCATCCAATGTGTCTGGGTCACTGAGATGTCCACCCGTTGAGGGACGTTGGTAGAGCGTGCCTCGGACATCCACCATATCGCGCGGGAGTTCCAAGTAGCCAGGGCGTTTATAGCGATACACCGCATCAAGTACCCGATCAATTTCGTTGAAAGCCGTAAAGGGTTCATCCAGCAGGGCAGTCGCGACGGTAATCTCGTCATAGATATGTTGTTGTGTATGGAAATCCCTGACTTTATGGTGTAGGAGCGCATCTTTCCCGCGTTCTCTAATACCCGGTGCACCGCTGATGACGACGACAGGAGACTTTTCAGCGTAAGCACCCGCAACAGCATTCACTGTTGATAATCCACCGACACAATAGGTGACACAGACGGCGCCCATGCCTTTTGTGCGTGCATAAGCATCGGCGGCATATCCTGCTGCGTCCTCACGGGTCATACCGATATGCCGAATTGAACTTTTCTCTATAAGGTCATAGAACCGCAGCACATAGTCGCCGGGGATACCGAAAATGTGTTCAATATCGTAACTTTCGAGTTTTCTGATTAAGTATTCGCCGATGGTTGGGGGTCTGTTAAACATGAGGTCACCTCGTTGTGTATATTTTTTTTAGCACTTTATGGGACTGCCCCGTTATTAACACGTCTCGGCGTTTATGAGTGCCTCAGTTTTTCGATTTCTGCTGCTGTGAGGCCCGTTGTTCGTGTAATAACTTCGGTGCTTATGCCTTCGCGAATCAGTGAACGTGCAATGGCCATCTTTTCCTGCTGCCTCCCTCGATTATGTTCATCTATTAGCGTGTCTTCCCAAGACTCTTCATCTTTGAGTACCCTGCGCTCCGCTGGCGAGATGTTATCAAGTTTAACCGCATCAATCACCCTCTCGAAAATTGGGGAGTTGTAGTGGCTTTCATCTATCTCGCCATCCAGGGAATCCAAAACGAGTTCCAACCACACTTTGATGCCAGACGGGGTCTTATCGTTGACCATACGCGGGACCACAAACACAAGTTGATGCGGATAGACATTGACTTTACGGTTAAATTCGTTGACCGGGTTAAAATCCGTGATGGCAATACTAAAGTCCATTTCGTTCTCGCTATAAGGACTCGTTAGGACAACAATCGTGTAAACCGTCCGGTCAAACTGATATTCCTTGCTGTTTTTCGCTTGTTCGACGAGGCTGATGAGATGATAATATAGGAAGCGATCATAGAAGTGGCGTTCTTTGACGTGTTGTATCTCAACCACAATACGAGATTCCGGATCCTCAGCGAACAAATCGTATTCAATATCAACCTGCCCGATGGGTTCAAGGAATTTGTAGCCACGATGTACCTCATCGGTATGGAATTTGATACCTAAAACATCCTCAGCAAATTGGCAGAATATCTCCGGTTGGCTGAACGCTTTCTTAAATGCAGTATCGTATCGTAACGGAACAACTTGAGCCATTTTCTACTCCTTTTCATGAAATTCAAACGACATGCCGATTTGAGTCATGTTCAATGTCGTAACTCTCCAATTTCCGGATTAGATGTTCGCTGATGATTGGGGTTGTTAAACGTGCGAGTACCGCGCTGTGTGTAGTGATTTTTAAAGGTATTGTACCATAAAGAGGTAGACTGGTGCAAACCTAAACCCCAAGTTCAACTTAACGCAGTACCGCCTTAAATAGTCTATGATCTTCAGGATAATTTGAAATTTCAGTTGTGGGACATTCTGTTAAGTCTGATCGGAAATGGACTCCGCTAACACCAGAAGGTAAATTTGGATTGACTGAGGGTATTCCAGAGGTTTCATAAAAGACAAGTGATTCTTCTGCTAATCTTTCATCAAAACGCACATCGGATGCTTGCTGCCAAGCATCACCAAGTGTGAGTGCGATAATTTTATCAACATGCAAAAGTGGATTGAGATTGCTACCAAGGCGAATTTGTATCCTTTCCCTAAGATCAACAATAGAAATTCCCGCTTGTGAACTTTCAACGGATACAGAGGCAACGAGTGCTTTTACACCTTCTGGAGGATGTAATTGCTCAAGCGAAAAATGATGTAACCTGACGTTACCAGAGAAACTTTTCACCTCAATTCGCTGGTCGTCCATAGCAAAATCGTAGCGATCTTCGACTACTGTATGCCATGCCTCTATCAAAGTAGTAGGTTGACCCGTTTGGGATATTAGAAATAGTTCTGCCCATAATCCTTGTACCGATTTTCGGGGTGCCTCCGCCATCGCCCGAAACAACTCAATTAATTGATTTATAGCATGGGCTACATCAGATTGAGTTGGTCGATCCCCAATAGATATGATGATGGTAGACATAACCTTCAGGAAGTAATCTTGTAATATCACGTTTTTTCCAGTGTAACGAACAACAGTGAACACTCCTTCTTCAAATGTACCATCTGGACGAGAAACGCGGCAATTCAAATTATACTGAACCGTAAGATTTTCAAGAACAACCGGAGTGCGATGACTTTGGCTTCCGACGTTAAGAACCGAGATCAGAAGTAGTGGTTTACCTTGAGCATCTTTGCCGAGACGATGCGGTTCATAGCATGGAATTGGAAATGCTGCAAAACGGTTTTCATCGCCAGTTGTAGTAATGGAATCAAATGACTGGAAAAGTTCAATTAGGTTTAGCATAGTTAACTTCCGATTTCATCGCCACCTTGGTCTTGGACGAGCCAATCAGTTGAGACATCTTTCGGAAGCCAAATCGCTACAGTTGGAACGGCTGAAAAATTTTCGCCATTCTCGCGAACTAATTCAAGAATGTGAATTTGGGCAGTCACACCTTTAGATGCTTTTATCTGTCTGTCGCCTGGGTATATTTCTCCAGTTCGGGGACTTGGTCCCTGAAAGAGTGTGGGAATTTCATCATTCTTGTTCAGTGTTCTTTTACGAGGGTTGCCTTTATTCATGTAGTAGATTGTACACAAGGTATCAGGATGAGTATCAAGGTAGGCAGCAATCTGTAGGCGTACCCCCGTGAATTTTTGTGAATCAACGAGGCGTGTGACGCGTAACGGTACAAGTAAATTTTCATAGACATCTTTGAGCCGAACATCTGTTGACACATCATGCCAAGTTTCAATTCGACTTGTTCTTTGTGTGCCTGTTCGGAATGACAACGTGTTTAGAAATTTTTGAACAACAGATCGGTTCTTTTCGATTGCTTTTTCGGAATCGTGTGGTGCTTTTGGTTCGTACCATCGACTGCTCAAATTTCCTTGTGTATAATCTATATTAAGAACATTGTGACGAGTCGGTTTAAGATTCTGATCAAGGAAGAATGCGCGTTTCCAAGCATTAAGAGAACTACCAGTCTTATCGTGAACAATTAAACGATCACGAACATCCTCTTCGTGCGTGATATAATTGCTATAAGCATCACGCACGTTATTCTCAAGAAAAACCCGACAGTATCCGAAATAAGTTTGTTTGTAACCAAAGAACCTTGCCCGTTGTTGGATAGTATCGGCGTTGCCCATGCCTGGACCTCTTGGCATATAGGTTACAGTTAACCCCTCAACGGTGAAACCTCTGTCCATCGCTTGACCACCAACCAAAATATGGGCGTAGGTATTATGCCACGGAATGCTCGGCGTGCGTCCACCAGCTGCATTGACTTCGTGAAGTTGTGCCTTACGAATCGCGCGTAAAAGCGGAGGCGGTACCTCTTCAAAAGATGGCAAGTTTGATACGGTGTTCCGAAGGCCTTCATAACTATTTCTAAATTCCTCAAGCAGGTCTTGACGATCTGGATGATTTTCATCGAGGCCAAGGGTTTCTAACCAATAGTTCCTTACCTGCTCAACCCAGAAATAATATTCTCCATGCCGAAAAGTTTCACGAGAAGGATGAACCATCATAGACCGGTTACCCTCAAGGTGTTCACCTTCCAAAATCATTGCAGCGGTAACTCCCAAAAAGAAGATTCTCATTGCCTCAAGCAAACTCTCCGGCGGAGCATCTAAAGGGGCATTTCGAGTTGGTATTTCACTGTCTGGAATTGTATGGATGCGGTTTGGTTCGTCGTGGAAAAACGCTTTGCCTCCGGTGTATTTTGCCCCAGGGGTCAACACCTTTGCAAAATTGGGAGACAATACATCAATCAGATTAATGAGCAAAGGGGCTTGTGGTGTTGCAGTATATTGCAGAAACGTATGATGTGGCAAATACTCTCTGAGTGCCAGAATACGTTGATAGGTAGTACTTGCTTCGTCCTTTTGAACCTTTGTGTTTAGACTGGCTTGGTCTGCCTCATCATCAATGATTAGCGTAGGGACATTTGAAAGATTATCAATTCGTAAAAGAATCTCAGCCAAATTCTTCAAATGTTGGTGGTGTTTCATAGTTGTAATGAGTACAGTTTGACGTTCCCATTCAGGGACACTTGAGTCTTGCCAGTCTGCTAAGACATTTGCAATTTTTGCGTGATCACCTTCATTGAATTCATGACTTTTAAAGTGCTGCCATTTCCTGTCTGCACGCGTAAGGAGATTCAAGTCGTCTTCAAGGCGTTTAGTTGATTGGTCTCGCAAATTTATGGAGGTTCCTGCAATCGCGATTACCATCTGGTACCCATTATCTCTGGCAAGGGCAGCGACAGTCGTAAATGATAGTGTTTTACCACTCTGAATGTATCCAACAACAAGTCCTGTTTCTTGCTTCGGTGGCACTTTCGGTGGGACGCATTTAGCTAACACAGAAATAGCTTCATCTTTTATGGTTTCCCATTCAGTGCTTGTAACACGGGATGGACAAATTTGTTCTCTTAAAGTCCTTGTTGCTCCGCCTTCAATGGGCTGCCATGAACCGCCTATTTGGCTGTCTGCTTCCCGTATGATTTCAACAGTTTCTATTTGAATTATAGTTTCGTTCGTGTTCATGACAATAGAAAATAAAAAATTAAGGTTTGGATAAAGCGTCCTGGAGAAATTTATTAATATTTCGGATGAAGGTTCGCGTTTTTTTAACACCACTATCCCTGGCCGTAATTTCTGCCAAGGCAATAGCAATTGCAAGCCGTTGTAGAGGTTCAATTTGAGAGGCATCGGTCCCACTATACTGTAACATAAACGGATGTGAAAGGGACATCCGAATTTTAACCCGTCTGACGCTGCCATCCCATGGTTCATCACTAATAGTGAGCCAATCACTAATTGCCGGGTCATTTGACAGTTCTATTGAGATTTCCCATTTTTTGTCATCAATTTCCACCAAAACGGTTTTGTCAGCAACAGCCGCCCTTGTAGTTGGCAAATCGGATGGAGGTGGCTTATCTTCAGGTTCTTCGCGGATTTGTGTCTCAACAACTGGAGGCACCTCGTTTTCTACAGCCTTTGAAGTACGCCGCGTTGAAGTTTCAGCACCCGGTTTCAAGTCGGGAGTCTTTTGCCTTACACGGTACCCTTCTGCTTGGTTGAGTAATGGTGTTGGTTCTTCATTAAGTTCCTCTTTTAACAGTTCTAAAAAAGGTTCTTCGTTCTCATCCCATTGAAAACCATCTTTTGTATGACTAACATCAAACCCTTCAAGATGGAGTTCACCAAACAATCGCTGGTAAGTATAAGAATTTGGGTTGCTAAAAATAAGTTTTGGTCGATAACCTTCGTCCGCACTTCCTTGAATCAGGCGATTTCTACGAAACAGAGCGAAACCAGCATGTGACGTACTTGCTTTCTCCCGCAGAGCAGCAAAACCACGCGCCCGAAGTCCAGTTCCAAAATCAAAGTTAATCTCCTTTCGCCACAATCGCGGTGCCTCCGATGTATTCTCATGGAACGGAGCACACAATATTCTTGGTTGTGAGTAAGATAAGACTTCATCACCAAATCGAAGCTCTAATAACCCATCTCTGATAAATACACGATAGATACTTGCCAAATGTTCGCGAATTTTACCGATGGTTCTTCCCTGCGGAGGTCTGTGTAGATTGGACAGGATAATCTCAGTGAAGTGTGCCTTAGGTTGACTAGGTCTTGATTCCACGGTTAGTTCTTCTAAATTATCTTCTACAATTTGGGAAATGTCAAAATGAACTGTTTTTTCCTCTGACTCACCAAGTGCTGTTGTCCGAACAATCCAGTCTGGGGAAAACCAACATGCCGCGCTTTTCATACCCATTCCGAATTCTGACAATCCGCTGGTATTAGCCGGTACTTCCGCTGGGCGAAATGCGTATGGATAGTCTGCCTCGTGAATACCTGCAGCGTTATCACGAACAATCAAACGTCCACCCTCTGAGGAATCCAGTTCAATTGCGACCCGTAACTTTGCATCCTTTCCATCAATACGCTCAATTTCTTCTCTATAATCAAGAAAACTTTGGATAGAATTATCAACAAATTCAGCAATGGCAAACCAAGGCTTGTAATTGAGGTGGCTGAGGACAGAAAGTATTCCAACCCCAGGGCGGATTTGGATCTTCTGCAGTGTACCCATACCTTCCAATCCTTTCACATATCTTTTGAAAATCAACTATGATGAATTTTTAGAATTAACTTTACACTTCAATCAGTGCTCTTACAAAGCGCGAAGAAACACCAAAGCAAAACTCTACCAATGAATGTCAACGTATTTTGATAATTCACCATAATCCGAATTTAATGTGAGTTCTTTAGCAACGCGTTGAACAACATCTACGTTTACAGCGTTGCCCAAAGCAGTAAATGCGCGAGACGGGGTTTCCGGTAGATCTAGGGCTTCTTTCTTCATACCCTTCAGGTATTTCTTACCTGGCGGACAAGCCATACCTTGCAAGCGAGCACACTCCCGTTGTGTCATGTACCGTTCTTCCCAACCGATAATGGGAACATTGCAGGCTATTGTCACAAGCGAAGGGGCTGTCGTCGCTTTTTTAATTCTAATTCCCGAGGCCCTGAATTGGATCACGAAATCCCATAGATTCCATAAATCTCGATTTAGCCCTTTGCAATTCCATTCAAATTTCTGGTAACTTGGCGGAAAATCCGAAATTTTTGGTATCCACGGATCAATCCAATCCTTGTTATTTTCATAGAATTCTCGGTTTTCTTGAATAAACCTAATTTTCCATGCAGGAAACTCCCCTTTTTCCCTTTTTGCATAAGATGGTAAACTCTGCCACACTTCATCATCGGTTAATGCTTCCAAATCTTTCACATGGCCCCACTTATGTTTACGCAACTCCCCTATCTCTAAGGTATGAAGTGTACCATCCAGCGGATAATTTGCTCCAAACTCCATGGACCAAATTGGAGCAGATGGAAGTTTTGTATCTTTTGGAAGCAGACCAAGAAATTCTTGCCAAACGTCTAGACATTTCATTTGGCGATCAGTTAATGGCTGAGCATCAGGCGGATTTTTATCAAGGATCTTTTGTTTAAGGATCCTTTTGAGGTCCCTTTCAACACAAGGGATAGGTTCAGGAGGAAGATGTGGAGGACCGTCCCGATCTCCAACAATAAACATCCGTCGACGAATTTGCGGGACTTTGAATTGATGTGGTGATAAGCAAGTTTCCTTTACATAATATCCAGCGTCTTTGAGTGTTTCTTTGATTGTTTCCCATGTTTTTTCATTATCATGTTTTTTGAGATTTTGAACATTTTCCAAGATGAAATAACGCGGTGTTTTGGCTTTCAGAATTTTTATCACGTAGTCGAACAAATTACCTTTCTCGGGATAGTCAAATCCCTTCCGTTTCTCCGTCGGAGTCGCTTTAGAGAAGGGTTGACATGGAAAACCAGCACATAAAATATCGTGAGGAGGAATATCCTTCATCTCCACAGTTGTGATATCACCTTCTGGCTCAAAATTAAAATTCTGCTCATATAGCGCGCGAAGTTTCTCATCTTTTTCGCATGCAAAGACGCATTGATGACCAAGTCGTCTTAAGGCTAAATGAAAACCGCCGAGTCCGGCAAAGAGATCTATGAATTTCATCTCAACTTTCTTTGCTGTTTGTCTGTTAATTACGAAGTAATTGATTGATTTTTGGAGTTGCCCACTTGACAATTCGATTCGTCAGCATCGGTGACTCCCAATGTTGACGGCACCTTGATGCAGCGAGAAGTCTGTACCGATCTAGCAGCAACCCTTTTACAAGAATACATTGTTCCCTGAAATCGGCCTCACTGAGAGCATACGGAATCGCGAATGCTTTTTGGGGCCTAACTACAAAGTCAATGTAGTCTCCCCATAAATCAAGGTCAGGTGTGAATACTTTATCATTCCAGTTTTGTCCGCTTGCACATTGCATTAAATATATTGGGAAACCTGCTCGCTTATCTGGAAAACGATGGTAACACAAGAGGTCAAGTCCTGCATCCTTAGTTCTCGAATTTATCCTTTCCCCTGCATCAGGTTTAATAGGTCTGTCTAACCAATCTGCGACTTGACGCATGACTTCGTGGAGTTTCACAGATTGTGTATAAGAGGATCCTGTGCGCTTAACTTGCCAATCCGAGAATTGTTCTTTGAGTGACTCTTGTGTTAACAACTCAAATAGTTCGCCCTGCTCGTTGTAATCTGAATCAGATACACGATTCCACCATTTCTTGTAGCATTTAGCAAATGACAAAAGGACACAGAAACTATGGGCCGGAGCATCTTGCCATGAAGTAATACGTTGCACTCGGAGATCTGAAACGGAAAATGGAATCCTCGGAGCAACACACTTAAGTCGGCGTTCTAACTCTTGCCAAATTTCCATGACAATCCGCATAGCGAAATCCGATTCTACGTAGATACCCCCATCAATCAAAGCCTGAACGATGTCTGTTGTAGAAAATTCGTCTTCGGCAAACAAAATGCTCCCCTCTATCCAATCACATAAAAAACCAAAATCAATATTATGCTCATTAATTGATTTGTAGATACCACTATCTGGAATCGGAAGCATCAGTCTCCCCTCTCTCGTTCTTGAAGTTCTTGCTGAATCTTTGGAAAAACCTTCAGCAGTTGCCACACATCAATTCCTAATCTTTTGACTGCTTCCTGGGTATCTTCTGAATCCTTATAGTGGTGAACCTGGCCCAGAGCAATTTGAACATTAGAGGTAGCTTGGTTGAGAAGTTGAGCAATTTTCGATTTGTTCATCCCCGCCAGTTGACAAGCATGTTCAAAGGATGGGTTTTCTTCTTGCTCAAGATACTCGACAATTGGAGGATTTTCAAGAAGTTCACCGAAATCATCAACACGCCGTGAATCAGTAAAAATTGGATCCTTATTTTTCTCCTTACTACCAAACAACCATCGCGCAAAATTTGCAAGAGCCTCTAAATGAGTTTTAGGGACCGGGCGTTGGGCAGCGTTCTCATCCGCAAAGATATCAATGTCAAGATAATTTTGCACTCCTTGCGTCCGAAGAGATAGGTACATGACACTAAAACGGCCTCTTACATCTTCAGGTGAAAAATCCTCTAGACCATCTTCCATTTGTAATAGCAGCCTATAAGAAATATAATTGTGACGGACTGTCGGGATTTTACTACCAATTTTACGCATTACCTCTTGGTACGTCATTCTTTTTTTGTCTATTAATTGAGTGATGTACTGTGCCTTTTCCTCGGGATTCCATTGTTTAATCCCCGTGACGTGACGGAATCCTAAAAATGCCTCAATTTCTTGGCGGGAATCAACCAATATGTACGGTATTTGATCAAAAAGAGTGTCGGGGACTTTCACACCTGCAACAAGAGACTTCCATTTAGACGGTACATCTTTATTATTTACAGCCGCGTAAAGATACTTCAATGCTGCAAGCCGACGGTTTCCCTCCACGACAACAAATCGAGATTTCCCATCCAACTCCTCTCGCGTGACCAACAATGCCTCATGTGTCCAAAAGCCACTCTCCAAGTAGGATACAGCAAGTTCATCAAGAACCCAATCACGCATCAAATCCAAAATTTCTTCTTGGGAAAGCCCCGCATTGACATGATGGCGGCCCAATCTTGGGTTCTTTGGATCAAGATAAAGTTCATCAAGTTTTGCATAATCAAGTTTTGGACTTATTGCCATATTTCACCTTGACTTTTCAAAATTCCTGTTCGGAGTTAATATTTGTTTTTGTGATCCCTAATGTCGCCAATTCTATCACAAATTATAAATAATCAGGACTTACGCGATGCGCAATGAATTGCGCTACTACGAACCATATTGTTTTTGAGAAACACACGTCTTTCCAAGGTCCGTCTGTTTGTAGTCCAGCATTTTATCGCTTGTCTACGTGAGTTGTAAATAATAATACTATGTTTACATTAAATCGTCAAGTACTTTAGCGGTGTTCTGAATTCGGGGTGGCGTACTATGCTTTTGTATGCAAGTTTATTGGATCCGATTCCCTAAAAGCCTTCACTGGTAACGAAGGCTGTATTTGGAATTTCACCAATATCTATTATGACATCTTTTGGATTTAGTATATTGCTCTCCGTTTTTCCGGAATAGTCTTGAAGTAAACCACCACAAAGGTGCAGCGTTTCATTATCAAAACAAATAAAGTAGATTCCCTTTAAAACAAATCCTGTTTTACGGGTCCGGGACATTATTCCTGCGTTAATCTTGTTTGTTTCATATTTGCCAACCTCTCCTCTTAAGTCGTCGTACCATTTTTTGAAAGATATTTCTTCACCATATACCACTTCACCTATCGCGAGAATCATTCCATAGTAGCCATAATCGTTTATTGTGTTCGCTATTGCTTCTGCATCATTTGCAGTAACACTATAGGTTCCTGGATCAACTGAATCCACCTTAAAATCCCATGAAATTTCGCGAAATGCGTCAAACTCTGTGTTGCCATATTTCTTGCCGGGGGTGTCAATGATGTTATGAAAATGTTTTTGACACAAAAATTTGAAGTAAAACTCAATCCATTCCTCTTGCCTCCAATATTCAAAACCAGTATCCCTCATCTCAAGGATAGATTCTCGGCCATCCCAGACTTTTGGCATACTTTGAGAGACAAGCCTCAATTTTTCTGCTGTGTCAATTATCATTTTTTCTAACATATTCTTAAAACCATCAATACAAAGTCGCTACCTAACGTGCTGATAAGTGTGATTGTCTTAGTATTGAAGAGTTATATCAACTTACCTCTACGTTGCTGTTAAAATTTCAAGGAACGCTGTCATGTATCCGATCGCATACGCGCGGCCTCGGTGCCCCCAGCCTGTATCATCTACGATGTGAGGCACATGGTCGGTAATCATGAAGCCTGTAAAACCGACTTCTTTCAGCGTGCGCATTACATCAAACATATCGCAATTGCCGGTGTCAACAAAGGATTCAGCAAATTTTGGGACGTGCCCTTCCACATCACGGAAGTGGACATAGAAAATCTTGTCGCGCTCTCCGAAATAGCGGATCGCATCCGTAACACCCGGTCCCATCTCCGACCAGGAACCGACGCAGAAATCGAGACCATGTATCGGACTGTCAGCGATCTCCATCCCACGTTTAAAACCCTCAAAATTGCGGAACAGACGCGGCACCCCTGCAAGGGATTCAACAGGCGGATCATCGGGGTGGAGTGCAAGTTTAACGCCTGCTTCTTCTGCGACGGGCAGAATTGCGTTCATGTAATACGCGTAGTTTTCCCACATTTCGGCTTCAGTGAAAACGCGTCCGTGCGATAGCGGTGCGTCTTTAACTTCTTCCATATCAAAACTCGTAACTTCGGCACCACCTCTACCGGGTGTGGTTCGAGAAGTTCGCCAGACCCCACTCGGCATCCAGTGGTATCCGAAAATCTCAACGCCAGCTTTGCCGATATTGCGAATCGTCGTCGCCATATTCTCAATCTGTTCATCACGACCAGGTAGACCGAGCATGGCTTTGTCGTAAAACGGGACAGGCACGTTCTCAAGTGCTGCTAACCGGAGCCCAACCGATTCTACCTCTTTCCGAAGTTGCAAGATGTCCTCAAATTCCCATCGCGCTGTGCCGGGGAGTTGTGCCGTGTTGAGCAAGACATCTTCAACACCGAGTTGTTTGATAAACTTCAACCGTTCTTCACTGAGCTCACTGAATTGACCTAAACCGAGACGCATCTTGCGAGTCATGATTTTCTCCTATAGACATAGCACTTTTTTAAATATTGGGCTTCTTCACCGATTTTTTCCGTTGTCAAAATCGGGGTTCCGATGAAAATAGCAAGCAACCGTAGCCCGTAATGTAATGGAGGGCGGATCTACGGAGTGGAACGTCAACCTATCAAACCCACCTGACCGAACCGCAAGGAAAATTAAAAGAATTGCTTGTCGCTATCTAATAGAATGGTGACAGGACCGTCGTTAATGAGTTGCACATCCATCATCGCCTGAAAGGTACCACCTTGTGTTGGGATACTCTGCTGTTTTAGGAGGGTGATGAACTGTTCATAAAGCGTGTTCGCGACTTCGGGACGGGCAGCGTTAATAAAACTCGGTCGTCGTCCTTTACGGCAATCACCGTAGAGCGTGAATTGCGAGACGACAAGCGCAGCACCACCTGTTTCGAGAAGTGAACGATTCATTTTACCGTCTTCATCCTCGAAGATACGCAGGTTAGCGACTTTATTGGCGATATATGCCAATTCCGTTGCGGTATCGTCATGCGCAACGCCGAGGAAGACGAGCACGCCTGCCCCAATTTCGGAAACGCGTTTACCGTCTACTGTAACACTGGCAGATTTAACGCGCTGAACAACTGCTCGCATATTTTTAATTTTCCTTGATAATTCTTTTAATTTTCATCGCTAAAACAGCAGATTCCCCTCATCAATCGCTTGTGCCTTCTCGCCGCCGAAAGTCAAGTTAAACTGGAATCCGGGTTGACTGTTAAATCCGAGTTGGAATGCCAATGTATTCGAGACTTCATAACGGAGAGCCAGCCCAATGAAGTTCGTTACGTTTATACCTGCATACGGAAGTTCACGCGAGAAATCCGCCAGCAACCACATGTTATCCGCGATAGCAACTTCACCACCCACCTGCCAATTGAGGGCAAAAAAGTCTGTCGTTTTAAGTAACTTTGATGTTAAAAACACCCCAACACCGGCGTGGAGTTTAAAAAGGCTCCCGAACCTTTGCGTACCGACCATATAGGTATTGATTCCGAAAAACGGAAAACCATCAGCGGGGCTATAATCGAGGAATTCGTTATCCGTATTAAGCCGATCATCGGCGGTGTAACCGAACTGCGTGTCACCACCGATAGAGATGCTCGGAAAGCCATCATTCCGATCAGGTTTAATGTTATACTTGAGTCCGATAACGCCGTCAAATAGCGGTTGGTCATAGACGCGGCGATCGGTGGTTGGATCAACGTCGGTCTCTTCAGCAACATTATAGAAATCGTGAACGGTTTTTCGGACACCCCCGGTTGAAAACGTGCCGCCCAGCACCAAATCAAGTTCGTCGGTTAAGCCGTAATTGAATCTGACCGGTATGAGGAAGGTCTCTATTTGCAATGATACGCGATGCAGTTCCTCAAATCCGCCAATATTCACTTTTTGGCGTTGATCCGGTAGCAGATCGACTTTTGAGTATTGAAGGAGCCCAAACGAGGTGCTGGAACCCCCTTTGCCGACCGGTTCTGCCGTCTGAATAGTGCTGAGATGTGGAACGGCTGGTAACTGTGCTGAGAGCGGCGATGCCATGCCAACGAGAAGGAGTCCACAGATCATATATATGAAGGCTGGTGTATTATGGTGTCTCTTTTTTTCGGCGTAACCTGTCCGCCGAAAATTCGCGCCAGAAAAATTAGGGTGCATGGATTTATCCTTTGAAGTTGTGGTGTTATTTCAGTCTTTTACTAAAGTTTGGCAACTATTGCGATTGCGCTAATTGCTTTGTGCTTTCGTCTCGCTGCCCGTCGGGTCCAGGTGTATTGTCAAATGCAGTTATCCAGTACCGCCTGAATTTCAGGTCTTGTCCAACAAGGATCGGGTCTTCACCGGGGATCGTCCACGTGCGATCCTTTTTTCCCGGTGCGGGACGCGGGAGATAATTTCCGGATGCATCTTCGGTATAGAGTTGGTAACCGGCAAGATCGGGTTCGAGATTCGGTGTCCATGAAATGACTGCATCGTATTTTGTGTTAAATAGGGAGCGGGGTAAGTAACGGACACGAACGTTCTTCGGTGGTGCAGGCGGGACATTGGGTGTCGCTGCATTGATTGTGGCGAACGCCTCCGCGCCAAATATATCTACAGCAGCGATGCGATAGACTTTCCGAGTCCCGTCTACTTCAAAATCGTGGTCGAAATAGAAGAACTGGTCTCGTTTCGGTTCGGCAATCACTGTAAACTGTAGCGATTTCCCGTCTTCATTATCAAGCGCAGCATAGATGCGGAAGACAGAAAAATCATCAGAGGGTTCATAGCCTTCCCAAAAGAGCTTAATGGTGAGGTCGGTCGGATCGCCGACGGTTACAACAGGTACCGGCGGTGGGACACTCGGTGTGGCTAACGCTGTTTTCCAAATACGACGCGGCTCATCACTCTCAAGTGGCGGATGCGTCGGATCCGGTGTTTCCACGCCGTTGACATCAACATAGGTAATGCGATATTCATAAGCAAGGAGTTGTCCAGAGGTATCAAGCCGGTCGTTTTCGAGATTTTGGGTATCAATAAATTCGTTTGCCGGGGTGTCAACGGAGCCGATTAGTTCAAACGCCGTATCTGTTCCACCTGTAGAGCGTCTATAAATCCGGTAAGCCTGGATACCCTCCTGTCCGATATCGTTCCACGTGACCCGCACCTGTTTATCACCCGCATAGAGCGTGAGTCCATCCGGGGCACCGGAGGTACGCAGGTTTTCTGGGTCAAGCGGATTCGCAAAATCCTCGCTATTTGTGCAGGCATATAGGAAAAATAAAGCAAGGCATATAAGAAAACTTAGTATACCAACCTTACGGTTGAATAAAGTGTGGAATAGACACATAATATTGCTCCTTAAAAATAACACAATTACAACCCTGTGTTCTTCAAACCAACCGAAAACGCTATTTTGACGTAGGGAAAATCAGACGGAAATTAATCGTTAAAAATAGTGTAGAAGCCTCAGACTTGCCCGTTGGTTTTGGAAATCGTAGTGTGGCAGTAATTGGAATGCGGAACGCTGAGATGACAGACCTGTGTTTCCAAATCCGTAATTTGTAAAATCAATTCTCTGAGCGCGTAGATTTGTTCTCAGAGTTTGCGAGCGGTACCCAGAAAAGGCATCCTCTTCCGCAAGTTCAGACGATTCCGAAGGTGTGTCAAGTTGGTTATAGATTGAGAAAAGCACGGCGAGTCCTACACACCCGAGACCGACACCCGACATGATCTTACCGGCATTCCGCCTGACGAGGAAAGCGTCTTTGTGTGTTTGGATATCTGCTTGGATTGCGGCGTTAAGATAGGCATCGTAACGCTCTTGGGCGGAGGATTTGAGAAACGTGGCACCGAGTTGGAGACTCATACCAGAGGCGAAGAGTCCAATCGAGAGCACGCGAGCCCGGCGCGCCGCATCCGCATGCTGACTCGTTAAAACGAAAATGAGAAGGCAACTGCCTATAAATGCGATGGACTTTTGAATTCGACTATAACACTTCATGTTGCGTATTCCTTTCGCAGTGCAAGAAATATCTATTTCTATAAAGTTTACTCTATTTTTTCGCGAAAGTCAATGCTTTTTGAAGTCGAGCAGTGCAATAGTTTTTAGGTGTGAAGTAACAGGTACCAGTGAGTGTCGCTCTTATAGTGGATAAAAAAATAAACACATAAGCAATTTTTTCGTCTAAATGCCCTAAATACATTAGGTATGCGATGGTTTGGATTGATTTGACTTGACATTTAGCAAAATCAACAGTAAAATTAAAGAGAGTCTTTTCGCAATAGAACTTGTCTTACTGTAAGTCTCTAAAGTGATGTCTATGCCAGGCTCCAAAGAAATGTGCGTGGAAAATCGGAGGGAACGGAAATGAAAATTGTTAATGATCGCCGAAGCGTCATTACAAAATTCGGAATTGGTTGTGTCGTATGCTTACTTCTCGGTTTCGGGATACTGCTCTATGCGCAAGATAAAACAAAATTGGAGTTCATTGGCACAAAGCCGGTGATAGACGCTGTTAAAATAAAACAAAAACAAGAAACAAATACCGCTAAGATGCAGGCAATGGCTAAAGCAGAGGCGCAATCCGAACCGCAACGTAATAGAGCTCGGGGTCGGCAAAACCGAGGTGGTGGCGTTGACTTCGGAGAGAATGCCGCGTTTTACAGAACCATCGTTGACCACAATCTTTTCCGCCCCTTGGGGTGGACACCGCCAAACAACGAACCCGCATATAGTCTGATTGGCACGGCTGTCAACCCAAATGGCGCGATTTCACAAGCAACGCTGTTGGAGAAAAGATCGAATCGTTACCACTTTGTGACAGTCGGCACAAAGCTCGGTGATATGACAGTGAAGGACATCCAAGCCAGACATGTGATCTTAGACAAAGCCGGAGAAGCTGGAGAAACAGTAACACTCAAAACCGGGGAACTACAACTCCTCACGGTTAAGCGCGAACGCGGCGGTGACAGAGGTGGCGAACGTGGTGAAAGCGGCTCCGAAAGAGCAGGCAATAACAACGCCGGACGCAACCGAACCAATCAAGCTGCCGCTGCAAAGCGCAGGCAAATGGCGCAGAAAAATTGGTCAACTGCTCAACGAGAGCAGTGGAACCGGGAGGTAATGGAGAAGATGCGGAACACTTCATCAAACGAGGAGCGGGAAAAACTTATGCGGTATTACAAAAAAGAGGGTGGGGGTGACAGCGGTGGAGATCGCGATAAATGACGTTGCGATTCCTTCAAGATACAGACCTGATTTCTTTCAAGGCGTGGCTGGTCATCGCGCCTTTTTTGTTATTATAAATTCAGATAGTCCGATACTTTGAATCCATTTGACTTGATCTTGAGCAAAATCTACGGTAAAATTAAAAAGAACCTTTTCGCAATAGAACCTGTCTTAAGTCTTGAAAGTGATGTCCATACTAAGTTCAAAAAAAATATGCGTGGAAAATCGGAGGAAAAATAGATGAAGATTGCCAATAATTGGGGCAATATCATTACGAAACTCGGAATCGGCTGTGTTGTATGCCTGCTGCTCGGGGCTGCAATACTGCTCTATGCGCAAGATGAGAAAAAATCGGAGTTTATCGGCACAAAATCTCAGATGGATGCCGCTAAGATGAAAGAAATAGCTGCTGTCAACAGGCAGGCAATGGCTGAAGCACCAGAACAGCCACAACGCCAGCGCAATAGGGCTTGGGGGCGCCAAAACCGCGGTGGTGGTGTTGATTTTGGGGAGAATGCCGTATTTTACAAAACAATTATTGACCACAATATCTTCCGTCCGCTGGGATGGACACCACCAAATAATGAACCTTCCTATAGTTTGGTTGGTGCTAAAGTTGTTGACCCAAACAACGGAATATCACAAGCGACGCTGCTGGAGAACAGATCGAATCGTTACCACTTTGTTACAATAGGCACAAAAGTTGGTGATATGACGGTAAAAGATATCCAAACGGAAGAAGTGACCTTGGACAAAGCAGGAGAGACAATAACACTCAAACAAAACTGGCCATTACAACTCCTCACGGTTAAGCGCGAACGCGGCGGTAACAGAGGTGGCGAAAGTGGGTCCGAAAGAGCAGGCAATGACAACGCCGGACGAAACCGAGCCAATCAGACTGCTGAAAGGCGCGAACAGTCGGAGCAGCGAGAGCGAGCGAATGCTGAACAAAACAGGCGGCGGGAGATGATGGAGCGGATGCGGAACGCTTCACCTGAGGAGCGGCGAAGGATGATAGAGAGATTTCGGGGAGGGGGAGATCGTGGCGGTAGAAGAGGGCGCGGCCGCGATCGGTAGTAGAAAGGTCATCCTGAGACCCATACGCAATTTCTTTCAAGGCGCGGTTTCTAACCGCGCCTTTTTATTTTTATAATTACGCTGCCGCTTCAATATTTTCCGGCATGTTCTCCAGTCGAGACAGCCAATAGCCAACATCAAAAGACTCGTCACCGATCAGGAAACGCCACTGCTTGATCCGGTTGACGATCTCAAGCCGGACATCGTTCCCATACCATCTGTGATTTCTGCCTAAGATGCCGTGGATCGGTGCTGTGTCAATATCATCTGTGTTCCAGAGTTGGCATTGACGTACCGTCGGATTCAGGCGGAGTTTGAACATATAGCGCGTCTGATCTGTTAAATTCGGTTGCGCACAGTGCCACATGCCGTGATGCACCACAAAGAGCGTTCCTGCCTCGCACGCGATCGGCAGCTGCCCAAGGAAGTTTTGATACCGCGCGATATCCGTCTCACAGACACGGCGATAGTGGCTCCCCGGTAGAATCATCGTCCCACCCATTTCACGCGGTGTGTCGTGCGAGAAATAGAAGAATTGGATGTCAAAATGCATCCGCAGGTCGATGATCGCATCGGCATGCCAAATCTGACCGACCTCGTTTTGCGGACGGACGATGTGAACGGCGTGGTGATCGTAAAGCGGAGCCTCACCGACGAGACTGTGAACAATGCCCTGCACCTCTGGCATCCCAAAAACTCTGCCGACAGCGGACCCATCGCCCCAGACATCGTTTAAAACCGTGCCGCCGCCCCCGCGGGTGCTCACACCGGTTTCCATCTCCGCATGTGCAGCTTTATTCAACTCATCCGGGATTAACTTATCGAAGCGGAGGTAACCGTCCGCAACGAAGTTCGCCATCTGTTCTGTTGTGAGCAAATACTTTTTGTCAATCATTGTATCTCCTCCAATTTCTCAAGGATATATTCAAACCTGAGATATGAGGTATGATATTCCATGCCGGGATAGGCAGGGAATTGTTGTGGAAACTGAATCACCCGCCACCCATCGCGCATCGCTTCCATAACTGAGTTATACGGCGGAGTCTCGCTATCGCCTGTCGTGTGACGTTTTTCACCAGTACCATCGTACATTGCCCAAGCGACAACGCTACTATTTAGGTCAGGTGTGTGCAAATGCAGCACCAGAAGTT
Source organism: Candidatus Poribacteria bacterium (assembly GCA_009845545.1). Taxonomy (GTDB): domain Bacteria; phylum Poribacteria; class WGA-4E; order WGA-4E; family WGA-3G; genus WGA-3G. The sequence continues at coordinate 26,245 of VXZK01000082.1, forward strand.
TCTGTCTTAATTCAGACATGTTAAAGTTCGCCTTCCTTAAGGCACGCTTTGCATGCGCGCCGATGAGATGGACGTGCCTTAGACGCTATCAAGTCTTAAGCCGACTCCAGGTCGTCACCAGTTTCCCACCGGGCTGGACATCTAAGGCAACGGACATCCCATCTTCCATTAATTCGTTGAGTTCCTTTTCGCTGAGGGATCTCTCATAAAGAACAACCTCATCAATAGTCCCTGTCATCCAGTAGTTACCGATGTCGCATCCCCCAAATAAACAGAAAATTATCGTGGGTATCCGGTTTCGTTCCCGGCGATACTTGCGCATCGACGGCTCCATCAAGATAGAGTTTGAAGTCGGAACCGTCATAAGTGCCTGCGACGTGATGCCAATCCCCATCCGTCACAACGGTTTTGGCATCAAAGGATTTCCAGCTTGCGTTTGTTGTGAAAGAGTAATGGACAACGCCGCTATTGATATGACCGAAGAGTCCGTAGTTTCTACCGGTCGGGCCGCGGTGTTCTTTAGAGGCGATAATTTGCCACGCGCCGGAAACTTTCGGGATATTCACCCATGCAATGTTAGTACACTACGCATCAGAATTTCTCCTTACTAAACAACCTTGATTCTAAAATTCAAGGCTATAGATTAGACGACGGTTTCAGGAGGTATTGTCGCATCCTTTGGCACGATAACAATGCCTTCCCGAATGTAGTAGTCGTCGCCATCGTAATTATCAATGCCATCCCGATTCACGAGTACTGAATTATCACCGATACGCGCATTTTTGTCAATGATTGCATTCTGAATCAAGCAATTTCGACCAATGCCGACTTTAGGGATGTCTGACTGTTCGCGCGCCGCTCGCGCCGCATCTGATTCGTAGTAGTCTGCCCCCATGAGTACGGATTGGTAAACGCGACTGCCGCCGGAGATGATGCTACGGATACCCACAATTGTTCTATCAAGTTCGGAATCATCAATGATAGAACCTTCAGCGAGAATCGAGGAGCGGACACTGCTGCTATTGACTTTTGTGCTCGGCAGGTGCCGCCGGTTGGTATAGATCGGTGCCTGCTCATCGTAAAAATTGAACGCCGGCGCGGTATCGGTGAGCGCGATATTCGCCGAATAGAAAGAACGGATCGTACCAATATCCTCCCAATACCCATCAAAAAAGTACGCAGAGACCGGACGCGTCTGAATATTTTTTGGGATAATATCCTTACCGAAGTCTACGTTTGATTCGTCTTGAAGCACCTCTTGCAAGACCTCTCGATTAAAAATATAGATCCCCATTGAAGCGATGTATTCCCTTCCCTGCGGTTCAATGCCTCGCGAGGTAAAAACCTCAGGTTCAACGCGGAGTCGCTGGAGTTCTTCCTCCGTTTGCGGCTTTTCAACGAAATCAACGATACGTCCGTTCGCATCTGCTTGCAGAATGCCGAGTCCACTGGTGTCTTCTTTTTTCACAGGAAGAACAGACACAGTGATGGCCGCGTTGGATTCAGTGTGGACCTGCAGCATTTTTTCATAATCCATCCGGTAGAGATGGTCACCCGCAAGAATCAGGACATAGTCATCTTTGAACCTCGGATTCAGAATATACGGTTCATTGTGCTTGATGGCATCCGCCGTTCCCTGATACCACTCTTCGCCCATCAGCGTCTGTTGCGCTGCGAGGATTTGGACGAACCCGCGGCGGTACGTATCAAAGCGGTACGTCTGGGCAATATGTCGATTCAAGGAGGCAGAGTTGAACTGGGTCAAGACATAGATTTTCTCCAATCCTGAATGGAGGCAATTGCTAATCGGTATGTCCACCAGTCGAAATTTACCTGCGATGGGGACGCTCGGTTTCGCTCGATCCCGTGTTAGTGGAAATAGACGTGTGCCGCGGCCGCCTCCAAGAATAACTGCAATAACGTTCCCATTGCTCATAAGCGTTCTCCTCATTTGACTATCGGTTCACTGAATACTGACAACTATTCCGCATTACAAACTGCCTTTAGTGGACAGTACACCGGTGATATTTTCATCAAGACGCGTCGCAATATGCAACGCCTTCGCAACCGCCTTAAAGATGGCTTCAATGATATGGTGTTGATTTGTGCCGTACGGGACATTGATGTGCAAGGTTGTACCGCTATGGTTCACAAATCCGTGAAAAAATTCTTCGGCAAGTTCAATATCGAAATCACCGACTTTCCCATAACTCAGCGGTGTCTCAAAGTGGAGGTAGGGACGACCACAGACATCCAAGTCAACTTTGGCGAGGGATTCATACATCGGAACCGTGAAACTGCCGAATCGTTGCATCCCCATTTTGTCGAGTACTGCTTTTTGGAGGGCTTGCCCCAGGCAGATGCCGACATCCTCCGTCGTATGATGTGCATCTACATGTAAATCACCCTTTGCCTCAATCTCAAGGTCAAAGAACCCGTGTTTGGCAAAGAGTTCTAACATGTGATCCAAGAAACCGACACCGGTGTTAATAGTGGATACCCCTGTTCCGTCGAGGTCAAGATTGAGCCGGATGCGCGTCTCTGCTGTTTCGCGGGCAATTGCTGCTTTTCTTTCCATACCGATTTTTTAATTTTTACTTATTCCTTGCGGTTAAACAACGTGGATTAGGACTTTGCCGTGCTTTTTTAGGAGTCGCCCTCCATTACATTACGGGCTTGTTTTTTGGTGTTACAAAGAATTTTTAATCATTCTTTGAGATACTGTCAAGTAGGTTAAGAACTTTACGCTCATTTCCGTATATCTGCTTTCCACTTCGTTTCCAGCTGCGTACTCTTATTATACGCTTAAAAACGGTTATGCGCAACGCAAAAGCAAACCTCCCGCCCAAAAGACAGGAGGTATACCGTTAAGCCCAAGTTATAAGCCCAAGTTCGTGTGGAGATTGCAGATCCTCATGGTTGGGCAAGGCGCGCACGGTATACCCGTGCAAGCCTGTCTGTTTCAAGGTCAGCGTCCCTTCAAAAAGATAAGCGCCGCCCCCGAGGTCGTCCTTATACGCCATTGGGCTCACAGTCCCATTGTGAATTTCGCCTGCTTCATCTAAGACACCGTGGTAGATTTGAACAGCGAGTTCGTGCGGAAATAGCACGTCGGTTCGGACGACTGCTTGCACTGTTGTGGACTCATCCACCCCAAGCTCAGTGCTTTGCGCAGCAGCGGTTTTCGCATCGGTACGCTTTTCCTCAACGCGAAGGTCCCCCCAGTGGTCTCGGATGTGGGTTTTCCAGCGCGCTAAGGCAATACTGCGTTTCGCCTCAGAGGCATTGAGTTCTTGCCAACGCCGATGCGCGGGAAAATACAATTGTTCTGCGTACTCCGACACCATCCGCTTCGTATTGAAAATAGGTGCGAGATTCTGCATCGCTGTCTTCATTCGTGCAACCCATTCGTGAGGTACATCATCAACCGGGTTACGCTGGTAAAAGAGCGGCACAATCTCGTTTTCAAGGAGATCGTAAATAGCGTTGGCGTGCGCTTTGTTGGTGGATTTGGAATCCGCTGGAATGGGACCCGTGTCAATCGTCCATCCACCGCCCAAATGATTTGCTTCAGCCCACCAGCCATCTGCGATGCTGAGATTCAGGACGCCGTTGGCAGCGGCTTTCATACCGCTCGTGCCGCTCGCTTCATTCGGGCGTAACGGGTTGTTGAGCCACACATCAACACCTTCAACGAGGTAACGTCCGACACAAATATCGTAGTTCTCAATGAAGACGATTTTATGATAAAACCGCGGTTCTGCAGCGATCCGCGCGATCCGCTGGATAAGTAATTTGCCCTCATAGTCATGCGGATGCGCTTTCCCCGCAAAAATGAGTTGAACCGGACGTTCCGGGTGATTGAGAATCTTATCAAGTCTGTCCACATCGTGGAACAGCAAAGTTGCGCGTTTATAGGTCGCAAACCGGCGCGCAAAGCCGATGGTCAACGCCGCTGAATTGAGAATTTTCGTTGCCAAGGTGTCGCTCTCTTGCGGACGCTTGGAAATGCTACCACCGAGTGCCTGCTTCTGTTCCTGCCGTTGACGAGCGAACGTAATCAGACGCTCACGCCTGCGTTCGTGGGTTCGCCACAGTTCGGGGTCCGGTATCTGCGAGATTTGTGTCCAGACATCCTGATTTGTGAGGTCAACAATCCAGCGGGGGCCAAGGTACCTGTCAAAAAGACTCTGCATATCACCAGACACCCAAGAACGGGTGTGAATGCCGTTCGTAATCGCACCGATAGGCACTTCATGTACAGGCGTACCGGGCCAGAGGTCTTTCCACATATCGCGAGCAACCTCTCCGTGCAGTTGGCTCACGCCGTTACACATTGCGGAGAGTCGGAGCGCGAGGAGTGCAGGGCTAAATTCACTGTGGGTATTCGATGGATTTGCTCTACCGAGACCGAGAAAGGTTTCCGTAGAGATACCGAGTTCACCGTAATAACCGCTGAAGTAGCGGTTGACTAAATCGGGTGGAAACCAGTCGATGCCAGCCGGCACAGGCGTATGCGTCGTGAAGATATTGCCTGATTTTGTCGCCTCGCAGGCTTCTTCAAAGCGGACCCCTGTCTGCAACATCATCTGCCGGATGCGCTCAATTGCGAGGAACGCAGCGTGCCCCTCGTTCATGTGGCAGACAGTCGGTTGGATACCGAGTGCTGTTAAGGCACGGTAGCCACCAATACCGAGCAAAATCTCCTGTTTGATGCGGAGACGTTCATCACCACCGTAGAGATAGTCAGTGATACTCCGTAATTCCTCGTTCTGATTTTCGGGGATATTTGTATCCAACAGATAGAGAGAGACACGACCGACCCGGGTACACCAAACTTTGGCGATCGCTGGACCTTCTGGATATTCGACTTCCACTAAAAGGGGGGACCCATCAGCAAGTTTCGCAGGCTGAATCGGCATATTGTAAAAGTCATTGGTGGGGTAATCTGCCATCTGCCAGCCATCTGCGGTAAGCGTCTGGCGGAAGTAGCCGTGTTGATAGAGCAGTCCAACTGCGACAAAAGGGAGTCCTAAGTAACTCGTGGATTTTAGATGGTCGCCTGCTAAGACACCTAAACCGCCAGAGTAGAGTGGCATGCACTCTGTCAGCCCGTATTCCATTGAAAAATAGGCGATTTGTAGGGCGTTGAGCGTCCCATCATTGTGATGCGTCTCAAACCATGAAGGGGTGTTATGGTATTCTCTAAATTTCTTATGGATAACCTCAAGCCGGGCAAGGAACACGCTATTTCTTGAAGTCGTCTCCAACCGTTCTTGTGAGATTTGACCGAGCATTGCGACCGGGTTATGATAGGTTTTTTCCCATAATCCCGCATCGAGATGATGAAATAGATCCAAGGCTTCGCGGTCCCAGGTCCACCATAGATTTAAAGCAAGTTCACGCAGCGGTTCAAGATTCGCGGGTAAGGTAGGCACCACTGTTAGTTGGCGAAGTGGCTTCATTTAATTCCGTTCTCCTTCCGAAATCTATGCCGCTGCTGCGTCTGATTGTTGTGTGTTTAGTGTGATGTAGGTGCCCTGTTTCCGTTTCTCAAAATCTAATTTGCCTTCGCGGGCAAGCCAACCGATCGCCATGAGAACTGTGCGCTCGGTCTCACCGAGTTCGCGTGTTAATTTGGTAACAGTGGCTTCGCTATTTTCTTCAAGGTAGTGCCATATAGCACCCGCGACGCTTCCGATATCTTCTAACATTGCTACCTCCAAAAGTATATAAAAATTGAGCGGTTTTTTGAATACATTTTAACCGATGCCTTGTACAGTTTACGCCGAAAATTTCTTATAGAAAATCAAAAGATGTCGCACAAGGTTTCAGTATATATTGTAGTTACTTTCGGTAGGCTTGTCAAGGGTAATAGACGCTGACACGAATTTGACATCTATTTCAAGATTGTGTTATAATTTCGCAACGGATATATGATTACTAAACCGTCTTTATTATTTTTTATGCATTGACGGCTTTGATTGCAAGCCGATATAAAAAACGCTAAACGAGGTAAAAATTTGAGTATTGTTGTTCACGTTACACACGAAGCCATCCAAAAAATGGGAGGCATCGGTGCAGTTTTGGAAGGGTTATTGACAACCCGCAACTACAATGCAGCGATTGAGCGCACCTTTCTCGTCGGTCCCCTCTTTTCGGGTGCCGATTTGGGGGGATTGGATACCCTCTTGTACCACGCGGGCAGTGGGATAACAGATACACCGCACGCAAAGGCACTCAGCGAGATTGAGCAGACCTATGATGTAGAACTCGTCTACGGACAACGGCAATTTGAGGACAAAAATCAGAAAGTTACAATCCTCACGGATGTCATCTTGGTGAACGTCTCCAGCAGCAATGAAGCACTGACTGGACAATTCAAATGGCAGCTTTATGAACACTTCCAAATCGAATCAAATCGTTATGAGAACGAATGGGAATTTGAGGAATATGTCCGTCTCGCCGAACCCGCTTATGCTGCGCTGCAAGCGATTATCGGTGAAGAGACAACGACCCCTGTGTTCATCATCTCGCACGAATTCATGGGAATGCCGCTTGCGCTCAAGACGCTTATTGAACGGAAGAATAACGAAAAAGCACAGAACATGCGTACGGTTTTCTACGCGCACGAAGTGGCAACAATACGTCCTATTGTTGAAGGGCACCCGGGACACGATGTCCGTTTTTACAACGCCTTAGATCAGGCAAAAGCGCAAGGGCAATCTATCCGCGATGTCTTCGACGATCCGTTCTGGTACTTCAAGCACGCTTTGATTGACAAGGCACACCTCTGTGATACCATCTTCGCCGTTGGAGACCTCGTTGTAGATGAACTTCGGTTCTTGGCAAAACCGTTTGAGGACTTTCCGATTAACCTTGTTTACAACGGCATCCCCGCGTTTGAGGTGAGTCTACAGGAAAAATTGACATCAAAAGCACTGCTCCAAAAATATGCGAAAACGCTGTTGGATTATCGTCCCGATTACGTATTCACACACGTAACGCGGCTCGTTAAAAGCAAAGGCTTGTGGCGCGATTTACAGGTACTCATGCATCTGGATGCCTTGCTCGCTTCTAACGATAAAACCGCTGTCTTGTTCATCCTCTCCACAGAAATTGCGACCGGGCGACCAAACGAAAGTATCCACAAAATGGAGGAAGCATACGGCTGGCCCATGTATCATAAAATCGGCTACCCGGATCTCGTCGGTGCGGAAATCGAATTAAACAACGGTGTCTCCGCTTTCAACCTACAATCTAAGGCGATCAAAGTGGTTTTTGTGAATCAGTTTGGATGGAGCCAAGCCACTTGTGGAAAACGGATGCCGGTAGAGATGGAATTTATGGACATCCGCAAGGGGAGTGATGCCGAATTTGGGCAGTCTATTTATGAACCCTTCGGGATCGCCCAAGTAGAGCCGTTGAGTTTCGGCGCAATTTGCATCGTTAGCAATGTGTGTGGCTGTTGCGGTTTCATTCAACGTGCCACCGACAACCGCGAAGTTCCGAACATCGTCGTTGCCGACTATACGCAGCTACAGATGCCACCGAAATCGTTAGACGATGTGCTGCATATCGGCTTAGCAGAACGGAACGCTATTGAAATGGAGAATAGTCGAGACATCGCTGCGAAACTCTTGGGACGTTTGCCGCGTAAACCCCGTGACGTAGAGGATATGCTGCGAGAAGGCTACGACATCGCCTCCCGCATGAGTTGGGAAGTCGTTGTTAAGGATTATTTCTTGCCTGGATTGAAACAGGCACTTTAAAAGTAGTAGGCATATTCCGTATGCCGTACACCGTAGACACACTCAGCATACTATAACAACTATGTTCAACCTCTTTGATCCTAACAGCGATTTCCAAATTATAGCGGGTTCAAACTTGCCACATTGGTTTCAACCCCAAGTGACCTACTTTATCACGTTCCGTACCGAGGATTCGCTCCCATCGCACGTAACTTCGCGATGGTACGCTGAGTGGTCGGCATGGCTTGCGCGACACGGAATCACTACTTCAATGGCAGATTGGAAAGACAAATTGGCGAGGCTTCCAGAAAAATTCCGTAAACAATATCATGAGATCTTCTCACAGCAATATATGGAAAACCTTGATAAAGGGCTCGGAGCGTGCGTTCTGCGAAACCCCAAACTATCAAAGATTGTAGCAGACAGTTTATTGTACTTTATAGTAAATTCCAAAAATAAATGCACACTTTCAGACCCCGGTAGGTGCGGTTTCCTAACCGCACCGATGCTGAGTGTATAAGTAATTACAGAATCTACTATAATGGTGATCGTTATCGTATAGGCGACTTTGTGATTATGCCCAATCATGTTCATTTGTTAGTCTGTTTGTTAGGGGATACAGATCTTCTGAAACAATGTCGCTCATGGAAAACGTTTAGTGCTCGTAAAATTAACAAAGTGCTTGGTAAAGCGGGACGGTTTTGGCAGGAAGAAAGTTTCGATCATCTCGTGCGATCGCCTGAACAGTTCTGTGTAATCCAGCAATATATAAGGAAAAATCCGAATCATCTTCAGAAAGGTGAGTACTTTTTATATCAGATCTAAGGTAGCAGGCACGCGCCGCGTGCCGTAACAGATCTAAGGTAGCAGGCACGCGCCGCGTGCCGTAACAGATCTAAGGTAGCAGGCACGCGCCGCGTGCCGTAGCCATAAGTTGTTTAATGAACGGCACGACGGCGCGTGCCGTAGCCATAAGTTGTTTAATGAACGGCACGACGGCGCGTGCCTACTACCTTTAAAGAGGAAAAGATGTCAAACCAAACCACAACGGATACACCAGTACCGATGACCCCTGAACAAAAGTTTTTCTTCGACTTACAGGGTTGGATTTTATTACCATCGGTATTATCAGCGTCGGAAATCGAAGAGATGAAAGCGGAAGTCTATGCAGGTGCCAGACATAGTTATCAAGGCGCACTCCAGAATTTACTGGATCATCCTGCGCTTGTAGGGATTCTCAACGAAATCCTTGCGGATGAACGATTTATCTTTGACGATTGCTACGGCTTTCGATGTGAAAATTCGGTTACGACGGTCAGGAAACCTGGCTGGAGCACTGCTTCTGATAGGGGTACTGCGGTGCCGCATGTCGTACGACCGCCACAACAAGCGAATGCGATGCGGTATCAGGTTGCCGGTGGAAAGATATTCGCAGGCCTCACACGTGTGATTTGGGAACTTGAAGAGGTGAAAGCTGGACAGGGGGGTACGACTTTTCTGAGTGGGTCTCATAAGGCACATTTCGACTATGGTGGCCCGGACCCATACCGTCCGAACATTAGTGAATCCCCTTGGGAGAATAAGATAAAGGATGTGATGGAGGACTATAGTTGTCCGCCTGGGTCAGTGCTTATTTTCACTGAAAGCGTTGTACATGCTACGAACAACTGGACGAACCCTGACAATCCGCGTTGTGCTGTGTTTAATTGTTACAACTCCATCTGGGCACAATGGTTTCGATTGAATCTAAGTCATGAAATCATAGAAAAGATGCCGCCGAAACGGCAATCTTTATTCCGTGGCACTTGGGCAATCGGTGGTGGTCCTGGTGGAAATCGTGCGTATTCACTGGAGAATAACACCACATAATTTCAAGATTATTCACGTTATAGATTTCTTACCTAATGCTGTGATCTTCAAATTTAGTAGACACATTTTGATAAGGAGAATATCAATGTCAAACCAAACCGCAACGGATACACCAGTACCGATGACACCCGAACAGAAGTTTTTCTTCGACTTACGGGGTTGGATTTTGTTACCATCAATATTATCGGACTCAGAAATCGAGGAAATGAAAGCAGAAGTGTATGCGGGCGCGAGACAGAGTTATCAAGGCGCGCTTCAGAACCTCCTTGACCATCCCGCAATTGTAGGGGTTCTAAATGAAATTCTGTCCGAGGCCCCTTTTGCACAACACGCCGATTGCTACGGATTTCGGTGTGAAGGGTCATTTACGACTGTGAGACCCCCGGGTTGGACTGTGTCGGAACGTGGCGATAATGGGCTACCGCACGTTGTGCGTCCACCGCAGCAGGCAAATGCGATGCGGTATCAGGTCGCCGGTGAAAAGATTTTTGCGGGGTTGACGCGTGTCGTCTGGGAACTTGAAGAGGTGAAGTCAGGACAAGGTGCTACCTCTTTCCTCAGTGGTTCACATAAAGCGCACTTCAACTACGGCGGTCCTGACAAGTATCGTCCGAATATCGGCGAATCACCGTGGGAAGGGAGCATGCGTGAGATAATGGATGACTATAGCTGCCCACCCGGTTCCGTCGTTATTTTCACGGAAAGCCTCGTGCATGCCGCGAATGATTGGACGAATCCATCAAACCCCCGGTGTGCGGTTTTCAATTGCTATAACTCCATCTGGGCACAGTGGCATCGGTTGAACCTGAGCCATGAAATTATCGAAACGATGCCACCGAAACGGCAATCCTTGTTCCGTGGGACATGGGCAATCGGCGGCGGCCCCGGCGGAAACCGCGAGTATTCACTGGATAATAATACGACGTGATAAAAAACGGATGCGGATTTACTAAGTTTTGGATTGGTGGTAGCCAGGCACAAAAAAAACTGGAGTGTCTGGCTCCAGCAACCCAACATAGACATACTATAGCAGCAGAGGTCACGGTTGGCTGTCCCTATTTTTCCCAGAAGGAAAACACCGTCCATACAGCACGTATTCGGGCAAAGGTAATACAACTCTTAATCTGCGGCTTCACCACGCGTCGATTCTGTAGGCGCGGGTTTCTCAGCAGGGGGTTCCGGGTCGACAAACTTATACTTGCCGGACTTACGCATTTCCTCACCTGATTTTTGGTAGTATTCAAGTACACGATTAAGATCGTGTCCGCATTTTTCTGAAATTTTCATCCGCATTTCGCGAACTTCCTTGACGACTTCGTTCATTTCTGTACTGCTTTGTTCGGATTAGCAAGGTGTGTACAATTCCATGTAAGTAGTATATCAACTTGATGAAACGAGGCAATTGCTAAGTGAAGCGCGTCACCTCCTTCTTTTTGCGGCATTATCAATTTTTCAATGTAAATCTGTGAGATTTGTACACTCTCAACTGTAGGGTTGAAGGGCATTGTCTAACAATCCCAAGCCTTTAGGCTTCGGGTCCAACCCCGCT
>VXZK01000348.1 GCA_009845545.1 Candidatus Poribacteria bacterium
AACTGGAAAGTTTATGCTACAAAGATGTCCACTTATTTATCGGCTTCACTATAAATCCGCTTTCCACTTCGTTCCAAGTTACGTGCTTGGTACTAATATTTCTAGTGCTTCGTCAAGTCATAAATGATTGATACATCGGGCGGGGAAACCCCGCCCCTACGAAAAATTCTATCCATCATTTGAATGCGGACAGAACACTAGGACTTACGCAATTTTGACCGTAACACTTGGTTTTAGAGGCAGATACTGAGAAAAACACGGGCATTTAGGGGCCACAGGGAACCAACGGTTTCCTATGCTACAAAAGAGCACGCTGCGTAAGTCCTGATTTCTTTTAATCTGCGGCTTCTATGTTTTCAACACCATTTTTACCGTACATTTCCTGCTTGTCAAAACTGAAGATGAGGTCTGACCGGTCGAATTTGGAGTACTCAATGCCTTTGAGGGTGTCCTTCATAGTAAGGCACTCTGTCGGACAGACTTCTGTGCAAAGTCCGCAATACATACAGAGGGACATGTCAATATCAAACTTGTCGAGGTAAAAGACGACAGGGTTTCGCGTAACAACCCGTGATATCTCACCACTCGCAAAGGTCTGGGTTCGGCTATCATCCGCCGATGCTTCAAGGCGATCTATAACTTCTTGGGGACCTTGGCGAGAAGTGATATTCGTGACAGTTATTGCGTCTTCCGATTTTACCTTTTTGTCGTCGCCTTCAATGATACCAATGATTTCCCGTCCGTCTTTGAGATGAACGACGTTCATACTATCCCAGAGTTGCTCACCTTTCGGGAGTTTGGTAGCGTCAATCATAATGCAATCGACTGGACAGATCATTTCGCATTTTTTGCATCCGATACAATCTTCAGTGCGGTTATAGAGCTGCCCGCGGTACCCCTTCGGGATTTCTCGGACGTTCTGCTTCTTTTCATAGTCGTGTTCATACGGGTATTGATGCGTGACATTCGGTTTAAAGAACTGCTTGATTGTCACTCGCATACCGACGAGCACGGTGTAAACGCCTCTGTAGATGTTTCGTATGTATTTCTCCATTTTAGATGTTCCCTCCAACAGTTAGCCTTAACTCGGTTGTGGTTCCGGCTTTTGGGCGAGCGTCCGTCCAGCAATCGTATACGCGACAATAAGTCCAATATAGATAATCGCACAGCTGATAATAATGCTAACAAGCGTATCCTCTGGGAAAATAAGTCCCCAAATGCCGGTGCCTAAGATGTTAAAGAAGGCGATCGGGATGAAGTACTTCCAGCAGAGATTCATGAGTTGATCTACGCGCAGGCGTGGCAGTGTCCATCTCAGCCACATCATCAAGAAGACGAGTGCCAGTGTTTTGATAACGAAACCTGGGAACCCACCGAGAATATCGTAACCCGGCAAGACACCTTCCCAACCGCCGAGGAAGAGTGTTACTGCGATTGCACTGACGGCGAACATATTCGCGTATTCAGCGATAAAGAAGAGTGCGAACCGCATTCCGCTATACTCGGTATGGAAGCCTGCAACGATTTCGGACTCGGCTTCTGGCAGATCAAAGGGTGTCCGGTTTACCTCGGCAATAGCGGATATGAAAAAGATAAAGAATGCGATGAAGGTAAAGGGTGTCCGAAAAATGAGCCAACTGAAGATGCCGTTGGATTGGCTACTGACAATATCAGTCATGCTCAGACTTTGCACGAGCATAACGACTGTCAGGATAGAGAGGCCGAGCGGGATTTCATAACTAACGATTTGGGCGGCGGAGCGTAAAGACCCCAACAATGACCATTTGCTGTTTGAGGACCACCCTGCCATAATCACACCCATCACAATCACAGAAGAGATCGCCATGATATAGAAGATGCCGATGTTGAAGTCGCCAGGAATAGGGATGCCATCGCCAAATGGAATGGCGGCGAAAACAGCGAAAGAGCATGCGAAAATAATATAAGGCGCAAGCAGGAAAAGGAGTTTATCACCCTGTGGCGGTATAAAGTCTTCTTTAAAGATGAGTTTTATACCGTCGGCTAATGTTTGAAGTGTGCCCCACGGTCCAACACGCATAGGCCCTGTTCGATTTTGAAAACGGGCGGCAACTTTTCGTTCTGCAAGCACCAATACCAAAGGGAGTAAGGGAACGACCGCAACGAAAATACCTGCGACAGCAAACATGACGAGAACCGTGCCTAACTCTACAGGAAAATGTGCAGCGACCGCTTCTGGCAGTCGCGGGATTAAAACATTCTGTATGAATTCCTCTGCCCAATTGAGTTTATCTTGTAGGTTTATATTGGGGAAGACCCCTTCAGATATATTGAAATCTGGGAAACCTACAAACATCGCCCTAAAATCCGACATCCAATCTCCTTATTTAAAGTACGCGAGGACCGCGATGATTGCGGATCCCACAGCCGCCAAAACGGCTATTTTACCCCACAATGCAGCACGCGACTCTTGCGTTCCCTCCATTTTGCCGCGAATCCAAGCGATTCCTTCCTGAAGGCTGCCTATCCGTTCTTGAAGGGTGTCCATCTGTCCTTCAAGGGTGTCCAATCTATTATCCGTCCGATCCTTCCAATCTTCGGTACGCTCTATCCATGCTAAAACGCGCTCTTGGAATTCCTGATCCGTCATGATTGACCTCCTACATTTAACAGGGGTGATGGCAAAATTTACCGATCGACCTCTCCCATCACGATGTCGATGCTTCCGATAATGGCAATAATATCTGCGACCATCAAGCCTCGGCTGAGTTCTTGTAGCGCGCTCAAAGCGCTGAAACAGGGTGAGCGTCCTTTGAGGCGTACTGGTTTCGGTGTGCCGTCACTGACAATATAGAATCCGAGTTCACCGCGCGGTGCTTCACTACGGAAATAGATTTCGCCTTTCGGTGGACGGACGGCTTTTAAATCTGCCATCACAGGCCCCCCGGGAAGTCCTTCCGCTAAAATCTGCCGTACAATCCGGACGGACTGTTTCATCTCGTCCATGCGGACTTTGTATCGGCTCCAGCAGTCCCCGACAACCGCGCCCAACTCTGGAACATCCACAGCGACAGGTACATCGAAGTCAAATCTGTCATAGATAGAATAGGGTTCATCTCGCCGGAGATCCCAATCCACACCGGAACCGCGGAGGTTAGGACCGGTCGCGCCGTAACTCAATGCCATATCCGCTGACATGACAGCGACCCGCATCGTACGTTCTGCGAAGATACTGTTTTTTGTCAGGAGTTCGTTGTACTCGTCAATCATCGGTTCAAAATAGTCTAAAAATGCTTCTATCTCGTCCAAATAATTCTGCTCAGCAATAGAACCGGGTTCTATGGGTATGATTTCGGAAACGCCGCCGATACGGACATAGTTATAGGTAAGCCGCGCCCCACAGACTTTCTCGAAAAGGAGGAGCAGCCGTTCCCGATCGCGAAAGGCGTAAAGAAATGGAGTGAAGGCACCGATGTCCATCCCGTAGGTTCCAAAAGAGAGGAGGTGGCTTGCGATACGATTTAGTTCACAGATAAGCACGCGCAAGTATTCCGCCCGTTCTGGCACCTCAAATGCCTTGCTTTCGTCTGCTGCCATTAATTTCTCGACAGCAAGGCAAAATCCCCAATTCTGGTTCATCGCCGCCACGTAATCCATTCGGTCAGTGAACGGAATGATTTGGGGATAAGAGAGGTTCTCCGAATGTTTTTCAAAACAGCGATGCAGGTAACCGATGTGCGGAATCGCTTCACGGACGACTTCACCATCCAATCTCAGTTCCAAGCGTAACACGCCGTGTGTACTTGGATGCTGAGGTCCCATGTTTACGACCATCTCATCGGCGAACGGTTTGAGTTCTATAATTTTGCTTTCGGTGTGTTGTGTGCTTTCCATAATGTGGGTTCTGCAACGTTTTTCTAACTGACCTTGCGGTTAAACAACGGGATCCAGGCTTTCGCGGTCATCTCTTAAATCCGTTTTCCACTGCGTTCCAAGCTGCGTTTCTTTTTAGATAGGACTTACGCGTTTCCTTCTATTTTTAGACTTTACCCCTATATATGATACCATTTTTGCGGTGTAATGTCAAATGTTAGCTCTGTTTTCTCAGCGAAAGGCGGGGTCGTATTTCTATGGGAAAAATGTTACACCAGTGTAACATTGCATGTTCAGTCTTTGGGTCTACAAACCAGCGTCCTGCCTAAGTTTAGAGGTGTTTTCATTCTGATGCTCGGTTGCGAAAAAAAAGTTAAAAGCGTAACATTTTCGTTTTTTGGTGACACCTCAGAAGATGAAAATTCGATACCCCAATACCCTAATATGGCACCCGCATACCGCGATAGAATTCAGGCTCCTTATAATCTTTACGTAGAGGGTACCCGTCCCAATCATCAGGGAGTAAGATGCGGCGGAGATCGTTGTGTCCCTCAAAGAGGATTCCGTAGAGGTCATAAGTTTCGCGCTCGTGCCAATCTGCGGTTTTCCAGATATGCGAGACGCTTGGGAGGTGCGGATCGGTTTTCGGGACTGCCGTTTTTAGAACCACGCTATGCCGGTGTCGCATGGCATAGATGTGGTAGACGATAACGAATTCTTCATCTTTGGCACTTAAATCTACCCCGCTGAGACACATCAAGGAATCAAATGCCAATGTATCAGTTTCAGCGAGATGTTGGCACACATCGGCGATTGCTGAGGGCGCAACGCTAATGCTTGGATCACCAGCGAGTTCGGTATCGAAACCGAGGATGGTTTCTCCGAACTGTGTGGTTAGTGCTTCATAGATTTCTTCGGGTTTCACGTGAATTCTACTCCATGATCGCGACTACAAGTCGCTTCTACGATAATCGCGATTACAAATCGCTTCTACGATGATCGCGACTACAAGTCGCTCCTACCACAGTTGCGATTGCAAATTGTTCCTACCGTTAGACGCGTTGATGTCTTAGGCAGTGGTTTGTGGGTTATCATTTTCCTCAGTGGGTGTTTCTGCCTCAGTCTCAGTTTCAGTTCCTTCAAGTTCGTACCATTCTGTTTTGGTAAAGAGCCTTTTCAAGAAGGGGACATGTTCGCGCTTGGCAACGGTCTGCGTTTTAATCTTTTCTTGTAGTTTGAGTAGCCCTTCAATGAGTGCTTCAGGACGCGGTGGGCATCCGGGGACATAGACATCAACGGGGATAATCCGATCAACGCCTTTGAGAACGTGGTACCCGTGTTGCCAATAGGGTCCGCCGCTGGTGGCGCAGCTGCCCATTGAGATGACGTATTTCGGTTCCGGCATCTGTTCATAAAGCCGTCTGATACGTGTCGCCATTTTGAGTGTGACTGTGCCGGAGATGACCATCAAGTCGGATTGGCGGGGTGTCGCGCGCGGTACGCCTGCCCCGAACCGGTCGAGGTCGTAGTTAGAAGCGGCAGTCGCCATAAATTCAATGGCACAACAAGCGAGTCCGAATGTCATGGGCCAGAGTGCTGAAGAGCGTGCCCAGTTGGCGACAGCGTCAACCGAAGTGACAATAACGTTTTTGTCCAGTTTTTCATCAATTATCATAACGTTCCTCCCGCTGGACGGATTGTACTTCCAGCTGCGTGGATCGGATCCATTCCAGATCGCCTTTTGCCCAGACGTAGGCAAGTCCGACCAATAGGATAGTGATGAAGACGAGCATTTCCAAAAACGCGAAGAGGCCGAAGTCTCGGAAAACAACTGCCCACGGGAAAAGGAACACAGCTTCCACATCAAAAATCAGGAAAATGAGCGCGATGACGTAAAAGCGGGTGTTAAACTTAATCCGCGTATCACCAATCGGGTCTTCGCCACATTCATAAGGGATATACTTTTCGCCTGAGAATAGTTTGGTATGCAGGAGGCGAGAGATTGTCAGGTTAAGAACGACAAATAGACAACCAACAATCAAGAAGATTAACACATTTGCGAAGTTAAAAAGCATTCTGGGTTATCCTTAGGAACCGCGGTATCGTGAAAACTTTCGGGGTTTTTAAAATTATATATCATTTTCTGCGGATTTGCAAGTAAAAATTTTAGCCGATGCATAGGCGTTATACCAAATCTAAAAAATAAAGTTGCATTATAGAGGTTTTGGGACGCTATGAGGTATCCGCATGTAAGAGGCGCAATAATAGTCTGTCACATCTAAAATGAAGGGGATATGTTTCGGTATCGGGCGAGGGGAC
>VXZK01000370.1 GCA_009845545.1 Candidatus Poribacteria bacterium
GAATGATAGGATATTATTATAATGAATCCAATGGATTTGCCCCTGAATTGGCGGATTGTGAGATTTGGGGAGGTTGCTACGTTTACCAAGAAACCGAAAGGCTTAAGATATTCTGAGTATGACGAAGTCTCGTTTGTGCGGATGAACCTGATCCCAATTGCCAAGTTATATTCTAAGGCATTTAACCTTAAATCGACCGATGAACTCAGCAGCGGAACTTACTTTGAACCCGGGGATATTCTTCTGGCAAAAATTACACCCTCTTTTGAAAATGGGAAACAGTGCATTATTCGCGAATTGCCAACACCGTTTGGCATCGCAACGACTGAAGTAATTCCAATTCGTGAGGTTGAAGGTGTTAGTGATAAAATTTATCTTTTCTATTATTTGTTGGTTCCTGATGTCCGCGCTTTGCTTACGGGGAAAATGAAAGGAACAACAGGAAGACTTCGATTAGGCGCAGAAGCACTCGCCGACTTGGAAACCCCGCTTCCGCCGCTGGCAGAACAACACCGCATCGTAGCCAAATTAGAGGTGTTGTTTACACAATTAGACGCGGCCGTTGATAACCTGAAAGAAGCACAAGCGCAGCTGCAGCGGTATCGTCAATCAATCCTCAAAGCCGCCTTTGAAGGGGAATTGACAAAGGAATGGCGCGAAGCGGATCGCGAGGTCGTTCAACTCAGAGATATAGTCAATTTAAGACGTGAAACAGTGCAACCTGATGACGGTAACAAGGAACTGAACTTTGTTGGACTTAAGTATATTGATTCAGGTGTCAGTATTCTGAAACGTTGGGGAGATGCTTCGGAAGTAAAAAGTGCGAAAGCCCGCTTTTATCCTAATGACGTTTTGTACGGTAGATTGAACCCTCATTTGGATAAGGCAGTTATTGCTGAAATAGAGGGCATTTGCTCTACCGATATTCTTGTTTTCACTGCAAACTCAAAAATGATACCAAGATTTCTGGTCTATCTTCTTCATAGTTACCCATTTAGAAGTCACGCTATGGCAACAGCATCAGGTATAACCCTCCCAAGAACTTCATGGAATGCTTTAGGAGAATTCACTTTCACACTTCCATCGCTTACAGAACAGGAACAGATTGTCTCTGAACTTGAGCGACACCTTTCAGTTGCTGATCAAATTGAAGCAACCCTTGATGCCGAACTTAAAAGCGCGGAGCGTTTGCGGCAGTCTATCCTCAAGCATGCGTTTTCTGGTAAGCTTGTCCCACAAGACCCCAACGATGAACCGGTAAACGTCCTATTGGAGAAAATCCAAGAGGAAAAAGGACATCAGCAACCGAAACGAAAAAAGACAACAAAAATAGCATCTCCGACAAAGCAATTGTCCTTACCTTTCAACTGAAATGCCTCTTTCGTCAAGATCGAAGAGTTAGCATTGCATTTGAGACGGACTTGTGTTAAAATAGCAGTATGCAAACAGCGTACCGCTTAGTTAAAAATGTATGTAAGGAAATTATCCGATTTATCCAAACTCCAAAGGAGAATCTGCTGATGATTAAGTCGTCCTAAATAAAACAACGGAGAAAAACTATGAAAAAATCAAAAACACAGAAGACCGATCCGCTTCTCGCCTTAGCAGGCACGTTGGAATTCGATGTTGCAGAAATAAAGAAACAACTCAAGATTTCTGTCCGTCCAAAAATACGCGTGGTTAAAGGACGATACGAAGAGCACCCCGATCCGCTCATTGCCTTAGCGGGAACCCTAGAATCTGATGTTACAGACATCGGTGAACGCCACGACGATTATATTGGTGACGCGTTATTAGCAGAATTATGGGAGGATGAGGATGAATGAGGTTTTCGTTGATACATCCGGATGGGCGAGTTTTTTTATGAAGAAAGATCCCTATCATGCGAAAGCCTTAAGATTAATGGCACAGTGGCAACAACAAAACCGGCGCGTCGTCACAATAAACTATGTGCTGACTGAACTGATTGCACTATTCACCCGGGATCGCGTGCCGCGTTCAACAGCTCTCGACTATATTGAGACTATCCGATCAGCCGATTGGGTCGAAATCGTCCACATAGACGAGTCATTAGACGAGAAAGCATGGCAGCTGCTTGAAAATCGGTTGGATAAAGAATGGAGCCTCGTTGATGCTGCGAGTTTTGTTGTAATGCAAGATAGCGGTATAACTGAAGCTTTGGCAACTGATCACCACTTCGAGCAGGCGCGGTTTGTATATCTTTTAAAATAACGTAGCCACTCTTAGGCAGGAAATACATTATGGAAATTGGGCAAAAGGAACATAATCTCCCTTTACCGCCTGCAGATAAAGTGCTGCTTCAAAAACAGGTGCAATGCAAATTAGACGAAATCCGTCAAGAAGCCGAGGAAGCTTATGCCTTGGATAAAGAGATTGCCCGTGTGCCAGATTCTGCCTATCAGGATGCGTTTTTGTTATTAGAAATTCTTTTTAATTACGATGTTCCCACGACTGACATTGGTTGGTTGATGGATGGAGGAATCGGATTTGAATGGCGTTCAACGGATAGTAACAAGATAGCAACAATGAGCATATATGGTGACAACCAAGTCGTTTACGGAGCCTCTTTAGGAAGTGCGTGTAAAGTCAAAGGAACTTGCTTGTTAACTGATTTAGTCTCACTTGCTCGTTTCCTTCCAACGTTAAAGGTCTTGTATTCTTAATAGTGTGTTAGTTTCTATCCTACCTGAACAAATTTCTTTCCCTACATTATTGAGGTCTGTCTATGTCAAATGAATCCGCAACAATCGTCCAAAAACTCTGGAATTTCTGTAACGTCCTCCGAGATGACGGGGTCAGTTACGGAGATTATGTTGAACAACTCACCTATCTGCTGTTCCTCAAACTCGCTGACGAACAGACGAAACCCCCCTTCAATAAACCTTCAACAATTCCGGCTGATTTGGATTGGGAAAGCCTACGCAAGGAAAGCGGTACAGCGTTAGAAGATCAATACGTCAAAATCCTCCGAGAATTGAGTAATGCGCAAGGTTTACTCGGCGTAATTTTCCGAAAATCGCAAAATCGTATTCAAACGCCCGCGAACCTACAACGCTTGATCCATCTCATCAACGCTGAAAACTGGAGCGGGATGACTGCCGACATCAAAGGCACCATCTACGAAGGGCTTCTACAGAAAAACGCCGAAGATACTAAAAGCGGCGCAGGACAGTACTTCACACCGCGTGCCCTCATCAAGGCGATGGTTACCGTGATGCACCCCGAACCGATGCAAACGATCTGTGATCCGGCGTGCGGTACGGGTGGTTTCTTTCTCGCCGCACACGACTACATTTCCGAGAATTACGGCAGTACGATGCCCCGCGCACAGAAGGAGTTCCTTAGATTTAACACCTTCGCTGGCACAGACATCGTTGATAACGTCGTTCGCCTCTGTGTGATGAATCTATACTTACACGGAATCGGTGGCACCGAGAGCCCAATTACAACCGATGATAGCCTTAGCCGAGACACGGGGACCCGCTACGATGTGGTGCTTACCAATCCACCCTTTGGGAACAGGAGTAGCATTACAATTACTGCTGATGGCGGTAAACGCAGCAATACATCGCTTACTTATGAACGCGATGATTTCTGGGCAACAACTTCAAATAAACAGTTCAACTTCCTCCAACACATCAAAACCATACTGAAAACAGATGGACGCGCCGCTGTCGTCCTTCCAGATAACGTGCTTTTTGAACGCGGTGCGGGGGAAACGATCCGTCAGCAGCTCCTCAAACAATTTGATGTCCATACCCTCTTGCGATTACCGACTGGTATCTTCTACGCCCAAGGGGTCAAGGCGAATGTGCTCTTTTTCGACAAGCGTCCTGCGCGTGAAGAACCGTGGACCCAAAAACTCTGGATATACGACCTGCGAACGAACAAAAACTTTACGCTTAAGACAAATCCACTACAAGATACCGACCTGCAAGACTTTATCACCGTCTATAACCCAGAAAACAGAGAGGCACGCGTTGAAACCGATCAATTCCGGGCCTACACTTACAATGAACTTATTGAACGCGAACATGTCAATCTTGACATCTTCTGGCAGAAAGAGGATTCGCTTGAGGATGCAGCAGATCTTCCGACCCCAGACGTATTAGCAGCGGAAATCACCAAGAATTTAGAGTCCGCGTTGGGACTGTTTCAGAACATTCAAGCAGAATTGGACAGTAAGAACTAAATGAAAACACACCTCCTTGAAAACCTACTCGGTTGCGAATTAGAAGAGACGCTCATTGCGATCTCTGCAGATGCAGACACATTTGAAACGTTCCTCGCCACACTCCCGACAGATTCTGTCGAAAACTACCTCACACCGCAGTGGGTCGTCCTTGCTGCGGGTAAAGGCACGCGGATCGATCCTACGGGACGTTTGAGCAAAACGTTGGACATCACCTTCGGGGAACAGAACACGCTCCAACACTCGCGGCGTTATCTGCCCGGCAACCGTCCCGACATCGTTGTGATCAACCCACAGATGGCATCGCGTATTGAGAACAGTGAATCTGCAGAGCAGTTGTTAGGTCC
Source organism: Candidatus Poribacteria bacterium (assembly GCA_009845545.1). Classification (GTDB taxonomy): domain Bacteria; phylum Poribacteria; class WGA-4E; order WGA-4E; family WGA-3G; genus WGA-3G. Next base: position 4,561 of record VXZK01000370.1, read on the forward strand.
CAATGCTACTTTTTGTATTCAAGCAGAGATGAACGGCACAGGGGGCGCGCTGCAAGCAGCACTCCCAGTACTTCAAGATTCCGATGCCGAATGGATCGGCGTGGCGTTCGGTGATGAACCCTTTTTGGAACGCGAGATTTTTGCACAGACGCTGCTCTCGCATTTTCTCTCTGGTGCGGATGTTACGCTCTGCGGCAAAATCCCTGAAACTGTTGAGGATAAGGGCGGACTTTTCTTCGATGCTGGAGGAAAACTCACACGGACGAAAGAGTGGTACGATATGACAGGAGCCGAAAAACAGGAGATGTGGGACCGATGGCACAACGGTGAAGCCTATACCAACACAGGTATCACACTCATTCGGAAAAGTGTGTTGTTAAATCGGATACATCGCTTAGAACCGCATGCAAATCGGAACGATGAACTCCATCACGTCGATCTCATCCGACACTGCTATGAAGATGGACTGAAGACAAACGCCTTTATCTATCGGGGTAATGTGTTGTCTGGCGTGAACCGCTGGTCGAATGTTTTATCGGGTGAAGCGGCACTGTATGCGCAGGTTCGGGAATCCCTCACGCGAAAAGGCGTTCGCGTCGATCCGGCTGCACAGATAACATTGGCGGGTGATGACATCGAAATCGGCACGGCGTGCTATCTTATCGGTCGCGTGCATCTCGGCGAAAAGGTTCGGATCGGAGATTACTGCAGGCTTGAAAACGTTACATTGCTTGGTGCAACAACAGTAGAGGATGCAGTTGGATTGGAAGGCGTTTCTGCGAAGGATACCGTATTTGCAGCAAACCCGATCCCAGAAACATTGGCGGCACCCGTGCAAGGTCTCGCGACTGTAAGTACAATCAGAAATTGCACGTTTGACGCGGTAAACGTTGGGAGTGGTGTTCAACTTTCAGGTGTTGTCGCACATGGCACAGTGATTCCGTCCGGTATCGTTTTGACAGATCGGACACTCGGTGTCCCACCAACACAAGTCCCGCCAGCCGTGCCAAAGTCGTTATTTGATCAGATTGTGCCTTCGGATTATAGCCCAGGTGTTTTCACCTTTGGGGAAAAGCGAGAATTACCAGATTGGGAGCACCTCCGACGACACGTGCAATCGCATAGTGCTGCGGAGCTCATTCCGCGTGCGACACACGATGCGCAGTTACAGCAGACAACCTGTGACGCGGTAAAGACTCTCTTGGATCTGCGATGCGCAAATTCGGATTATCTGATTGAATCGCTCACACCAGAAGAACTATGGGGCAGCATTTTTGAGTTGGTAACGCTTCATACCGGCAATCCGAATCCATATCATCACGATAAACTGAAAGCGCGGCAGACGGCACTCGACCTACTGCCAGAATTTTGGGATAATAATTGGCTGACGCGTCTGAAATTGGTTGTCGCTGGGAATATCATCGACTACAGCAGCGAGCGGGTTGTAAAAAAATTAAAAGCGAATCCGGACTATTTCTCTGAAGCACTACGCGCAGCAGTCAAAACATCTTTCGCTATCGACTGTTACGAAGTGCTCCGAGAAAAGGTGCTTGAAGGGACACCCCTGCAGATTCTCTGGCTCGCTGATAACGACGGGGAAGTGATATTTGACATCGCCTTCATTCAGGAACTCGTCGCGTCTGGACACCACATCTCCCTTGTTGGCAAAGCGGACAACGCCAGCAACGACGCGACCGTGGCAGATCTGCACGCAATTGTCAACTATCCGCAATTTCGGGAACTTCAGGCAGCCCTTCGGGACGGTATGCTCCAATTGTTGTCATCAGGTGCGATAACGATTGGGAGCAATCTCTATCAGGCGACTCCAGAATTCATCAACGCGCTGTCGGCAGCAGACCTTGTTATTTCAAAAGGACAGGGAAATTTCTATACCACACCGGGATGGGGGAAGGATACTTTCTATCTTTTACTCTCCAAAGGTTTAACTGCTGAACGGAGTACAGGTGTTATTGCAGATCGGAACCTACCGATTGACGGGATGATCTTGGCTTATGTGCCAGCAGGCACAAGACGGGACGCGCCTTTGTTGGATATTTGTCGAGAATGGACGACGGAAAACTAAAGCCCACCTGCCTATACTTTTGAAATCGTGTATTCCCGCTTGCCTGACGCTGGAAGCGGAATAGAGTCTACAAATTTCACAGTGACAACGACATCACTACCGAGTGCCTTCTGGATACACTGAACGAGAGAACGACGCGATGCTTCTGTCCACAGCCTGTTAACAACCACTTTCAAAACACAATGCTTAAGAGTCTCTTGGATTATCTGGAACTGCTCCACACCTTTGACACCGTAGAACTGGCGTGTGAAATAACCCGCGTGTATCAATGTTCCAGTTCTTGTGCGGAAAGTTGCAGTACTGCGTCCAAGCAGGTCAGCCAAAACAGGTAAGTCATTACCACAGGGGCACGGTTCAGCTGAGAACATACCGACATCTCCAATGCGATACCGAATAAACGGCATAGCATAATTATTCAACTGTGTGATCAGAATCTCTCCGGGTTCAGCGTACGGGTCAGGACTGTCTATTTCGAGGTAAAGATCGCGACAGTTAATATGCATCCTGCCTTCTGCGCATTCCATCCCGATTAACCCAACTTCGCGTCCACCATAGCGATTATAGACTTTCGCTTTAAAAATAATCTCAGCTAAAGCGCGGTAATGTGGGTATAACATCTCAGCGGAAGATATAATGCCCTTTAATTTCCATTTCGGGATCAAGCCGTTATCGGAGAGGAATGTAGCAAATTGATAAAGCGATGACGGGTAAGCGAGGATAGTCTGTGGGAGGTCCTGATTCATCTGTTCAAACATTGCGAGCATCGCTGCGTCTGTAAGGCGAAACCCGTTGAGCCAATACTGATTCCGCCAGAAGGTGCTGAGCCAATGTTTCCTGTGTCTATCGTCTTCCAAATCTACCGGTGCCCCCCATATAATGAGTTGCGGCTCACCAAAATTCCAGCCTGCCCATCGATCGAAATAGTAAACACTCAAGTTGCGTTGATTCCAATAGTTCCTATCCTGATAGAACGTCAGGGGCGTACCTGTTGAGCCGCCAGTGGCGTTCTCAATCCGCTGCTCCGCTGTAAAGGCTGTGGAGCAGAGTCTCCCCAATTGTTCGCGGATATCTTGCTTCTCAAGTGGTGGAATTTGCGATATATCAGGTGTCGCCGTCTTGAATAATTCACGGTAATAAGGTGTTGTCTGGTAAGCGTGCTGGAAGAGTTTTTCTAAACGTTTTGCCTGAAATGCTTCAATAATTTCGCGCGGGGCATCTAACAGCGCAGCTGCTTGTGAGAGTTTGAGGTGGTAGTGCACACCTTTACGATAAGTGTTATAGGCGTACCATCCTGTCTTTGAAATTAACGTTTTAATAGCGCGATGAATAGGCATAATTCAAGATTGTATATGTAGGTAAGATGTCCGAACTTGTTTTTTATTTACAGGAAAACGAAAAATCATCAAAATAGTTTCAAATAATATTCAATTATTAATTTTAACATGCTTCAACATGACAATTACCTAAGCACTGATCAAATTTCACGCCAACAGTTAAAAAAAAGACATATTTGTATTGCAACATCTAAAACGCTGAGAACATTTTATTCTCATCCGCCTAAAACATAGGTATCAATTAGGGGAACTACTGCATTCACGCTCAATTTCTGAGTGTGTCCACATTCGGCAGATACCCCGGTGGAAACTGATCACTCACAGAACGTCCATCTTGGAAGAGTTGCCCCGCATCCGGATTCTCATGTTCAACAGGGGGCGGGAAGTCTCGCCATCTATTACCATCAAGTGGGCGTTCGTAACCGTCGTCTCGGAGCCATTCAATCAAACGTTTTCGATAAGCACTCAGAATCCTACCATATCCCGAATTACCAGCAAGGCTCCGCTCGTCAAGTCTGCCGTGTATACGTCTGAAAAGCCATTCTTGCCGATCAGCGGCGGAGTAGATGTATTTGTATTCATTTGTCAGGAGCATATAGACACCTGTGCTTTCTTGTCCCAATTGACCGACGATGGCATCTCGTTGCACATTTCCGGTGGCAAGGTCCGCGAGGTCCATACCGCTTCGATCCGTCTGTGCTGGTAACCCCGCTGCGCCGAGACTGGTCGGTAGCACATCCACAAGACTCGTCGGTGTATCACACTGCATGCCTGCTTCAAAACGCTCGGGATAGCGGACAAGCAGTGGTATGCGGGCAGCGGCATCAAGGAACGAGCGTTTCCCGTAGCAGTCGTAGTCCCCGAGCAGTTCGCCGTGGTCGGAAGTGTAAAGGATTAACGTGTTGTCCAACTCGCCTTCGGATTCCAGGTAATCAAGGATCCGCCCGACCTGATAATCAATAAAGGAGATGGCTGCGTAGTAAGCAGCGCGCATCGTCCGAAGGAGATTCATATCTCGTCCTTGGTCCCGATATTTGTAGCGATTTTGGTATCGATTCCAGTAGGTATGCAGATGCTCGTAATCTGGCGGTAGGAACGGTAACGGCATCTCCGCGGTACGGTAGAGCCTGCTCCACGGCACGGGTGATTCAAACGGTGGATGTGGCTTAATAAAACTACTCCAACACAAAAACGGGCGGTCAGTATCTCGCTGTGAGAAGAATTCAAGCGTTTTATCGCCGACCCACTGCGTATGGTGTAGACGCGCTGGGAGTTGTGAGGGTTGCGGGATATAATAGTATTCACTCCGTTCACCGTGCGGTGCTACAACATGGTCATAGCCGTTTTCACGCAGAAATTCCGTGAAATCGTCAGGACCGGCTCCCTCTTCGGAATAGTCTCGCGTCTCAAACCCCCACATTTTACGTCCTTGCGGCGTGAAGTGCATCTTGCCGATCCCGTGTGTCTGATAGCCTACCTCATTGAGCAGCTCCATCACTGAGGTGCGATCTTGGGGCATGGCGGAATTGCTCGTGCACTCCGTCTGATGCGGCCATTGTCCGAGTAGGAAACTACAGCGCGATGCGACACATACCGGTGATGGACAATATGCCGAAGTGAAACTTGTACCGTCTCGCACAATTCGGTCTAACGCCGGTGTCTGGATAATAGGGTTGCCGAGTGCACCAACGGTATCAAAACGCTGCTGATCGGTCATAAGATAAAGGATATTGGGCTGTTTTGTCATGAGGTGTTCCTGTCCTTTCAGAGAAAATGCGTCTTGGTTTATGTCTGAAATATATGGATAGCATAGCACTTTTTCGTATAGGATGCAACCAATGTTTTTTAATTGTTTTCGGTTATCAGTTGTCTAAAAGGGGCTTTGATAAATCACATCTCTGTGTGACGAAGGATCTTTAACTGCGTACTTCTACGCGTTTTCTGTTGACACTTAATGCTGTATATGGTATCATTTTTACTGTTAGCACGGTGTAGAAACAATCTCTCTGAATCCATTTGGAAAAATAATATAAACAGATGCAAAAGTGGTATGAAAATAGAAAACTCCTGAATACATTCATTGCTTCGATGTGTGTTAGTTTTATCACCTATTTTTTCTTTCAATGGAAATGGGGATTGCCTTTAACGCTGTTTCTTGGTACAGCGATTATGGTGAGAGGTGTCGTAAAAATCACGATGCGGATGCGAATGAATAGAGGGAAAAATGAAAAGACGAACGTTCATAAAACTGAGCGCGATTAGTGCCGCAGGGATGGTCTTACCCCTTCAACTGGAAGGATACGCAGCAGCGAAACCGCTCCTTAAACCGAGTACACTGATTACACCCAATGCAGACTTCTATATCCTGCAGATTGGGGAGCCGGTTGAGCTTGATGCTAAAACGTGGCGGATGCCAATCACTGGCTTAATCGAGACACAGATGACCTTGCGGTTTGCGGATATCACAGCGATGGAATCCGTTGAGGCGATGCGAACCTTGAAATGTATCGGTGACCCGATTGGCACGGAACAGATGAGTAATGCGAATTGGAAAGGCGTTCGACTCCGTGATCTGATTGAGAAGGTCCAACCCAAACCCGAAGCGAAAGTGGTTGTCTTCCGTTGTGCGGATGGCTATCATACGGCGATACCGTTGAAAGACGCAATGCATGAAGAAACACTCCTGGCTTACGAGATGAACGGTGTCCCGCTTCCAACTGAGCACGGTTTCCCTATCCGACTGCTGAACCCGGGGCACTACGGCACAAAGAACCCAAAATGGATCGTGAATATCCACTTAGCAGCAGCACATGAAAGTTATTGGGAGAAACGGGGTTGGGATCCGATTGCGAATGTGAAACTTGCTACAATGATTGGCACACCGAGTGATGGTGAAGAAATTACTGGCGGCAAGGTTTATACAGTGAGCGGCGCGGCCTTCGATGCGGGCAACCATGGCGGTATCAAAAAGGTAGAAGTTAGCGTTGATTACGGGCAGACATGGGAAGCAGCAGAAATTTGGGCACAGGATACGTCACTCGCGTGGGTGCTCTGGAAATGGGATTGGCACGTCCCCGCAGAAGAGGATCCTGTCGAAATCTATGCGAGAGCGACAGCGAATAGCGGCCTCAGACAAGATGAAATCGGTATTGAAGTGGAGCCCGTTGGTGCTACGCCCTATCACATGATTGATGCGAAGATTGTGGAACCCTAACTTTCGGTGCGGAACGACATAATATGCGCCAACTTTGGTCGGGCAAGTTTTGGCTGGCGATCGCCGCTAAAATATGCCAACTGTTTATAGTTTATCTCCCTGTCCTGCTCATCGATCTCGCTTTTAGCGGTATCATCACCAACACCTCCTTTTATACCAGTTACTTAGGGCTCTCCTCAACCTTCTTAGGCGTGCTGAAGGCAGTCATGACTGCCTTTTTCGTGGTACTTGCGATCCCGTTCGGACGGTTATCGGATCGAATAGAGCGGCGATATGTGCTTTACGCGGCGTGTCTGGTGCTCGGTGCTGTCAGTATCGCACTACCGCTATGCCGAAACAGCCTGCACCTGATGCTTATTTTCCCCGGCATCGGTATCAGCATGGCACTTTTTTGGCCCGCTTACGAGGCGTGGCTTGCTGAACGCGAAGGTGAAGGACAACTGATCCAACGGGTTATGCTCTTTAACCTTTTCTGGAGTGTTGGTGTCACTTTAGGACCAGCACTTTCAAGTTACCTCTATGGCGATACGAACCCGTTCCGATCGTTCTATCTCGCAGCGGTCTTCAGTTTACTCACCTTAGGGACACTTGTCGCGAACAGTCTGCGAACATCCGATGTGCCACAAACCGATGCATCCGCTGAAATCGCCTCGGAACCTCCTGAAACGCTTTATCCACCCCAACCTGTGCGAACGACCTATCTTAACCTTGCGCGGTGCGCGAATTTTACTTCGTGGTTTCTCCTTGGCGTGTTGCGTCGCCTTGCGCCGAAACTCACAAAGGAAATGGGGATACCGCCGACAACATTCGGCAACCTGATGTTGACCCTTGGCGGTATGCAGACGTTAGCCTTTCTCGTGCTTGGCACCGGCTACTCGACCCGATGGCACTACCGTTTCGCTCCCATATTGATCGTTCAGGTGTTGGCAGTTGTCAGCTTCCTCGGAATATGGAAAATCCAACACACGACGCTCTGGGTATTCGCGTTCGGAGTCATCGGCGTGTCTGCCGCTTTCACCTATTTCAGTAGCCTCTACTACGGTTTGGATCGGCATGCGGACAAAGGAAATAAGAGCGGCTGGCATGAGGGGATATTGGGGTTAGGGATTCTGTTGGGACCACTCTTAGGGGGCATTCTGGCGGATTCGCGATTCGGGACACAGAGTCCGTATCTGCTCTGTGCAGTGGCAATCCTTATCGCTATTCTAATAGAGGTCTTCATCTATTTTCGGGCAGGAGACCCAATCCTTTAGGTTTGGGAGGAACGCCCGTTCCTGTAGTTAAAGTTAAGGCGTGAATCAGGCGAGGGGAGTATCCGAAACGTTGCTTATGCTACCACGCACGGATACCGCGATATTTTACTGTAGAAAACTGTTTAACTTGTGGAGTGGACGTTGGGTATACGCTTCTTACAGGTTTCCCAAGTCTTTAGACTTGGGTAGTTGACCTGAAAGTAGTTTAAAGGTGTGTCGATGAATATCAGAGGCACCAAACTGAGCAATCGCATGTCGATGCTGTGATGTGGGGTAGCCTTTGTGTTGGGAGAATCCGTAGTCAGGATAGGTGCGATCCAGCGCAATCATGTGTCTATCACGGGTCGTCTTGGCAATAATGGAGGCGGCCGCAATAGAATAACTTCGACGATCGCCCTTCTTAATTGCTTCACCTTGGATATGTGTTACAGGAAAATTGATGCCGTCAACGAGGAGATAATCGGGTTGGAGGGTGAGTTTTTCGATCGCTTGCCGCATTGCCAATAAGCTCGCTTCAAGCACATTCAACTTGTCGACAAGGTGGTTGTCCACGGAGCCAATTCCGACAGACACGGCGACACTGTAAATTTCATCGGACAAGCGGTCGCGTTGCTTGGGTGTTAACTGCTTGGAATCGTTTAAACCCTCGATCCTGCAATTGATCGGTAAAATGACTGCGGCGGCAATGACGGGACCGGCCAAAGCACCTCGGCCCGCCTCGTCAATGCCCGCAATCTGTCTATAACCGTTTTGTTGGCAATTGCGTTCAAAAACGTCCATCTCCATCTGTACTGTATCAGGTTATTCTCGGCGTTCTTTTACACGGGCGGCTCTACCGGTACGCTCGCGTAGGTAATACAACTTCGCGCGCCGGACTGCGCCGTATCGGACCACCTGAATACTTTCAATATTAGGTGAATGAAGAGGGAACGTCCTTTCACTTCCGGCACCAAATGCGACGCGTCGGACAGTAAAGGTTGCCCGGAGTCCACCGTGTGCGCGACGAATAACGGTTCCTTCGTACGCCTGAATCCGTTCCTTCTGTCCTTCGCGGATACGTGTATTTACCTTAACAATATCCCCAGGACCAAACTCCGGGATATCGCTCTTCATATATTGATTCTCAAAAGATTCGATCAAATTCATTTTTATTTCTCCTTTTCGCTAACGTATAAAATCAATTTTATGATTCCGTATAAACGCAAAATACACTATTTTTGCTTTACTCCGCTAAACCCGCCGCTTTAAGTATTGCGGTATCTTCCTCGCTGAGTTCCAGTTTCTGGAGTAAATCTGGACGGTGTTTCGCTGTGCGTTTGAGTGCCTCGGCATACCGCCACTTCTCAATATTTTCATGATGCCCACTGACAAGCACCTCAGGAACACGCATACCAGCAAACTCCGCAGGGCGTGTGTAGTGCGGATGGTCAAGCAATTCTTGACTAAATGAATCAACGTGTGCAGACTCGTAATCACCAAGCGCACCCGGCAGTACACGACCGATAGCATCAATCAAAACAAGGGCTGCAATTTCACCGCCGCTCAAGACATAATCGCCGATGGAAAGTTCAGTCGTTACCAATCGGTCACGCACCCGTTCGTCAACCCCTTTATAACGCCCGCATAAAAGCAGGAGATGTGTTTCCAAAGAGAGCGATTCCGCGACCCCTTGGGTTAAAGGTGTCCCTTGAGGGGTCAGGTAGATAATATGTGCTGTTTCTCCCGAGTTCAGCGCTGCAACCGCCGCGAAAATAGGTTCAGGTTTAAGAATCATTCCCGCGCCACCACCATAAGGATAGTCATCAACCGACTTATGTTTATCAGTTGCCCAATCGCGAAGGTTATGAAGATTAACGGTGAGTTTATCTGCCTCCTGAACACGTTTGAGGATTCCGGTCTCTAACGCCGGGGCAATTATCTCTGGAAATAGGGCGAGAACATCGATTTTCATTTTTATTGGCTTTCGGCTTTCGGAAACCATCAGTCATCAGTTAAAGACGGATATGATAGTTCTGGGGGAAACACCCAAGCCAAAACACGTCTTTTCTGACTGCTAATTGCTGAAAGGAAAACCTGAAGGTTTCTGTCCTGACTGCTATTCTTCAATCTGCCCATCCGGCCTCGGTTCATCAATCAACTCAAGAATCACCTTTTTATTTGCTCGCAATCCGGCGGTATAGAGGACACTCCTAATGGCTTTCAGTGTTCGTCCGTATCTACCGATGATTTTCCCCAAATCCTCATCTGTGACAGTCAGTTCAATAATAACCACCGTTTCGCCAGTTACTTCCCGAACCACCACCTCGTCAGGATAATCAACGAGAGATTTTACGATGTATTCAATCAAATCTTTGAACATAGTTCACTTTCAGATTTCAGTAGATATGCCCACCGCCTGTATTTCCAACACTTGTCAAACGGGTGCTATTCTTCTTCATCGGCGGACTCGTCGGATGTTTCTTCAGTCAGCAGGGTATCTGCTTCAGATGCTGTTTCTTGTGCTTCCGTAGGTTCGGTATCATCCGTTTTTGCGTCTTCATCGGCGGTTTCAGTTTCCGGCATCGGTTTCCCCAATTTTTCGTATTCAAATTTCATCAAAATTCCACTTTTGGAGAGTAAACGTTTTGCCGTATCCGAGGGCTGCGCGCCCCGCCTCAACCATTTCAAAGCTTTCTCTTCATCAATGAAAACATCTGCGGGATCCGTTAACGGATTGTAATGGCCGAGACGTTCTAAAAACACGCCATCTCTCTGCGCTCGTGCGTCAGCCGCGACGAGCCGATAAAAAGGACGTTTCTTTCTACCGTGTCGTTGTAATCTAATTCTAACTGCCAAAAAATACCTCCTAATGGTATCTGTGCCGCTTTCTTTTATGGACAGGCGTTCTTACCTATCGCTATTTGCGGCGTTTGCGCTTCCGGGGCTTTCGTGACGCCTTCCGCTTCGGACGAGGCATTGCGCCGATCTTCCGCCCCATCTTTTTGTTTAAAGATGCTCCCATTTGCGGCATTGCCATTGCCGCTTGCTGGTTTAACATACGGTTCATCATTTGGAGTTGTGAAACCAGCATATTTATCTGATTTACAGTCGTGCCGCTTCCTTTGGAAATACGGAGTTTTCGACTTCTATCTAACAGTCGAGGGGCCTTTCGTTCCTCAAGCGTCATTGATTGAATGATCGCTTTTGCGGTTCGCAAATGGCTTTCGTCTGGTGTAAGGTTCTTGACAGGCAACTGGTTCTTAAAGGGCATTAGATCCATCAATTGGTCCAAAGGTCCCATATTTTTCAGCTGCTCAAGTTGTGTAAGAAAATCGTTAAAATCGAGCCCTTTGTTTTCTACAAGTTTACGCTCAAGTTCCTTCGCCTGATCTTCGGTGAAGACTTCCTCCGCCTTTTCAAGCAGCGTTTGGAAATCGCCTTGTCCGAGAATCCGAGAAGACATCCGTTCTGGATGAAATTCTTCAAGGGATGCTGCCTCAATTTTCTCGCCGACACCGATGAATTTGATCGGTTTCTCTGTGATGTGCCGAATCGAAAGTGCTGCACCGCCGCGAGCGTCTCCATCCATTTTCGTCAGTATAACACCGTCAATGTCGAGGGCGTTGTTGAAGTTCTCTGCTACATTTACGGCATCTTGTCCGGTCATCGCATCAACGATGAGCAAAATTTCAGAAGGGTTGACCTGCGCTCTAATTTGTCGAAGTTCACCCATCAATTCATCATCGACATGCAAACGCCCGGCAGTGTCAATAATAACGCAGTTATGTCCGTGTGCTAAAGCCTCTTTGACAGCTGCCTCCGCGATCTCGACTGGAGTAACCGCTGTTCCCATTGAAAACACCGGCGTTTCCGTCTGTTCACCGAGCACTTGTAACTGCTTAATAGCAGCGGGACGATATACATCGGCCGCAACGAGGAGCGGCTTCCGTCCCTCTTTGCGAAATCTAAGGGCTAATTTCGCTGCCACAGTGGTTTTACCGGCACCTTGTAAGCCGACAAGCATCACGACTGTCGGACCGTTGGGCGCGATTTGAATCTTTTCCGCCCTGTTGCCCATCAATTGGGTCAGTTCTTCGCCGATAATTCGGGCGATCTGCAACTCAGGTGTAAGGCTACCTAACACCTCTTGACCGAGGGCACGCACCTTAATCCGCTCTATAAACTCACGTGTGACTTTATAGTTAACATCAGCCTCCAGAAAAGCGCGCCGCACCTCACGCAAGGTGTCAGAGATATTGTTCTCTGTAAGTTTCCCTTGCCCTTTGAGTTTTTTGAAAGTGCTTTGCAACCTATCGTTTAAGCTCTCAAACATTGTTTCTGTGTCCTTTTTCTGTAGGTGCGGTTGTGCTCGTAATTTCTATTTGGTGCCTAAAATGGGCAATTGCCGAGATGTATTATTTGCAGCTTTATCAAAGCAGTGTAGCAAAATGCGAAGAAATGTGTAAAGACACACTAACCCCTAATTATAAAATTATAGCAAATTTAACGGCTGATGTCAAACTTTTTTTCAAGAAGCCTTCAGCCATCAGCCGTCAGCGGTTCGTAAACGTTACGACGAAAAAATCGTTTCTACAAGAAATATCCTACGATTGGAAAACCTAAATTATGGAAAACTGAATGGCTTTGCTTTCTTTGATACTTGACAGGATTCCTGACCTATGGTAAAAATATAGCATGAAAATAACACCTATCAAACAACAACATAAGAAATTCACGCCTTATACCCTTCTAATTTTCCTGATCTGTGTCCTATCGGCATTTTATTGCGGATGCCAAAGCGAGATGTTTAACTTCAACATAGACGGTGCAAGTTTTGAGATTGTAGAGAAATCCGGCGAGTTGACTGAGAATGAAGTCTGGGACGGACGCATCTATATCACCAGCACCGTCGTGGTGCCGGAAGGAATAACATTGACCATCCGTTCGGGAACTATTGTCGGTTTTGAACCGATGGATACCCCGAGCGAACTCATCGTGCACGGTGAACTCTATGCCGAAGGGTCACCAGAGCGTATGATCGTCTTCGGTTCCTTAGGGAAACAGCGGAAAATCGAACAATCACCAATAGCAAAAACAACGACGCCTACATTTGCGACAAATCCGTCTGCAATGGAGGGACACGGGGATACCGATCCCCGGATTCCGAAAACGGTAGCGGCAGCTCCGCCAAGAGCCGGAGATTGGGCAGGCATCCAGATTGAAGCCACAAGTCCGAATAGCCGTCTAACATATTGCCGGATTCAACACGCGACTGTCGGTATCAGAGCACGAACGGACGCACTCCAAATCGAAAGCTGCCTTTTTAGCGAGAATAATACAGGCGTACTTTGTGAAAGCACCAATCCGACGATTAGCCGCAACGAATTTAACAGGAACGGCATCGGCACAAAATTACAGGGCAGTGCTTCACCGGAAATCGAGTACAACGAATTCACCGCCAACGAATACGGCATTTCATGTGAAGATGACTCCCGACCGCGTATCCAGTATAATATCCTTCGCGCTAATTATCAAAATGCGATTACTTGCTATTCTACTGCCTCCCCAGAAATCGTCTCTAATAACATCACGATGAACATCGGTTGGGCGGTCTATGATGGTGGTAGACTCCGGGACAATTTCATTCAAGGCAATAAGCAGGTTGGACCGAATATAACAGAGCTCGGCATGGGCACGCAGAGCGATCAGTTCTACGGCGTAGAGGAATCCTTTGAACCGAGAAATTCTCCGGTGACAGAGGCTGGTGTGCCGCGAGAAAATTTCTAATAGGAAATTGATATATGAGCCGCCTCAAAGCCTATCTTGAACTCGTCCGCTATCCGCTCTTTGCGATTCCGATCGTCGCGACGCTTCCAGGCGCGCTCATCGCAAGTCACGGACAGTTGACGTGGCGTGTTACGGTAGCATTGGTCATCGCGCTTTTTGGCTACTTCGCCGGAATGATAAAAAACGACTATTTCCATCACGAAACGGACAAACAGACAAACCCAGAACGTCCACTGCCCTCTCAGCGACTCACACCGCGACAAGCCATCATACCCGCAAGCCTTATCTACGGATTATGTGTTATCGGCGGTTTCCTGCTCAATCCGCAAACCGGTTTCCTTGTCATGGGGTTGGTCGCGATTTCGCATCTCTACAACGCTATTTTCAAAGCGAAAGGCATCTTAGGAAGTCTCACACTGCCTTTGGGAATTGGGTTACTGAGTATCTTCGGCGCATTAGTCGTTAGTGGGACTGTGCCCCGTTTGGTGTGGTACGCCTTTGCTGCGACGACGCTTTACGATTTAGGCACACATATCACAACGACGTTCAAAGACATTTCACGCGACAAACACCTCGGCATCCTAACCACACCGCTTCAGATTGGGATCCGGCCCGCGCTCTGGGTTTCTGCGATTGCGACGGTACTCGCTTTCGCTATCGCACTTTTACCATACTGGCTGGAGCCGGATGTTCAGAAGTCTTATATTGTTTGGGTAATTTTGGGTGTCGTTGCCACTGTTAGCACCCGTATCTCACTCTATTTGGAACCCAACGAGAAAAACGGTTATTTCGCACTGAAGGGTTCGATGGTGGGTTCTATTCTCTTTTTTCCGTGCCTTATCGGCGCGCAGGTCTCTATCGTTATTTCCGCAGCGGTCATTCTGCCGTTGCTATTGATTACACTGTTTCTGTTAAAAACGACGCGCCAAGAGGTTTAAGGCGCGACTTTGTGTAAGACGCATTAAAGGAGGCAAATTATCAGATATGAAAAACATTGTTTTGTTGATTACGGATACCTTTCGGTATGATAACTTAGGTGAACGCGCGAGACGCACCATTCGCACGCCAATGCTCGATAAATTTGAGGCGGAGCGCGCAACGGCTATCGACAAATTCTATATGAGCAGCTTCCCCACCGTCCCACACCGGACGGATATTATGACAGCAACAGTCGGGTGGCCCCACTATCCGTGGCAGCCCATCGATCAAAGTGGACGGACGGTCATCGCGAGACTTCTGAGCCAGCAGGGGTACGCAACGCAGCTGATATGTGATACGCCACACTTGTTCAACGTCCGTTTCCAGCACTGTTTTGAAGCCGCGTTCCAGCATCGGGGTCAGGAAGGAGACAAACCGCTTCTCCATCTCAATGACGAAATAAAAGTCGTTATGCCGAATGAGAAGACACGACCGCATCCAGCGTTCCGTGGGCACACACTGCCGAACACGCACCGTTGGACGAACCGGTACTACCAGTATGAGTCGGAGACGTTCTCCGGTAGGACCTCCGAGACCACAATCCGATGGTTGGAGGAGAATCACAACTCGGGGCCCTTCTTCCTCTGGGTAGATTTCTTCGATCCGCACGAACCCTGGGATCCACCGGAATACCTCGTCAAACGCTACGATCCGGATTACACCGGTCCGCCGATGCTCCATCCGAACTACGGTCTGTCCTCCCTCTTTACGGATGCGGAGCTGCACAACCTATGGGCACACTACGCCGGTGAATCCGAACTCGTTGACCGCCACATCGGACGTGTTCTGCAGAAAGTGGAAGATTTAGAGTTATGGGACGATACGCTCGTTGTTGTGTTGTCCGACCACGGGATGTCTATCGGTGAACACAGTCGGACAGGTAAATCCAACATTGATCCAAAGGATGAACGCTACTGGCCCACGTACCCGGAAATTAACCACGAGATGTTCTTGGTTGCTGGTGGTGATGTCCCGCAAGGGCAACGTCTGGATCTCATCGCGCAGCCGATGGATATTATGCCGACACTCTGCGAATTGGCGGGTGTTACCTTGGATCCACCAAAACCGTTTGAGGGACGTTCCTTCGCGAATGCGCTCCTTAATGGCGATACACAGCACAGGGAATACGCCGTAACCGGTTGCCATATCGGTGCCCGCGATGGAAGTGTCCCGCGCCGTGCGACAACACCGTTCCTCGTTACCGAACGCTGGGGATACGCACCTGTCGGTGAATATGGCAGACCGGAGTTGTTTGATTTGACTGTAGATCCGATAGCCGAGAACAATATTGCTGGAGATAACATGGAACTCGTCAAGGAGTTGCATGAACTGTTTATGTCGCATCTTACGGAGCATAACGCACCTGAGAAGTTCCTTGATCTCTGGAAAGAAGAACCTTCCGGTGATGGGCGCGGCAAATGGTCGATTGACTATCCAGAGGAGTCGGATGAATAGGAAAATCGAAGGTTAGAATGAAAAAAGAGGCTTTAGGTAACGCTAACCTAAAGCCTCTCTGTGTATGTCAGGCTTGACTTAATTGAGACACACGCCTACTCAAAAATCTCAAATTCACCATCTTTGACAATCAGAACAATCGGGTCGTAGACAGCATCTCCAACTTCGTTAAAGGAGAACGGACCGAGGATTGTTTCAAAATCTCGAATTTCCGCGAGCGCAGCAGCAATCGCCTTTGGATCGGTTGATTCGGCATCGGCTATCCCTTTGGCGAGAATATGAACAGCGGCGTAAAATTGCGCCGCCCAAATATTCGGTTCAATTCCGTATTTCATGCTGTAGTTCTGAACAAAGGTTTGATTGCCCGGTGTATCCGCTGTGCTATCCCAACTCGTAAAAGTGATGGCTCCCTCAGCAGCATCTCCTGCAGCTGCTACTAAATCTCTGGACAGCGTGAGGTTCACAATGAACGGAATATCAGAAGGAACGCCGAGTGCACGTCCTCGAATCAGGATATCGGAAATATCCCCGACAGTGGCTGAGATAAAGATGGCATCCGGATTCAATGCTTTGATGCGAGTGAATTGGGTGGATAAGTCAGTCTCGTCGGTTTGGAAGCTCTCCGCCGTGAGAATCTCAACACCGTTATCGGTAAGTGCTTCCCTCAACTCCGCATCGCTGGTCCGGGAAAAGAGATCAACCTCATCAAATAACGTAGCCACTTTTTGGTACCCGAGTTTCTCCTGTGTCACTCTGACCCCGTTCGGGATAAGTACACCCGTGGTCAGATTGGTTCGGAAAACAAAATCGCTAATTGCGCTCAAGCCAGAAGCGGCTGAGGAAGGGCTAATCGCTACGACCTGATTCTGGTGCGCGATCGGAAAAGCCTCTTGTGCCTGACTTGAGGATCCCGGACCGAGGATTACAGAAACTTTATCTTCATGAATCAGTTGGTTAAAAGCTTCAACCGCGCCCTCTACGGTACTCTGACCATCCTCCGTGATGAGTTTGATTTTCACGTGGCTGTGTTGTGAATTGTTAATCTCTGAAACAGCGAGTTCAATACCGTATTCTAACGGAGAGCTTGCCAAACTGGATGGTCCTGTCATAGGGTAGACAGCACCGACTAAAATTTCTCCGTCAACCGCTTCCATCTGTGGCACGGTAGGTTGGACAATCTGCTGGACCCGTTCACAACCTATAAAACCCACAATTAACACAACAATAGCTGATACAAACGCGAATGTTATGATTTTTTTACTGTTCAAGTTATCTCCTTGTTTTCATGTAATAGGACTTACGCATGCTGCTCTTTTGTAGCACAAACTTCCCAGTTTGTGGCAGGAGACCGCTGTGTTTTCCAGAAATTCTCATCTAACAGAACGGGCTGCAGTCAAAATTGCGTAAGTCCTGATGTAACTGGTTTTGCTTCAATCAAGATTTTGGGAAAGTTTTGCTCGAATGGCATCAAAATCAGGTCCCTTGGGCATGATGAACAAGCAACTTCCATCGCTACGCGCCTCCCATAGCCCACCGATTTCACGTTTTTCTTTTGCATCGTCGGCAGACCAGAGATGGTCACCTTTGTATTCAACAATGAGGTAACGTCCGTCGGTTAAAAGACATACAAAGTCAGGATAAAACTTATCCGTTGCAGTCTGAAGCCAGAAGGAAAACTTGGGTTGGCGTTCAAGATTTCGCACCCAAAATTTAACTTCAGGCAACCTGTCAATGAACTCCGCGCATTTGAATTCTTCACCCTCCGACTTCAAATCGCCGACGTGTTGATAGTAGTGCTTCTGAAATTGATAATGCCCTGTATAACGGGTGTTGTAGGGATAACTGTGTGGTTCAAAGGAGAAGCAGTGGTCCGGTGAAACCACAACCGGAGTTGCACATTCAGGCAGAAGGTAGCTTTCGTAGGCAGTTTTGTGCACATTTTGGCGATGGCTATCAATTTTTGCCGCAGCGGCATCCTTCAAAGCATATTTATTGCGGATGAGGACCTCTATTGGAATGCTGCGCTCCTCAACAAGATACTTGACTAACCGTTGCAGAAAAGGCAAAGATTCACGCTGTAAAATATCAAGATGTTTAATGGTTCTATCGAGCCAGTTTGCGAGGTGTGTGGCATCCCAGTTGTCATCTGGTGCGAGAAAAGACATCTGTTGATGGAGTTGCCCCAAGAAACGCATCTCTACTCTACCCTCTTGAGAAAGCCCTATTTCGCCGCGCTCCCCCGTGTTAAATTCGGATGGAAACTCTTCTTCAGTGAGTTCAGCGTCACATTCAGACAACTGCCACGGGGTTTGTAAAAATCGTGACTCTTCAAACTCAAGGTGCCCCTGTTCCCCTTGGACCATTAATTTAGGCACCTTAAAAATTTTACCACGTTCAGCGGGCGTGGGCTCAGTATCAGACTGTGTCATACCTTCAAAGAACGGTAACTCATCTTGCTGCTCTTCCGTAGGACGAATAAGCTCGGCAGCTGCCTGCTTCTCAAATCCATTCTGGACAAGCCCATCGGTTAAGGCAGAGGCAGCTTCGTAGAAATTTTGGGATGCAACAAAAGCGTAAGCACTATTGAGCGATTCCTGTTTCTTTCGCTGTGCCTTCGGGAGACGCATGACCCTACCCAATATCTGTTCAACAGCAGTAGAAGATCTCATTTCAGCGACAGAGCAGAGGACATAGGCAAACGGGCAATCCCACCCTTCTCGCAACGCTTGAACAGTAATCACGTAACGAATTGGACATTTTCGATCGTTGATGTCAACATCGTCAAGTCCTCTGTCTTCGCCTGTGGCACGCGCGATCTGCTCTTCTGGAATGTTGTGTTCTTCAAGTAAGCATCTCTCAACGACTTCGACAGTTAAAGTCTCTCGGTCTTTATTTTTCGGCTGCGCCTGAATGAGCATAACAGGACGGATATATTCACCTGTCTCTTCCCGTTCTTTCTCGGCATCTATTTCAAGCGCGCTGCGTTGTGTAATGGCGGCAGCGAGTAGCCGTTTCCACTCCGGTATAGTCTCTAACTGAATCGGCATTTTGATCATGTCTTCCGCTTGAAGTTCAGCGGCAGAGACGGTATAGAGAACGTTGGAAGGGTTTTGCTCCATATCGGGTGTCGCAGTGAATTCAATGATTGCAGATGGATTGAAACGGGTAAGCGTTTCAAAAGAGAGTGGAGTCCGGGCGTTATGCGCTTCATCAACGATGATGATCGGACGTTTGACGCATAAGAGGTTTGCGAGTGAATAGGCGGGTTTACCGTTGTCGCTCTCAAGTTCTGAAAGGATATCGTCTGAAAGGTTTGCGAAATGTCCCATTAGCGCGCCTGAATCTTCATAAACCTTGCGTCCCTCTGTATCTTCAACGCGGAACGCTTGCATCGTGGAGACAATAATCGTGATTTTTGTATTAAGAATGTGGGGTTGCAGATGAAGGGCCTCGCCAACAGTACGGATCTCCACGTTGTGACCGGCAGATCTAAAAGCATCTCTGTACGGATGATCGGGTTCTTTAAGGGCTTTGAGTGTTTGGTCGCGTATGGCATTTGAAGGGGTCAACCAAAGCACAATCGGACTTTCAGTCTTTAAGAGTTCAGAGGCAGTAATCCCGACAGCGTGGCACGCAACGAAAGTTTTACCACCGCCCGTAGGGAGTCTAAGACAGACATAAGGCATACCGGGTAAGCCTTCAACGGCGGCATAAGGTCGCTGGGTAAGGTCGTAGAACGCGGTGTTGGCATTCTCATACCGCAGGCATTTTTGGTAGTATTCCGTTAATGTTTCAAGCGTACGTTCTTGGTATTCTTTGAGCGGTAGGTGCATTTTTTTATTTTTCGTGTTGGGGAGTTAGAATTATTTATACGTTGTGTTTACATTTCATCATCAAAATCGTCGGGCAGTCAGTATCTACCGGAATTTGCGTCTATAGATCAAATGTACTTTTCAGAACTATGGAAGCCTTACCGTGACTGGATCCAGAGCCAAAATGTAAACACTACCTAAGAATTTGCCTCTGAATTTTGGCATCCAAACGCTGCAAATCCCGCCTGGCACTTGAGGCCAATATCAATTCATACATTTCAAGTCGATTCCTAATTCTTCGGCAACCTCCTCAAGTGTATACATTTTACCGCCAGACCGGATATATTCGTCTTCGCGTTCTAATTCTTCAATGAATTCTGGTCGCAATTCCAATCCATCGTCAGGGTCGTAATCATAATTCTCAAGAAACAGTTCCATTTCCAAATAACAGACAAAAAACTCATAGAATTCAGCACGTAGACGTTCCGCTATTTCAATAGACTTTTCCGTTCCCATTAACTTAACGAGACGTTCCCGCGATGCAAAAAGCTGCCAATTTCCGAGTGTCCGCATGAAAGTTTGGAAGTCATCAACAGATAATGCTGCCACCTTTATCTCTGGCACAGGGTCAGTATCTAAGGATAACCCCAGTCGCCGCGCTTCACGCCCTAAAGGTGAACTTCTCCGTTGCGCTTCTACAGCAGAAACCCGATGTTTCAGATGTGCCAGGGCATCAGTAGTCTTTATGATCTCAAGAACAGACTCCTCATGCTCTTCCAATTCTAAGGCGAGCGCATAATAGCCGTTGAAGAACTCTCGAAACTCGTCTTCAAGTGCCTCGTGCGGGCTGTTCTTTGCAAGGAGCGCGGTGAGTCGTTCGCGCGATATGAATATATCTTCATTGACAATAGACACAACCCAGTCGCTGAACTGTTGAGACGTTATTTTTTTTCTATTTGGTGTCATTGGGTTCACCTGTATCTTATCTGCGATTAGATTATTTTGCGCATTTGTCAGAACATGACATTAAACGGAAGCATCCGGCAAATTGCGACATTCCCTCAAGTGTGAGCTCTCCATCATATTTAGCGTAAAAAAATTTCTCCGAAACTCACCATTTGGCTTGAAGAGATCAAAGCCGTGATCGATTCGGATAATAGCGTGCTGCGTCTCTAAATACCTTGCATGAAAGATACCATCGGGATCGTCTTTCACAGATAACCTTATCGGCCAAGGAAAGTCTTCATTTAATGGCTCTACGAGTTCGCGGACAACTTTTTGGTAATTTTCCTGATTCCGCTCTAATTTGCTTTCTTTGGCAGAATCTGTCTCATCGTCCCGAATCTGCTCAGCAGGACACGTAAATATTTCCACGCTTCCAACACCTTGCTGAGATGCGAAAAAACCGTGTTCACGCCAGAGCGATAAAATGTATTCAATACCTTTTCGGAAATGGCTCGTATTCTCTCCTGTTCCAATGTATGCATCATAAAGCTTCAACCATTTTGAGAAACGGGCTGAACGGATGACGATCTCATCCACTTCCGATCTGGCGAGTGTATCTATTGGTCCCAATCCGTCGCAATACCTTTGACGTTCTTCCTCAAAATTGCTGTCGCGGTATTCAGATAAAGGAACAATGCCATGCCTATGTTCTGGGTCAAATCTTAGTTTTTCAAAGTTTTCGTTCCCTACAATCAAACCATCCGGTTCGGTATCTCTTTTCAGATGACACGTTAAGTCCAAAAGATCCCTTGATGATATATTACTTGGCAAAACAGAAGGCACAGTGACTCGTTTTGATTTCTCTTTTAGGAGGTCGGTGAGTAAAGTTCTCAATCGATTGCCCTTAATTGGAAGCGATGCAGCCTTTTTGAAGAGTTCCTCTTGTAATTTTCTTTCTGAATCAACAATCAGCACTCCATTTCTCCATATCCCTTGCAAGAAATCCTCCGCTTGAATCCTATAAAGATCATTAAAATCCTCGGCATCAAATGCAGAAGGATCAAGCACTGCACTCATTAGCATTAACTTAACTCCTTCTGTTATTACAGTTCCCGAAGGCGTTCCAAGAAAAATCCGCCGGGCCAGTCATCAATAAAATCGCCTGCCTCATCAAGATGTAAACGTTCTGCTTTCGCTCCCTCAGACCGACGACTGACATAGATAACCGATATGTCCTCTGGTTCGATTTGCTTTTGGCGGACTAAACGTTGCAAACGTAAAATCAGATGTTCACTATGGGTCTCGATGAGGAATTGATTTGGGTTCTCTTTTTTAATTGCTGCGGCTAAAAGGTCCCCGAGATCCGCTTGTAACCTTGGATGCACGTGAACTTCAGGCTGTTCAATGGAAATAATTTGCCCCTCTGAAACCAAACTCTGGACAACAAAAGGGAGGAGTTGACTAATGCCAAAACCTACATCTGGAAGTGCTACACTTACAGGGTCCTTTCTACGCGTATCTATGAATCTCACCTCAAATAGATCACCCGAATTAGCCTCCATTGATTTTACCGTGAGTTTATGGCCTGTGTTGAGTTTTTTCAGCCATTCATTGGTTTCTTCAACTAGCTCAGGACGACGGAGGAGTAGATCTGGAAGTAAATTCCCTTGGTATCCGACATCCTGAGGGCTAGTTCCTCTGAAGATGTACCATCTTTCCGGAGGTCTTTGAAAAGGTCCCATAGGAAAAAGAGCCTCTAAAGTTCGGCCCAATGTACTGGCCGCCAACATAACTAATTGAGCGACATCAAATATAATAAACTCATCAGACTGACGATGAAAGAAAAATCGGAATTCATCTATCCAAGCACTTCTTTTACCAGTCATAATTTCAACTGGAAAAAAACCTTGTATATCTAAAACTGTGTTCATCTCTTCATTGCGCCGTCTGGAAACATAGGTTTCCAAATCAAAATTTGATAATAAAAATTTCATATCATCTTTGAAAGAGTTGGCTCCTTCCTGAATTCCCTCACTGTGCTGTTTCAAGTCTACCAATTTTTCCTCAAGTAGGTTACGTATCTTTTCCTTATTGTCTATATACCATTCAAACTCCGGAATCCAATACTCCATTGCTTCTGCTAACCAAACACATTTTACTGCAGCCAATTTTGAAACCGAAATACTTCGTGAATTACTGAGAAACCTTCTCCTCTCGAATTCTTTAGGTTTTTCAGTTGATCCCAATGGTTGAAACTTGACGAGACACTTGGATGATTTACCATCATAAATGTCAATTTGGTCTAAAAGAACTTCTTCCTCAAGAGAGGGTCTTTTGAAACTAAATTCAATCCCTAATTTCCGAGCCAAATCGGTGTCCACCCGAATTGAGAGCGTCCGTTCCAAGTCGTGGTCGAAAAGCATCTCCTGAAAACTGCCGAGATCTACAATGCCATTTTCAGTTCGAGGGAGTAAGAGAGCATCTGACTCTCGGCTCTCCATCGTCTGTTTGAGGAGATAAAGTACTTGCAGAATTGTGCTCTTTCCCGCGCTGTTTTCGCCAAAAATCAGTGTTATTGGGGCAAACGGAATGCGTGCACGTTTTCCAAAGGCTTTGAAATTTTCTAATTCTAATGCATGAAGCATAAGATTGCTCCTAATCCTGAAAATTCTATAATCTTGTAAATCCGTGTTCAGAGAATAGGATACGACATCCAACCCAATTTGTCAACCTGCAAAGTCATAAAAACATCGGGGATACAATTCCATCCGACAAGTTGCCTACTGCTGCTCCTATACAAGGTTGTAAGGCATTTGACGAAAGGTAATGCCCAACTGTTTTAAGGTAGCTTCGGTGAGTTGGGTGCCACCACAATGGATGACCCTGCTACCATTATGAGGTGGTAAGTGATCTATGAGATCCTCGGTAAGGATGTCTTCACTGTTAAGCAGATAGACACCGACACCGTCCGCGCTTCCTAAAAAGGCACGTTTGTATCTTTCAGCAGCATTACAAGCACCATACGATGGGCTATCTCCCTCCACAAGGGATACTACAGTGTTTACCGCCATCGGGGTTCCCGTTTCCTTGAAAAAGAGTAACTGCGCCATTTCACTAAACGGAATTTCCTGTTTTTCCAAGAAAGTTTCGCCTACGTGATAATAAGAAAATGTGCCTTCAGTGCCGAATACATGTTGTAGTCTACCCTTCTGCTCATAGGTATAGCCTTCACTGACACGTTCAAGACGGACAGCCGTAATTTCACGGGCTATTTTCGGCTCTACCTCAACCAAAATGAAACGCCGACTACCGCCATCCTCACGGTTTTGTTCCATAACCGCGTGTGCCGTTGTTCCACTGCCAGCGAAGGAGTCAAGGATAATGGCATCTTTACTGCGTAGCAGTTCCAGCAAAAACTTAATAAATTTTACAGGCTTGGGTTGGGGGAAAACACCGCCTTCACCAAATATATTACGAAGTTCAGTTGTGCCTTCTTTGTTGAAACCTACGATTTCTGGTGAGAGGAATACGTCTGGTGGTTGTCCTTCTTGTACCTCAGAGAGGTAGCGTTTTGCCCGCGGTTCGTTCCCAGAGAAATCAATGCGACCCTCGCGTTCCATCCTACGTAATGTATCTTGCGAATAACTTGGATAACGTCCTGAAGGCGGGGACCATTCAACGCCATTTTCAAAGGTGAATGTGTATGGTTCGTAATAGTTTCGTGCACTGAGTGGATCAAGTTTATATTTACCTCTACCATCGTTATCATCATGAGGATATTTCTTTGATTTATCAGTAATGTAACGAATATATCGACTTTTGTCTTCACCAAACCATGATTTTTCTTTGGCATAAACCAAGGTGTAGTCAGCATTGTGATTAAAATCTTTACTGGAGTTACGCACGGTGTGCATTGCTCTTCTTGTGAGAATTGCAAAAAAGTTCTTTTCTCCGAAAATCTCATCCATTAGCATTCGTAAATGATGCACTTCATTATCATCAATTGAGATGAAAATCACACCATCCTCTCGAAGAAACTGATGAATGAGGCAGAGGCGAGGGTACATCATACAGAGCCATTTATCATGTCGGGAGAGATCTTCAGAGAGCTTGCCAACAGTTTTTCCGAGCCATTTCCGGATGGTTGGGTTGTTGACATTATCGTTGTAAATCCAATTTTCGTTGCCTGTATTATAAGGCGGATCAATGTAGATGCATTTGACCTTACCAGCATAATAAGGTAGGAGTGCTTTGAGGGCAAGAAGGTTATCGCCTTCGATGAGGAGATTACCGGTGCCGATCGGTTCGTTCTCGACACCTAAAGAGCGATCAGGGTCGTGCGTGAGCGTGTGTATCGGTACCTCATCGTGGTGGTTGATGACGGCTTCTTTTCCGATCCAGTTTAGTGTTGGCATGTATGCCCAATCTCCAAGATTCCTTTTTCGATTATGTCATGACAAAACGAATTAGTGCTTCCGCTTTGAGAGTTGATCTTCGCTGAGGTTATGTCGGAGAACCCCACACTTCCGCTTGTGAACTTTCATTGTCAAGTGCTTCAAGAACAACTGATGCTTTAAACTCAGCAATGAATCTTTTTCGCTTGGCCATCGGATACTCCTGTCACTGAGATTGTTATTATGTCACAATCTTGGTTGAGACGATGGCCCAAATTTCCGATGGCAGTACATAAACTGTAATGTTTAATAGCCTGGAATTTGGATTTCTAAGTTTTTATGAGGACTGTTGGAACATAAGCATTTGGTGAATTCCATTCATAACACTGTTGTATGCCCAGGAGGGTTTGTGGGGAGCCAGATTCCCAGTTTTCTGTCAGGGATAAAATAAATGCCATCATGTTTGATAACTGGTACAACATCCATGTCCGCTTTGTTGGTTTCTATGCCTACTGACCGGTCTTGGCGGCGAATTTCTGTATATTTTTTTGCCAATGTGTTATAGAGAAGGTCTATAACCTCTTCCGCTGCATCCTCACGAGTGTGATTTGTCTCAACAATGATATCAACATCAGGACGTTCTGTCTCATCTTCCCTTTTTTGTGGTCGGATAGCCGTATCGCGCTTGTAAGACCCTGATAAAAAGGTGTCTTCATGGTATTCTTTGAAATCCTCTTCGTTTTTAAGAAAATCTCGTAGTGTGGTATGGGCAGAAGCGGCATCGTTTTTAGTTGTGGTGCTCGGTTCAATGTCACTTAGGAATTCAGTGAACCGAGCTTGTGGGATCGTTCGCATGGTTATTCTCCTTTGTTAGAAGATCTTATGGAATGGGCGTTCTCGGGGCAAGGAGGTCCAAACTGAAATTTGTTTCTGGAGTGTTGTCTCACGCAAATCAATGCCTCTAAAGAGGATAAAGCATTGAGATAAGGCAAGATTAAATCACTTAATTATTAATGCAAATTATACGATATTTTTTATCGTTTGTCAAGTCTGTTTACCGTGTTATGCTGGGTTATTTAATTTTCGGTTTTCGTCAAGGAAGTCGAGATCCAGAGGTCACTCAGATAGGCTTTAATGTGACGTTTAAAGGGACGTTTAAAACGTCACTGTGACGTGCAGAATCCACGTGTGGCATCGGAATGTGACGTAATTTCGTGTTTTTTGCGGAGTACGGATTCCCTCC
Source organism: Candidatus Poribacteria bacterium (assembly GCA_009845545.1). GTDB lineage: Bacteria > Poribacteria > WGA-4E > WGA-4E > WGA-3G > WGA-3G. The sequence goes on from VXZK01000370.1 coordinate 31,038, forward strand.
CCATGCTTGGTTAACATAATTTACCTTGACAAATATATGATAACATTTTTGGCACAAAAAGTCAAGGTTATTTTTTGTTTCCGTACCTAAGGAATGAAAACTATAGTGAAGTTTAAAATTAATTGAACTCTGTGCACCGGCAAGGTTAGGAAACCTCGCCTGTTGGAGAGGAAAATGTGTTTTTATTTTCGTTTCATTGTAATAACGTAATAACGCAAGTTGCCACCTTTTTATAGACATAGTACTCCGCTGGAGTGCTGCGTTTTTCGCTCCGTTCTCCTATGAGCAAAACTCACAGAAAATAGACCTTCCCTTGAAAACTCAACATCAAATAGACAGAAACTATCCAAACTTTAGCAATTATTGACTTTTGCCCCTTGAAGTGTTTTCTGTTGAAGATTTTTGTCGTGTGGCATCGCAGTTGATTTCTTTTTTTTGTTTACGCTTCTCCGGTGGCACATAATACGAAACAACCTTCATACCTTTCCGTCGGCATTCCTCTTGAACTTTTCGCAAATGCGCGGAGAGCTCTTCAACGGAGTTGAATTGGGCGTTGAATTCTTCTTTCATTCGATAGCATTCTTCAAGGATGGGGTCTGTATAGTTTTCAAAATCTTCTTCTTTCATCTGAAATTCCCCTATTAAATCTGTCGGTGTGCAGATAGTTGTTGGTTTGAAACCTGCTTCTCTACAGACTTGATTGATATACTCACGTTTATTGGCATTCACAATATGCTTATGATTCCACGACGCGAGATATTCAACCTGATGTACTGTAGCAATAGCGATATGTTCTGCATCAGACCGGAAATTTTGTGGTACTGCACCGGCATCAAGCAATTTCTGTGTGAGTATATCAGCTTCCGATAATATTTCCAATACCGTTAGATGCGATAATACTTCAAGCCGCCGCTGCACTGCCTCTGGATTACCCTGACTTACCTCGGCGAGAACTATTGGTGAAATCACAAATGCGAATCTATCCGTATAGTTCTCCCACAACTGCCGAGTTATCTGTTGCCAAGACGCTAACGTTGGATCGTTACTTGGTCTACCTACCAGATAACTGATAACGGTGGTTTCAAGGTAGACCCTTGGTTTCATTTTTCTATAGTGTATCATGAAATATTGTCGGTTTCAAGGAAATAATTGATACAGTTTAGGTGGTCTCTGGCGCATCAAGCACGGCATCCAGTTGCTCCATCACTTTGTAGAACGCTTCAACATAATAGGACATCAACCCAAAATCGTTGGGCGGATTGACATCAAAGACGTAGCAGTGGGAGTCAATGAATTCAACAGCTTTCGGATAGTCCTCAGTCTTGTATTCAACCGTCGAATTGTTGCATCGCCACGGGCAACCTGTACCGTAACCGACTTGATTCTGGAAAATCTCTTGCGATGGCACGGGTAACCGTTGCCATTGTCCCGTCGGGACACCTTCCGCGCGTAGGGCTTCCTGTAACTTCTCACGCAGGGTGCGTGCTGAAATGTCTAACCCCAACGCTTCCGGATTAAAACCGACGACGTAGTTGTAATATACCGGTTCACATCCCTCTGGTGTAAAAGGTGTTTCGATGCCATCAAGTTCGCTAAGATGCTTCGTGAGATAGTTGCAATTCTCGATACGCAGTGCGTTGTTCGCATCAAGTCGTTTGAGCTGGCTACGGATGAATGCCTGACTGAACATATCGCCGCGATACATCCATCCGAGCCCATACGCGTTGTATTCCTGCTCCTCACGTTCTCTGCCCGGCACGACGATCTCCCCGAAATACTGTAACAACGCCGCGCGTTTATAAGTTTCCTCATCGTCTGTGGTGAATAGACCGCCTTGGCAACCGCTGCTGAGCGTTTTTGATGCCTGTGTACTATATCCTGCTGCATCACCGAAAGCACCACACAGTTTACCTTTATAGCGCGCCCCGTGCGCTTGCGCAACGTCCTCAATGACTTTTAAATTGTGCTTTTTAGCAATAGCAAGGATTGGGTCCATATCGGCAGGCATGCCGTGAATATGCACCGGCAAAATCGCTCGCGTTCTTTCGGTAATCTTTGCCTCAATCTCATTTGGATCAATACAATAGGTCACCGGGTCGATATCCACAAAAACGGGGATAGCGTTGTGATGGAGCACAGCTGCCGCAGTTGCCCAGAAAGTGAAGGCGGGAATGATAACCTCGTCACCCGGTTCAATGCCGACCCCGGCGACGCAGAGGTGCAGCGCAGCGGTGCCGCTGTTAACAGGAATACAGTACTGAACGCCCATGTATTCCGTCCATTCCTTGGCGAGCCCTTCGGATTGGACCCGTTGCTGTTCCGTAATTCTTTCGGATGCGATGACCTCGGCAATCGCGTCTCTGTCGGATTCGGTAACCTGTGGCCACGGTTGAATTAATCCATCTGGGATCGTCCGTTTGCCACCGTGTATTGCGAGTTTCCCTGCCATGAGCGTTCTCCTTAACGCCCCAAAATGAGTGAGGCGTTTTTCACGCCGCTATGCAGTGCCTTATAGATGTGCTATCGCTCTTGGGATTCGCTTTAAAACCTCGTCTCTGCCGAGCAGGGCAACAATATCAAAGAGACTCGGTCCGAACGATGTCCCCGTCAGTGCAATCCGCAATGCCTGCATCGCTGCGACGCGTTTGATATCGTTCTCATCTGTGTATTTCCAAATTGTCGTTTCAATGGTTTCTACGTCAAACAAAGGGACTTCTTCCAAAATCTGTAAAAGGTTCGTCAGAATCTCGGCGGTTTTCTCTCTCTTTTCCTCTGAACCGCCCCACCATTTCTTAACCGCTTTCGGTTCATATTCAAATGCATCGGTAAAAAAATAACGGGTCTGTGGAATAATGTCTTGAAATGTTGTGAGGCGTTCACCGACCGCTTCCACAATATTTTCCAACCAGTCGCGCTTCTCCGTTGAATCGATTAAGCCTTCTTCCTGCCAGAACGGGATCACTGCGTCTGTCCGTGCCGAAACGCTGAGTTGATTTATGTAATGGGAGTTGAGCCATTCAAGTTTCTTAATATCAAAGACGCTGCCGCTTTTGCCGACCCGTGCGAGATCGAACTTTTCTATGAGTTCATCAACGGAGAAAATCTCTTGTTTGTCATCATAGGACCAACCGAGTCGGACAACGAAGTTCAGCACCGCTTCAGGTAAATACCCCTGCTCACGGTAGCGGTTTACAGCAACGAGATCACCGTGATGGCGCTTGCTCATCTTTCTGCCACTACTATCCAGCACCAATGGAATATGTGCAAACTGTGGAACCTTCAAACCGAGGGCATTCGCAATTGCAATCTGCTTCGGTGTGTTATTGAGATGCTCTGTCCCCCGAATGACGTGTGTTATCTGCAGCTCCGCATCGTCGATAATTGAGGTGAGATTATAGTTCGGCATCCCGTTGGAACGGACAATTACTTCGTCCTCTAAGGTATCGGGATCGATACTGCGTGAACCGAGCACGATGTCCTCAACAAGGATCGGTGTGTCAGGCATCTTTATGCGAACGGCAGGCTTTCTGCCCTCGGCAACAAAGCGTTCTACGTCTTCCGATGTCAGGTGTCGGTGCCTTCCATCGTAGGAACGAGTTAGCTTATCGGCACGAGCCTGTGCGCGGATCTCTTCAAGTTCTTCAGGTGTGCAATAACAATGATAGGCATTACCACTTTCAAGCAATTGCTCGACGTAACCCTCGTAGATGCTTTTTCGCTCCGATTGGACATACTGTTCATCCCAATGGATGCCCAACCATTTCAGCGCATCGTAAATCTCGTGCATGGATTCATCAGTGGAACGTGCCGTGTCCGTATCGTCGATTCGGAGGATGAATGTGCCGTTATGATGTTTGGCGAATAGCCAATTGAACAGTGCTGTGCGTGCGCCACCGATGTGTAAGAAACCGGTAGGCGAGGGTGCCATCCGGACGCGGACCGTATCTGTCGCACCGGAAACCGATGGCACGCTTGGTGTATCGTTCATTTCTGCCCCTTCTGGATCTTTGCCCAAGTATCTCTCAGCGGTACTGTACGATTAAAAACCAATTTCTCCGGCGTTGTATCCGAGTCAACACAAAAATAGCCCATCCGAAGGAATTGATACCGACTTTCGGGTAGTGCATCACCGAGACTCGGTTCAACTTTGCAATTGTTTAGAATCTCTAAGGAATCCGGATTCAGGAACTGTATCCAGTCTTCGCCTTCTGCCGCACTTTCCGGTTCACGTTCTGTAAACAGCGAATCGTAAAGTCTGACCTCAGCGTCAACGGCGTGCTCAGTAGAGACCCAATGCAATGTCCCCCTAACTCTGCGTCCATCTTCGGACCAGCCGCCACGTGTTTCTGGATCATAGGTGCAGTGTATCTCAACGATTTCACCGGTGCTTTCATCTTTAACGACGCGTTCGCATTGGACATAATAGGCGTGCTTCAGTCGTACCTCTCGTCCGGGTGCTAATCTGAAGAATTTTCGAGGCGGATCTTCCATAAAATCTTCACGTTCAATGTAAATTTCTCGTGAAAATGGTATTTTCCGTGTGCCTGCGTTCTCATCTTCGGGGTTATTTTCCGCGTCAAACATCTCGACTTGCCCCTCTGGGTAGTTATCGATAATCACCTTAACCGGATCGAGAACTGCCATGACGCGTGGGGCGCGACGGTTCAGATCATCTCGGATAGAATACTCAAGTTGCCCCATCTCAATGAGGTTATCAGCCTTTGAAACGCCGATGCGGTTACAAAAATCTCGGATAGATTCAGGCGTGTATCCACGGCGGCGCATCCCTGCAAGTGTCGGCATTCTCGGATCATCCCAACCACTGACGTGCCCACCTTCTACCAGCACCCGAAGTTTCCGTTTACCCAGAACGGTATAGGTAAGATTCAGTCGTGCGAATTCAATCTGCCGAGGCCGATAAATCTCTAATGATTCTAAGAACCAGTCGTAGAGCGGACGGTGATCCTCAAAATTCACATCACATAGTGAGTGCGTAATGCCTTCAATGGAATCGGATTGTCCGTGTGTAAAATCGTAGGTCGGATAGATGCACCAATCGTCGCCGTGGCGATAGTGATGGGCGCGCAGGACGCGGTACATCACAGGGTCACGCATATTTAGATTCGGGCTTGACATATCAATTTTTGCGCGAAGTGTGCGGGCACCGTCTGGGAATTCGCCGTTACGCATCCCTTGGAACAACACTAAGTTTTCCTCAACCGATCGGTCACGGTAAGGGCTGTTTGTCCCAGGGGCGACTAAGGTGCCACGGTAAGTGCGCATTTCCTCCGGGGTCAGATCACAGACGTAGGCTTTTCCTTTTTCTATGAGCTTAACCGCATACGCATAAAGCGTCTCAAAATAGTCAGAGGCGTGGTATTCGCGATCTTTCCAATCGAATCCGAGCCACCGGACATCTCGCTTAATCGCTTCTACGTATTCACTCTCTTCTGTGAGGGGGTTGCTGTCATCGAATCTTAAATTGTAAAGTCCGTCATAATCTTCGGCGATGCCGAAACTAATACAGATAGCCTTGGCGTGCCCGATATGGAGGTAACCACTCGGTTCTGGAGGGAATCGGGTATGCACCCGACTCTCATATCTATTTGTCTGGAGGTCTTTTTTAATCTCTTGACGGATGAAGTTTGTATCGGCAGTGCTGTTGATATCTTCTTTTAAAGGAGGATCTGAATGCTTCATATTTTATACCGTATTAACCATATGTGTCCTATTTTGGGCGTGTTACAGAGACCGCCGCTCTTGGGAGCGGTATGTCTATTGCGGTTGGAACATCTGATTAATATATTATACCCTCAAAACCCGCTAAAGTCAAGGTTATGGTCCGCTTTCAAATCGCATTTACCGAGGTCACAAAGTATTGCGCGAAAATCCACCTTGATCGCGTAAAAAATAGGCAGATATGTACCGTATAAACGCCAAAGGGTATTCTCTTGATGAACAGCAAAACCGATAGTTGCTGAGATACACTAAAATACAACAATTTTTGCGTACTGGCAATAGGAAGGGAAACGACAAGCGGATTCAACTGTGATTTATGAAAAAAAGTGAAGGTGGATCCCCTTACGGATAACTAAGTTGTGTAACTGTATTTTGGGCATCTTTGGCAGAATTTCTGATACAAATGCTGTATCTTCTTACGGTATTGGCACAAAACTTGCTACGACTTCAACAAATGTAGAATTGGGTTTTAGCATTTTTGATTTTTTTTTGAAAAAAGTGTAACTATTTCGCC
>VXZK01000017.1 GCA_009845545.1 Candidatus Poribacteria bacterium
CATGCGAAAAGAGATCGAAAATCCTTCAATTGTCGTCAACTTTGCGTAAGTCCTACCTCATGTCAAAAGTATGTTCGCTTGTTTTTCTGAAAGCAGTCAACACGTGGATTTGACATGTTCGTTAGCACACAGTCTTTATAGTGAAACCGAAAAATAAAGAGACACTTTCCTCCCCCCCGGTAGGTTCGGTTTCCTAACCGAACCGGTGTGGAGTGTCCTATTAATTCTAAAGTTTACTATAAATGAGCGAACGAGGGTTAAAATTTCCGTTAACACTTACTCTTTACATGAGCGATAACGTCTTATTGATTCCTTGGTTGGTCAAGCAGTTGCTTGATGTTTTTCGGTAACTTAATATCAAACTTCTTCTCAAAGTCTTCAGCGTTTTCATATGACGGTCTGCAGCCCTGGCGGAATCACCTCAAGACGCTTGAGGTCTGTCGATGCGATCAGGTCTGGGTGGCCGATATCACCTACGTCCGCCTCAAGCACCGCTTCATCTATGTCGCGCTGCTCATGGATGTCTTCACACGCATGATAAGAGCCTGGAACCTCAGTCAACACTTGACGCAATCTCTGACGTTAGAACCCTTAGAGCAAGCTTTAGACGACAGGGTTCCGGAGATGCATCACTCCGATCAAGGCGTACAGTATCTTTCAAGTGCTTATCTCTCAAGACTCAAAGCACACGGTATTCAGATTTCAGTCGCTCGCAGAGGATGTCCTTGGGAGAACGGATACGCTGAAAGGTTGATCCGAACCCTCAAGGAAGAAGAAGTTCACCTCAACGACTATCAGGACATCCATGAAGCGAGAGAACGCATTGGGCATTTTATCACACAGGTGTATCACCAGAAACGCCCGCATTCAGCGTTAGCGTATTTGACACCTATCGAATTTCAACGAAAAAACTTGTCTTAACTTTCCGAAATTGTGGTCTAAATAAGCGTATGCACTTCAATCTCTTATCCCTACTCACACATAAGATCCATATTTTGTCAATCTTTTTTAGGTGTATAAATATTTGTCGATTGTTGTCTGAATGCAGGCCGTTTATGGGTGAGGGCACAGCAAATCACAGGTTTTTGCGGGTTGAGAAACGCTAAAGCGGGAACTTAACACGTCGTCCCTCTTGTGCGGAACGATACGCGCCTAATACCATCTCCACCGAAACCCGTCCATCTTCCACCGTAACATCGGGTTCCGTGTCGTTACTTTAGAAAGGAGGCGTGCGTCCGTTCTGTTATGCGTTTAGCATTTGTAAGAACGCCTCAAAATTTGGTGCCTGGATTGCCACGCGATGAAGATCATCAAGCCTATCACGGCTCAGAATAGTCTCAAGTGCAGGTCTCACGGGTTCTATATCGCTGTGTGGAAATCGGATAGTCAGCGCGGACAAGATATTTTCAATTGAAACTTCGCGGGCACCTTGCTCAATACCGCGTTCAATACCGCGCTGTATTATAAGTTGGTAAAAAGGGGATTCTTGCATCATCGCCTCCGATATATATTTCTGAAAAACGTTAGGATTATAAACTAAACTGCCGAATGTTGACAACGCCAAAAACAGTGTCCCGCGTGTCTGATTGTCGACTGGGGCAGCTTGTGTCCTTTCAATACATCTTCGCAACCAAACCTCCGGATCGGTTCCGGTAGGTGGCTTCATCAACGGTATGAAGGGCAATAAACCTACCGGTGCAATCTCTAAAAACGTTTCACCCTCTAAATCTGCCAAACGGATTACCTGATACTTGTGATGCAAACCATACGTATCATTGCCAAAGTGATAGCCACCCGGATCCTTGCGTCCCGAGTTCGGTGCTAAATATAAGACCATCGAATACACAGGGATCTCATAACGGAGCATAAGGGTACTTGCATACGCCAGCACACGAAACGGCATCGGTTTATCCGTGCTATCGTATGTTTGTGCTTCTACATGAAGAATCGCCTCTTCATTTTGGAGCCGAACCCTAAAGGTCATATCGTTGCGATGCACCTTGATAGTTTGCTGCTCAGTGTCAAGTTTCGCTATCACTTCAACGTCAGCCGTTTTGAATGCCAGCCTTGCGAATTCTTCAGCGAATCTATCCAACAAGTGCTTTATGATCTCGTCATATTGGGCCATATCAATATTATACCTCTATTTATAGCAGAATTCAATCTTTTTTAGGTGTATAAATATTTGTCGATTGTTGTCTGAATGCAGGCCGTTTATAGGTGAGGGCATAGCAAATCACAGGTTTTTGCGGGTTAAGAAACGCTAAAGCGGGAACGTAACGCGTCGTCCCTCTTTTGCAGAACGATACGCACCCAACACCATCTCCACAGATACCCTTCCATCTTCGACCGTAACATCGGGTTCTGTGTCGTTTTTTAGACAGTCGATAAACGGGCGCGGCACACCTGCAATCCGTTCCCCGTGTCCATCTGGTATAGGGATACCCAAATCCTTCCACGTAGGTTCGTCTCGTGTATATAACTTAAGTGCAACGGCATCTGCCGAGCGCGGGATATTACACGAGGGAGCATCTCCATAGTTCTGTATCACTACACCTTGATCCCCGTAGATCTCGGTCGTATTTTCACCGGCGAGCGTCACAGACGTATTCAGTAGAATCGCCATCTCTCCACCCGCGAATCGATAGACAGCCAATCCTGTGTCATCAGGTGCAACATCTGTCAAAATGTTATCAATTTCAGCGATAACACTCGTCGGTTTACCGAGCATCCAATGGATAAAATCGGTTGCATGCGAGGCATCGTCCATGAACATCCCCATATTTTTCTCGGGGTCGATATGCCAGCGACTGGGTCCCGTCACAAAAGCCTCACTAAACAACGCATTGATACAGTGTCGGCGGCGTAGCACCCCAATTTTTCCCAACACGCCGCTGTCAATCAATTCTTTCATTGCGATATTCGCTGGGTCGCGCCGCATCTGGTACCCCATCATAAACTTGACACCGGTCTTCTCGACGACCGCTGCAATCCGATCACAATCTGCTAACGTCAGTGCCATCGGTTTTTGACAGAGGATATGTTTCCCTTCCGACGCTGCCGCCGCCACTATCTCCGCGTGCCGATTCGTCTCACAGGTCACGATTACAGCGTCGATCTCAGGGTGGTTGACGATATCTTCGAGATGCGGTGAATAATTCATGCCATATTGTGACGCGGCGGTTTCGCCGCGTTCAACGTTATCGTCCCAACAAGCGACGAGTTGGACATCCTCAAACGTCTGCATCCGACTGCAATAGGCGTTGGCGTGTCCGTGTGCGAAACTTATAATACCGATCCCAATTTTTGCATTCATTATGTTAACTTATCCAATCTGTGAGTGTCTGTTGTGAATCCTGTTCAGGGTTAAAAATTTGCAAGCCTTCCGCATGCGCAGCTCGGAGCAGACGTTGGTCTGAGGCAACGAGTACCAGCACATCACCAACATTACGGCGTTCAGCTGCCACGTCCAAAGCGGATCGTAAAACCATTGCGTCAACACTATTAAGAGAATAAGTCTCAATCAAATCCATTGAGCCCCAAACAAGTGAATCCGGAACCGAAATCGTTTTGAAATCTGATTGGGTATTGATTACTTCACCTCTTAAGAGAGTAATAGCCCTTTCAAACTGATGGTTTGTGATACGACCGTCGTTTTGTTTGCGGACACAGATCCAAAAGACTTCCATTGCGCCAATTGCCAAACATGATAAACGTTCCAAAGGGACGTTATCGAAAAAGAAATCAATTTTATCACTACCTACTTCATCAGTATACCGTTTGGCAAGCGCGCTTGCATCGAAATAGAAGTAGTACAATGTTACTTCTCCCGTTCTTCGATAATTGCACGACTAAACTCGTTATCCTCAGCACGGATACCGTGTTGTCTCATACTTTCGCGGAGGTCTTCAATAGTACCGGGATCGAAATCAGGTGGAATTCCCAATTTTTCAAACAGTTCGTCTAAAATTTTTTCGGTGATATGTGCATCTCGCTTGCTGTTTTTTAGGGCTTCAGCTCCCCTCATCTTTGCCCTTGTCTCGGGATCCATTGGAACGTCTGTCGCCACTTCCTCAACAATCAAAGAGAGTTTCTGATCCAACTCTGCTACGATCTTCTCTAACCGATCTAACCGTTGGGTAATCGTTTCGAGTATCTCTTTTTCCATGGTAAAACTCCTTTATTTTTTCTTTTCTCATTGATTAGGATACCACAAATGTTGTTGGATGTCATATTAATCCGCTCAAAACGAGCAGATCATTTCTCCAAAACAATCCGAACCTCCGCATCTACATTTCGTTCCCCAAAATTCACCTCAGCAGAAATGGGACCGAGGGACTCTAAGGGAAACAAATTCTCGGCGATACGTCGTGTCAAGGAGGCATCCAATTCCTGCCCCGTAAGAGAAGCAAGCACCGTGACCAACGGCAGGAAACGTTTCAACTCTGGTACAAGCAGCTCGGGCTGAATGAATACCTGAACACCGTTCGTATCCGTAGAGAAGGTTATATCACGCAAAGCAGGCGTTTTACCTGTACGCGTATCAATCACAGACTTTAATCCTGTTAGTGTTGTGCTCAAGACGAAATAGTCATCAACGATCGCATATCCGCCTGCAACTGCCAACAGAAAATTGAGACGGAGTTGTAGCGGATGGACAGCGACACCGTTGTAATCCTGAGGTTCAAGGAATTTAAGCGGTTTGCCAGCGATAGAAATTTTCCCCTGTTTCACGATATCCAACACCGCTTTTAATGCATCCGGTGCTTTCGTCGGCACAAGCAGAACTAACGAAGGCACTACCGTGGCTTCATCAGGTTCAGGCGCGACTAACATCACAGTCATGTCTGTTCCCAAAACTTCGGAAAGATCGACATTGCCGAAGAGTTCCCGTATCTGCTGATTCGGCACTGGAAACGTAGTGACACAGGCAGTTCGTTCTGGAAAAGCGGGGAACGGTTTTGCGTCATCTGCAGCAGGCAGCTTGCTCTGGTTAGGGTCTATGCGTTTGCGGAGATGATGCTGTGAAATAATTACGCCATCCTCATACCGATTGCTAAACGTCCAGAAGTCTGTCCCTTCAAACATTCCATAAATCTGTTTAATAAGAGCGTTAGATTGAACAGTATTCAGGACAGAGGCGATCTGTTTTATATTTGCGTATCCGGTGCTTTTGTCTTGGCGATAGTTTTCCTGAATCTCTGTCGTCATCGGGTGCTCCGCGAGGAAACCTTGTCTTTTCCGGACGCTTTTCGTTTCAGGGAGCCTCGTATTATAGATGTCAAGCGTCTCTATCAACAGCGTAGGATCGAGGCTTAATATCCCGATTCTCCCGATGAAAGTATAACTGAAATCGCGCGGATACCCTGTAATGGTGTTAATCGTGAATTCGCCATATCTGTTTTGGATACGCTTGTATCGTGGATTGATAGCATCCGTTGCCGTCATTGCTTCGATGCTCAGTTTTTCCTGGGCCCCTACTGCTGTAATGAGGAGAAATGTAAATTCTCCTTCGCGCTGGTAGATAGCGAGGATCGTCTCTTCGCCAAAATAGCCGGTGACTGTCTTAAGGTCAAGTCTGCCGCCCATCTCGTATTCCCAAACCTGTTTTTGAAAGACGAGCTCTCTCCACCACCGTTGCTCCTGAATTTCGGCGAGGAGTGGCATTTTAGCGGTCTGTTTTCCTAATTCACTACGGGTAAAAGTCTCAACGAACCCTTTCAACTCCTTGAGCGTCAGATAGCAGATCGGGGACTCCGGCAGCAGTGTGATCAGATGTTGTTCGGGCTCCCACAGTGCCGTTCGGTTATAGATAACGGATAGCAAAATAATAACTCCAATAAACCCGATTAGACTCATAATAACAATTTTCTTACGTTTGCTCAGCTGCATAGGTTTTCAGACCTTCGCGATATTTGTCATAATCGAGAGACTTCCGTCAGCACACGAAAATCTCCATTAGATATTTTGTTGTCAATTTATCTTTCGTGCTTACTTGATTATATTATATCACTTTCCAATAAGCAATTCAATTGACTACTGACGGCTGCTCCGCTCGCAACCACGAAAAAATTATTTGTCTAAATGCAAAAAATGATGTAAAATATTATCGTTAATTATTGAAAGAAGGTGAACACCGTTACAACCCA
>VXZK01000101.1 GCA_009845545.1 Candidatus Poribacteria bacterium
GACGTTGGTATCGCTTCGGTTTACATAGAAGTATAGAAGGCAAAATCAGACAAGTCCAAGTAACACGAGACGCACTCGGGGATGTATATATCACCCTCACAGAAGCATGTAGAGAAGTCAAACCTGAACCTAAGACGGGTAAAGCCGAAGGGTTCGATATGGGTATCAAAGACTTCCTGACTGGCAGTGACGGACACCGATATGCGTCTCCGATGTTCTATAAACAGAATGCGAATGATTTAGCGAAGGCACAAAAAGCGTATTCCGGCAAGGTTAGAGGCTCTAAGAATCAAGAACGCTGTCGCAAGCGCGTGTTCCGCATTCATAAGAAAACTGTGAACCAGCGAACCGACCACCATTGGAAACTTGCGATAGAGTTGTGTCAGAAGTTTGATATAATGTTCTTTGAAGACCTGAACCTTCGGGGTATGAAAGCGTTATTTGGCAAACAGGTCTCTGATCTTGCTTTCGGTGAGTTCGTAAAGAAACTCCACCACCAATCGCAGAAACGGTTAAAAACGGTTCTGAAGATTGGACGGTGGTCCCCTTCGAGCAAGTGCTGTTGTGTTTGTGGCTACAAAAATGAGGCTCTTACGTTAGGAGATCGTCAATGGAGGTGTCCTGATTGTCATACGGCTCTTGACCGCGATCATAACGCTGCTCTAAACATTCTCAAGGAAGGGGTAGCTTCCTTTGGTTTAGGAGAAGTAAGCCCTATTGTGTTGCTTGGCAAAATCGTAGGCTGCTCCGTTGAAGCCACCAGTCGGCTTCTGAAATCCACAAATGCTTTCGCATAACTTTGCGGAAGCCCCGCCCTTTAGGGCGGGGTCTATCACAACAAAAGGAGCACAATCATGGCAGCACAACGTTTTTTGACAACAGAGCAAGGTGTCGAACAACTTTTGAAAGCAACCCCACCGTTCCAATTCAATGGGACGACTAAAACCGGATGGCAAGACTGGCGACAGAAATTCCGACGTAATCTCGTGAAGGACTTGGGCCCTTCACCAGAGGCGTTACCGTTGGAAGTTGAAACTTTAGAACGAACACAACATGATGGTTACACGCGGGAAAAGATTATCTTTAACCCAGATCCATTTTCTTCAATACCCGCTTATGTCTTAATCCCGGAAGGCGCAAGCGCAGAAAACCCGGCACCAGCGGTTTTGTGTGCACACGGACACGGAGTCGGTAAAGACGGGGCAGTCGGCATCGTAGACGACTATCAGAAACAATACGCCGTCGAATTGGCACAGCGTGGATTTGTAACGATCGCACCCGATTGGCGATGTTTCGGCGAACGGAAGGACCGGGATGAATGGGCGCGCCGACCTGGTCGCGATGGATGCAACATCGCCTATCTTGCATTTGGGTATTTCGGCTACCAACTGCTGCAACTCAATATCTCAGACGGGCAACGGTGTTTGGACTATCTCCAGTCGAGACCTGAAGTCGATAGTCGTCGTTTAGGATGCATGGGCTGTTCCTTCGGTGGTACGATGACCACTTACATTTCTGCTTTGGATCAAAGAGTGAAGGCAGCGGTGATCGTCTGCTATCTCAGCACATTGACAGACGCATTGAATGACCGCGGACGTGGGAATACCTGCGGTTCACAATTTATGTTCGGGCTTCGGAAGGCAGGCGACATCGCAGACGTGGCAGGATTAATAGCACCACGGGCATGTATGGTGCAAATCGGTTCGGACGATATGTGTTTTATTGAAGCAGATGCGTTACAAGCATTCAAACACGTAGAGAAAATCTATGAGGCATCAGGACACCGCGATCGCTTAGTCCTGGATCATTTTCAGGGCGAACATGAAATCAATCTGGAAACCGGGATTGCATTCTTGGAGGAGCGTTTGTAGATATAGAGGGCAGGCACGGGAACCTGCCCAAGCGGGTTATATATCGAAAACACGTAGATAATCGTCTAATGTTTCAACACGACGAATGCAGGTGAAACTATCACCATCAACGAGATATTCCGGCGGAGTCATCTTCAGATTATAGTTAGAGCTCATGGCGTGACAATAAGCACCCGCGTCGCAAACGACAAGTCCAGCACCTTCAGGTGGGGTCGGTAATGAACGCGCTTTGCCCAAGAAATCTGCGGATTCACAAACAGGCCCGACGACATCATACATTTCAGGCTTGCCATTTACAGGTTCGATAAACTCGATATGTTGATAGGTATCGTAGAGACTTGGACGAATAAGCTCTGACATACTGCCATCCGTGACGATGAAATGCTTATTCCCATTCGTTTTAACACCAATAACGCGATTGACAAAAACAGAGGTGTTCCCGACAAGTGAACGACCTGGCTCAATAATGAGCGTGATGTCCTCGGGTAACAGATCACGGATGGAATCAATAAGATCAGACGGTGTCGGAATCTCTTCACCCGTACGCTCATAGTCGATCCCCAGACCCCCACCAATGTTCAGGTAGCGCAACGAAAAACCTTCCGCTTCAATGGCGCGGATGAAACCAAGCATCACTTCAGTCGCATCTCGGAAGATACGCACCTTCTTGATTGTCGAACCGAGGTGACAATGCACACCGACTAAGTTCAACAAACGATCTTTACGAATTTCGTCTAAAAACCAGTTGAGCCGTTCGTTACGTATGCCAAACTTGGAATTTTTCATGCCAGTCGAGACATAAGGATGCACCTGTGGATCCACATCGGGGTTGATGCGGATAAGGACATTGGCAGGTTTGTTCAGATCTTTTGTTGTCTGCTGGATGTGTGCCAAATCAAATTCGCTGTCGATGTTAATGAGTACGCCGTGTTCAATCGCAAGACTGAGTTCCGCGAGCGTTTTACCATTTCCGTTTAGAATAGTCCGCTTCAGATCGAACCCTGCCGCAAGCGACATCTGCAACTCGTTTCCGCTGACAAGAACCGCACCACTGCCAAGGGCACTCAGACGTTTGAGAAGGGTGAGGTTATTATTCGCCTTAATCGCATAGCCTATAATCGAGTCGATACCTTCGAGGGCTTTCTGATATGCGGCGTAGTTCGCTTCTAACTGCCCAAGGCTGTACAAATAAAATGGACTGTAGGGTACCTGTTCCTGAATATCTTTTACTCGCATTTTTTCGCAATAGAGATACCCATCTTTATAATGAAAACTCATCTGTGTTTACTATAGACTCCTATCTATTTTATCGAATCATCAGACAGTAGGTGCCGCACATTGCCCGTGTCTATTCTGAATGTACCTGAACTCGCACCTACTGACAACTGATAACTGTTCTCACTGCGAAACATGACAACCATTGACTAATATTCACGTTTGTGCCAATCGTCTTCCCAGAGGTTGAATGAACCTTCACGATACGGGTGTTCGGCAATAAGATCCTCATTCAATTCCATACCGAGTCCAGGTCCATCAGGCAGACTAAAATAACCGTCAATGACTTCGGGACACCCAGTGGCAGCCTCTTTCACCCACGCCTCAGAGAAATCGTTGAAATGTTCCTGAATTTTGAAGTTTGTGGTGCATGTGGCGAAATGCAAGGCAATCGCGGTGGAAACGGGGCCACCGACGTTGTGCGGTGCTACTGTCATATAGCACATATCTCCCATCGCTGCGATCTTCTTGGTTTCCAAGAAGCCACCTGTCTGTGTAATGTCTGGTTGGAGTATATCCGCTGCTTGTAGGTTAATCAACTCACGGTATTCATACTTATTGTGGAGCCGCTCACCCGTGGCGACAGGGAGGTTGATATGATCCGCCGCTTTTGCAAGTGCCGCGATGTTATCCGGTGGCACAGGTTCCTCAACCCAACTGGGTTGGAACTTCTCCAATTCGGCGGCAATTTCAATCGCCATATACGGACTAAATCTACCGTGCATTTCAACGAGAATTTCGACATCGGGTCCGACAGCATCACGCACCGCTTCAACAAGTCCGACAGACTTCAACTTCTCTTCATAAGAAAGTTCGTAATAGCCTGCACCAAACGGATCGAACTTCAATGCCCGATAACCTTTTTCAAGTACCCTTTTCGCTGCAGCATGAAATTCTTCGGTCGAGCGTTCAACGCGATACCAACCGTTAGCATACGCCTTAATCTTATCACGGCAGGCACCACCAAGCAACCGATAGACAGGTTGGTTCAACGCCTTGCCGATAATATCCCAGCATGCAATCTCAATAACGCTAATGCCAGTCGCAACGATTTCACCCGCACGACCATAGTCATCGCGAAACAGCCGTTGGTAGAGATCCTCAGTGTTAAATGGATCGCTACCGATGACATGCCGCTTCTTCGCACCGTCAATATAGGCAACAAGCGCATCCGTGCGGTTGTTCATCCGCACCTCGCTGATGCCAGTCAAGCCTTCATCGGTTTCAACTTTGACGAAGGTTAAGTTCCGCCAACTGGTCCCCATGATCAACGTTTTGACATCTGTAATTTTCATCTTTTTATCTCTGGGCCTTTCTGCTCCGTTTTTCTCCTTTGTCGAAAAACGGGTTTCTGAACTGAGTCAACTTCTCTTTCAAGCAAGCGAGGTGAGAAAATCTGATCTAACTCCTCGCCTCCGCTTCGGTTACACTGCGCTGTCCGCTCCGTTGTGTAGGTGCTGCTTCGACCGTTGGTGCCTCTTCGCCTGCCTCCAGCATCCGTCGGATGAGCCGTTCCCGCATGACCTCTGTAACCGGTTCATGCGATTGAAGTCCGATGAGATTCCTTAATTCGTACGGATCTGCCTGAAGATCATAAAGGTATTGTTCCACATACCGATCTGACCCGGCATCTCTGCCGCCGCTCTTATTCGGGGCATCTACACCGTATTTCCAACGTTGCGTCCGAACCGCGCGCCCGACTTGTGCCTCGCTAATTTGGACGAAAACCTCTTCTGGCCAGTCGTCCGTTTCCCCGCGTACCAACGGCATAATAGATCTGCCTTGCATTTCAGCCGGGACTTCCAAACCTGCAGCATCAAGAAGCGTCGGCGGAAGATCAACGAGACTGACGAGTTCTTGGAGCTGTCCACCACCAATGAAATCGCCGCCATGGAACGCCGTCGGCACACGGATAGAACTTTCATGGCATGAGCGTTTATATTCGCCATTGCGGGTCTTGAAATGACAGCCATGGTCAGAGGTAAAAAGAATAATCGTGTTATCAAGGAGGTGGAGGCTCTTGAGCGCATCTAAAAGTCTGCCGAGTGCTTCATCCAACCTTTTCACCATACCGTAGTAACCACCTAAATGCTGGTGCGTCGATCCACCGAGCGCAGCAAGATCCGGTGGTATCCATTTCCCTGTGTAGCGTTCCCGATACCCGTCCGGCGGCGGATAGTCGTCCAAATGGTTTTGGTGGTGTGGCTCAATGTATGAGGTAAAAAGATAAAATGGTTCGGTTTTATGTCGGTCAACGTAGCGTATCACTGCATCGGTGAGCGCGTCTACACGATAGCCCGGAAGGTCAACCGGTTTATTGTCATTATCATAAAGCGTTGTCTGATATGCATCGGAAGTAAATTCGAGCGTATTGGATGCTAACCAATAGTCGTAGCCGCCGCGATGCTCCGCAGGCACAGGCCCCGGTCCAGTGCCACCACTATAAAGGTGCCACTTACCGATATATCCGGTGGCGTAGCCTGACTCACCGAAGTGGTGTGCCAGGGTCTTGAGGTTTGGTGATAGCGGAATACCATTTCGGAAACATCCCGTCCGTGTAGCGTATAATCCCGTTTGTAGGCACGAGCGCGCGGGCCCACAGACAGGTTGGCACGTAAAAGAGCGATGGACATGCGTTCCACGTTGTGCCATCCGGTCGAAGTTCGGCATCAAGTCGAGCGGATTGCCGTGCAAGCCGGATGTATCCCACCGCTGCTGGTCGGTGAAAAAAACGATAACATTGGGTTGATTTGCATCAGTTTGTGGCATATCTTTCTTCCTTTCTACTCAGGTTTAGCTGTTCTCATTTTAGAGGATTTTCAGACAGATGTCAAGCAGAAAATTTGGATAAGGAGACAGAGCGATTCAGTTTAAAAATTTACTTCATATATGGATATACTTTCCTCTGTAGGAGCGAGTGTTTTTGCTTGGGTGTTTCTTGTCGCTCGCGATCTTGTGGAAAAAACCTTACCATCTGTAAACGAAAACCAAAATCACA
>VXZK01000249.1 GCA_009845545.1 Candidatus Poribacteria bacterium
TTACTATTCTATAAGTGTATCATAAATTTCGCCTAAAGGCAAACCGTTTTCCTGTCTTGGACAGAACTACTTTCATAACAGAGAGAAATTAAGAAACCAATTTCTCTGTGAGATCCGTTAGGATGTTATCTAAATCATCGCCGAAGAGTTGGTAGACTTTCGCGCCATTGCCGTGTTCCGCGAAAGGTGTGTATTCAAAATCAGACATCTGAATGTCAAGCGAGGTGGCAATATGATCGCGTATCATCTCCAGCCACATTTGTTGCTCTCCAGTAATGGATTTCCCGTGTAACCATTCAACAAAACGACGATTAACGGTTACCTTGAAAGGTTCCAGAAAAGCATTCTCACCTATAGCATATCGAACAAGGGATATAAGGTCTGTCAGCTGTTCAACATTCCCTCGAACGCTATTTGGTGATCTTCTTTGATATGCAAACCATATTGACTCGTAAGTCAGTACGTCCGGCGGTGCTTTCAAAGATTTTTCTAGCTCTTTTAAGTTTTCTTCAGTCAATGTGCCTTGTTCTTCTGGATGTTTACAGAGAATTTTTAACGCTGATAATTCATTTGTGTTTTGATCAATAAACTGTTTAAAGGCGTGAATGACTCTGGTCACCTGTGTGGAACTTTGAAGGGTAAAACCCGTATTAAGAACTTGATCTACGCTTACATCGTCAAGAATTTGATTACGGTCTCTTGGCGGTGTTCCGTTTGGCTCAGGAGGCGTGGACGGTTCACCCGGGAGTGCTTGTGAATCGGTTTTGACGGATTCACAGACACCGACAGCGTCAACGATAATAAAGTGCGTTTTTGTAGTCGCACGCCCCGTGACAGCGCGCAGGTCTTCTGGATCAATGGTGCGCACGCCGCGCCCGATCATCTGCTCAAAATAGCCACTGGATCGAACCGCACGCATAAAAACCAAACACTCAAGTGGCTTTATATCGGTGCCGGTAGAGATCATATCGACACTTACTGCAATCCGTGGATTTAATTGTGTGCGAAACCTTCTGATGAGATCTTCCGGTCTATCACTCCGATAGGTAATCTTCTGACAGAAATCATCGCCCCTGCCGAATACTTCTCGAACAGTACGGACAATATCCTCTGCGTGTGAATCATCTTTCGCAAAGATAAGCGTTTTGGGTACAGTTTTCCTACTTGGAAAGAGTTCTGTAAAGAGAACATCCTTGAAAGCTTGAACAACTGTACGAATCTGGTCTTCGGCGACAAAATCTCGATCTAACTGGTTTCCTGTATATTCGACATCTTCATCCAACTCCTCCCAGTTCAGTCGCCGACTGCCCCTTTCCCGTCTTGCAACATAATTACCCGCCGCAACCGTGCCACCGCTTTCCGTGATTTTGGTTCTAATTCGATAAACATAATAACCGACATTTACATCGTCTTCAACAGCCTGTTCATGACGGTATTCGTAGACGAGATTCTGATTGAAAAAATTGCGCGTTTGTCCGTACGGAGTCGCAGTGAGTCCGATAATGAAAGCGTCAAAGTATTCTAATACGTGTCGCCATTTGCCATAGATAGAACGGTGGCATTCATCAACGATAATAAGGTCAAATGTATCAATGGGAATATTTGGATTATAGACGACTTTTTGTGGTGTTGTGTCCTCTGTTTCCTGTTCAAAAGCGGAACCTTCTTCATCATCGGCGGATTCATAATCGGGTTCACCTTTTAGCATGGAATAGAGGCGTTGGATAGTAGTAATACAAACGGCATTTGCATCGTTAATAATGTTGCTGGAAAGATGTTCAACAGGGTAGAGGTCCGTAAATTTCCTGCCATCATCGGGAGTCGTGTATGCCTGAAACTCGCTGTGGGTTTGTTTGCCGAGGTTCCTCCGGTCTACGAGAAAAAGTACGCGTTTGACATTCGCAAATTTGATGAGGCGGTATGCGCTGCTTACAGCGGCGTGCGTTTTTCCGCTGCCAGTTGCCATCTGGATTAACGCGCGAGGATGTGCTGCTTTCAAAGAATCTTCAAGGTTGTTTATTGCCTGAAATTGACAATCTCTCAGAGAACCTTTTTCTAAGGGTGGTAGATCGTTTTTAAGTCTCTCGCGCAAGGTTCTGGGTTGGTTAAAAGCGTTGGCAAGTGCTTCAGGCGTATGAAATGTAAAGACTGGGCGAGAACGTGAATCAGGATCTCGGATATCCCGAAAGTATGTCTCAACTCCCGTTGAGGCGTAAGAAAAGAAAAATCGGGTGCGATTCGGTAAGTCATCCGGCAAATTCGCGCGATACCGTTCTGCTTGTTGAAGGGCTCCGCTGAGCGTTGTTCCTTCAGCTTTGGCTTCAATAACGCCAATCGCAACGCCGCCGATAAAAAGGAGATAATCTGCTCTCTGATCCGCTCTCAACCGATACTCACATACAGCCACACCCAACGCAGCACCTGTATCACGTTCAGCATAATTTTGGATATGCCATCCGGCTGCTTCAAGCATCCTGTCTATGTTGCGTCTGGCTTTCTGTTCAGGGATCATAGTAATATGAATTGTTTCCTTATTTTGGTAGAGAATAACGAGTCAAAGAGAAATTTTATTAAAAAAGGCGGTTTAGTTTTGCGAGGCAATCTTGTAGGCTTGCAGTATCTGTCAATGTAAAAGATACTTCATCCGGACGCTCATCATCGCGAGTGACATTATAGACAACAAGCCCATCACCGTATATTTCTAACATCGCGATACCGTCTTCAAGGTGCCATTTGAAATTAAGGATACCGTCTTCTGTCCAACTGATGTCGGGGCTGGGAATGCCGAAAATAAAAAGGGTTTCCATCAGAAAGAGAGCATCATTGAATACCAAATCGGGGGCAGGATAAAATTCACTATCTTCTACAGAGAGGGGGGCAACTTTTTTATGGAGATTCGCGAGTTCTTGTTGGACAGACTGCCGAAACGATGTTTCATCTGTGGGTGGGTTTTCATAGGATGCTTGCATAATGTTTCCAATTTGTACGACTTGTGCCAGTTAATTGTGGGTGATACATAAATAATTTTATTGAAAAACAGTGTTTTAGTTCATTGGATGTCTTTCAGTATGCCTCCTTTTGTTGGTTGACTTGGTAGGATAGCATAAGGATGGATTGATTTACACACAAAATCAGGTTTCCGTTTCTTTGTAGAATAAAATGTAGAATAAAATACAAAAACAATTAGCACAAGTCGTAATTTGTGTGTTGGTAGGCATGTTTTGATAGCACGCCTACCGCGTGTACGTGGACGTTGCAGCTGATGGCTGATGGCTGAGTGCCTATCTCTGTTTAAGGTATGCCCAAGTGGTCGCTAACTTGCCGTCCGCTTCGATGGCGAGAACACCGCTGGCGAGTTCTTCAATTTCTGCCTCGCTCAGTGCTCTGTCATAGATGCGAAGGTCGTCTATGAGTCCAGGCCACGATGTGCCATTATTATCCTTTGCACCTTTACCGATGAATAATTTGGTAGCACCAGAGATTTCTCCCACTTTACCATCGTCATTGTGTGTCGGATCATCATCCAGCTCGCCATCAATATAGAGGGCGAGTTGTTCACCACTTTTCCAAGTAAAGGCGAGGTGTTGCCAGTCAGTCGTTTGCACATCGCTTTTACCTTCATACGCTTGACCGCCACCCGTTGTCGTAATTGCGCCCTTGATAAGATTCGTACCCCCTGGTGTTGACCAACTTGCGGCATCGTAGCGGAACCCGAAAACATCATCACCGCCAGCGGGATCTTTAGCAAAGACAATACCTCTGTCGTGTCCAACGGAATCAGATTTTACCCAAACAGAAATGGTAAAAGCGTCAAGTCCGTTGATATAGTCTCCACCTTTCGCATCTTCAACGGCAGCCCCTGCACCATCAAGTTCGACAGCACCGCCAATCTTACCGTCATTCGGTTTCCATTTCGCACCCTCAATGAGTTTAGCAGCGTTGCCGTTTCCGCTCTCATCAGAAGCGTCTTGTCCTGAACGGTCATCAAAAGGCAAATAGATGAGTAGACCGTCATTCAGACCAGCACTTGCCACTGATGTTAGGTAAACAGTCACTACGAGTGTAATTAGTAAGAGCCTAATACCGTTTTTCATTTTGTATTCCTCCTACGAGTAACATGTTGTTAATGCAAAAAAAGGGACAGGCATAGAGAAACCTGTCCCTATAACCTTCACTACACGTGTTTAAACGTTACACACATCATACGCGTGTTGCATCGCATCAAATGCGTCGCCTTTGGGACCGAATTCGTGCCCTACATAGAGCTCGTATCCGGTGTTTACGATGGCGCGCATCACTGCGGGATAATAGATTTCCTGCTCATCGTCGAGGTCCCGCCGCCCCGGATTACCAGCAGTGTGATAATGCCCGATATAATCGCTGTAGTCCGTGATGTTACGGATGAGATCGCCTTCCATAATCTGCATGTGGTAGATGTCGTAGAGCAGCTGCGCGCGTGGTGAACCGACACCTTTGCAGACTTCAACGCCCCACGCCGTCGTGTCGCATTGATAGTCTGGATGATTGACTTTGCTGTTCAGAAGTTCGACGCAGAGGTTGATGCCTTTTTCTTCGGCATATTTGGTGACACGCGACAACCCTGCAATTGTGTTATCACGTCCCTCTTCTTCCGATCGACCTTCCCTATTACCAGAGAAGCAGATAAGTCCGGGGATGTCATTTTCTGCGGCGATATCGATGTTCTTGAGGAGTTCGTCCTCGATCCGGTCGTGGTTGCTCGGATCGTTCAAGCCCGACGGCAGCGACGAATGCCCTACGATAATCGCGATACGCATCCCCTGGTCCTTGACAACTGACCAGTGTTCTGCGGGAAGCATCTCAACAGATTTATAGCCGATTTCAGCGGCTTTCTTGATAACCTCTACGGGGTCCCTGCCACGACTGAAACCGCCAAAGCAGATGGATTGATTAATTGGCATAATTCTCTCTTTCTTCTTTGTATTGGGACGGTAGTGAAACCGTCCCTCAAGGTTCAAATTTTTTAAAGGTCAATAGCCTTACCGGTGCGGAAGGATGTGCTCGCTGCGAGCATGATGCGGAGTGTTTCCAAGGCATCGCTATAAGGCGATAGGATCTTAGAGGCATCACCGCTCTTAACAGCGTCAATAAAGACACGGTCTCTATCTGCCCCACCGTCGCCCGAAAGCGGTTCCGTCTCTCCCCCTCGGTTCACATTGTTTGAACCGCCAACGGTGACAACGAGTCCACGCGTGAACACTTCGAGATGTACACGCCCGAAGCCTTCCATCGCGCAGCTCGAGACGATATTCGCGACTGCGCCGTTTTTAAACTCAATGTTCACCATGCTGATGTCGTCTACATCGTAGTTCTCAATATGCGTCATGCTACCGCTTGCGGCGACACCGTGTACGGTTTTACCGTCGCTGCCGACGAGGAAGCGTGCGAGATCAAAGATATGTGTCGTCTGTTCGACGTGTTGTCCGCCGGATTGCGCGCGAACCCGCCACCACGGCGTACCGGGCATACCGCCGATCCAGTAGCCGAGCGCACCGAGAATTTGGGGTTGCTCTTCAAGCATCGCCTTCGCATTCTGTGCGTTGCCACCATACCGCCAATGATAACCGACACTTGTGATAACACCACTCCGCTCAACGTCTTCATTGATGATAATTGCGGGTTCGAGTTCAGAATGAATCGGTTTTTCAATGAACATCGCGATGCCTTGTTCACAAGCGATGCGTTCTTGTTCACCGTGTGCAAACGGCGGCGTGCAGATATAAACCGCGTCCAAGTCCTCTTTGTCGTACATGACGCGATAGTCCGTGTAAGCGTTTCCGCCGTATTCTTCGGCACGTGCCTTCGCGCGGTCTTCCGAAATATCGCACATCGCAGAAAATTCAACGTCTTCAAAGTTATCTTTGAGGTTACGCATGTGCGCGCCCGCCATACCGCCGGTTCCGATAAAACCGAGTTTCACTTTATCCATGTGTTCTCCTTAAAAATGGGTAATTCAAAATCCCTAAGTTTTACTGCTATAGTTTACCAAAACCTTCTGTTATATAGCAAGAAATTTATTTCAGTAGTTATCAGTTTTCAGTACAGTTTTTCTGCTAATTTCTTAAAATTGAATGACTCTGACTAATAACCCTTGAAAAC
>VXZK01000160.1 GCA_009845545.1 Candidatus Poribacteria bacterium
CCATATCAAACTCGCCCAAATGATCATTAACATAGATATTAGAATCAAATGAAATACCACCGCTGAGCGGATGACTCGCCCCCACTAAAAAATAGGTGCCGAGGCTATCGACATCAATCTGGAACCATCCGGTAATTTTCGGTTTTTCTTCCATCGGTTGTTCTTCCATTGCTTCCGCCTCGGCTTCGTGGGCATCAGCGAAAGCAGTAGAAAAACTGACAATAGACATTCCACATATAAGTATTACGATAGCAGTTAGCCGAAAAAGATTGTTAAAAAGCTGCACACGGCAGACAATATGATCGTTCATGAAAATCTCCTTTTTAATGGTCGTCAGTTTTAACCATCAACTCGTGCTTTAACACTTATAACGAGGGTGAGTTGATGGTTAAGGTTAAGAGGTAGCCGTTAAACCAGAGTTCGCTTTAATCAACGACTGGTAACTGATTGATATTTTTTAATTAGTTTGTTCGACCTGTTCCATCAGTTGTACCAATTTTTGCGGGTCTTTGACACCTTTCGATGCTTCAACACCGGAACAGAGATCTATACCGTGCGGACGGATCGTCTCAATCGCGGCTTTGACATTCTCCGGACGGATCCCACCCGCGAAGAAGACCGGTAGTGGACTTTCCGCGATGAGTTCAGCGGCGATATTCCAATCACAGGTTTTGCCTGTACCACCGTATCGTGGTTTCTCAAGGCTCATATCAACACTATCAAATAGGAGGAAATCTGCACCGGCATCCTGGTAGGCTTGCATCTCGGCACGGACAGCAGGCATATCGACATTCTCCGGACGCCCCGCAGGCAGATAGACCGACTTCCAGAGTTGACAGGTCACGCTGCGTTTCAGTGCTTCAACTTGTTGTGGTGATTCTTGCCCAAGCAGTTGAACGGCATAGGGGTGCACTTGCGATACGACCGCTTGGATGTCGGATGTTGTGCGATTATATAGCAAAAGGACAGTTGGAATAGGACTCGCGCTTGCGATTTCGACGGCTTGGGCAGTGGAGCGTGTCCGTTCGGATACGGCAACATCAACTAACACGCCGGCGTAATCCGCGCCTGCGTCAGCGGCAAGCCGAGCGTCATGGATAGAGGTTATGCCACAGATTTTGACAGTACAACGGGATTTTTTGGACATTTGTGTAATAATCCTTATGGTAAACAGGGTCGGGATTACAAATCCCTCCTACAAATACCCATTCTTACTCTTCAAAGACGGTTTGTCGGCCAGCGTCCGAATAACAGATGATCATTGTCACGGGTTGCCAACCGGTGTTAACGGCGTTATGTCTGACATTACGCGGAATACGCAGCATCATACCAGGCTTAAGCGGAATAACTTCATCTCCCAACTTGTGGTCGCACTCACCGGAGAGTACATAGATGAGTTCCTCACAGTTCGGATGGTAGTGGGTAGGATTCCCTTCGCCAGCATTAATGTAGACAACTCCGAAAGTCATCTCGGCTTCCGGGTCAATCTGCTCATTGCAGAGCCATTTAATCGCGCCCCAATCGAATTCAAGGGCACCTGCGTCGTTGCTATTGGTTAAGGTTATTTCCATAAGACATCCTTTCTATCGTCAGAATTGAATCATATTTCAAAACAAGCCAAACGTTGCGTCGCATAATCCTGTAATCCTACCGTCGGTTCCTCTTGGAGATAACCGACAGGTGCACACATAGCTCGCAGATTGCGAATTTGCATATCAAGTGCCTGATGCGTATGCCCGAAGAGGACATGCGTGACACACTCTTCCGCCAAACAGATATCCCCAAGGTGTTTACTTCCCATGAACGCGCGAAAGAAATCCCACGGCAATTCACCGCGGTATCGGATACACTCCTGAAAAGGCACGTGGTGCGTAACAACAACGATTCGTGAGACATCACCTTGGACGGCGGCTATTTGTGCTTTAAGTTCTGACTCAAAACGTCGCGCAACAACACGATCCGTTCCCGACCATTTGGCGTAGCGTTTATCGTTCCAGACGGCTCCCATCAACGTTTTCTCGGCATATTGCGCATCGGAAAAGTCATACCCGTCGGGTGCGAAACTATAATCGTACCAGCCGATAGTCCCACAGAAACCGATTTGTTCCTTGATGAAGGGTTCATCCATCAGCGGGTGAAACCCACACTCATAACAGAGTTTAGAAATAATCTCACATTTCTGTTCGCTTGTGACATCGGGTGTTTCAATTGCCCAGATGTCATGGTTGCCCGGAACAAATAGTTTCTCACACGCTAAATCTGCAAGCTGAAACGCGTTAAGTGTTTCAGAAAGTTGAACTAAATGGCGGGCAAGATCCCCTGCAAGCACGAAAACATCAAGTTGTGCCGCCTTTACCGCCTCAATAAGATGTGGGACGATTGCTTTGTTCACAGGCGTAACGTCTGTGTGTAAGTCTGAAATGAGTCCTATTTTCATTAGCAGCCCACACCGCGTTACGAATAGGGGCATTTAGTTTTAAGAAATTATGAGGTTCCAAGTCTTCTTTTTCGGACCCGGTGCGGTTAGGAAACCGTACCTACCGGGTTTGGTTACCCAAAAGCAGAAAAAAATAGAAAACTAAATAGCCCTGCGTTATGAAAGTCCCGTGTTGAATTACATTGATTTCTGTGTTAAGCTTTTGAACACCTCGTCCAAAAAGATACGGATACCGCTGTCATCATCATTTTGGTATTGCTGGCGTTGGCGTTCAAGTGCTTGCATCGAAGGTGCGTCGCCGATCTTGGCAATTGCATCAACAAGCGTGAGTTGAATCGCGGGTTCACTGGTATTTTCCAACGCTTTGATGAGACGATCCCGCGCCTTAATGCCGCCGATGCCCCCGAGTGCGGAAGCCGCAATATCTTTTGTGCTGGTATCCTCACTCTCGAAAGCAATAATGAGTGCATCAACTGCGGGTTGACCTATCTGTCTAAGTGCGACGCCTGCTTGGAAACGGATCCCCGGAATTTCAGTTGGATTTTCGAGGACAGCAACAAGCGGATCAATCGCAGAAACCGGTTTAAGGATTCCGAGTATTGCAAGGCAGGCACGTCGAATTTCTTGGTCCGGTTCTACCTTAATTTGGATGTATTCTTGTGCAAGTTCAGCAAGTTGACCTTCATTAATTTTCTCATAGAGTGCCTCGGATCTGTGTCTGAACTGAGTTCCGAATGGTGCTTTGAGGGTAGCAGTGTTCTCGGTTCGGTCCACCGTAAGCAAGCCAAGGATAGCGGCAGATTCCAATTGCTGCGCTTGAAGGCTATCGGCAGGAAGTACGTTCACATTCGCATCCTGGAATTGCTGGAAGAGTTCGTTTAAGACGCTCAATTCAACGAGACGCTGTAAACTGCTAATTGAGGCTTTCCGGAGCGAAAGTTCGGTATTATTCCTGAAAATATCCACCAAGGATTCAATTGCACGAGCATCCCCCAAATCACCGAGTGCGGTCACAGCGGCAATTTTCACGCCTATCAATTCAGAGGTTCGGAAAGTAACCTGCTGTTTAGCGAGTTTACCGAGTATTTCCTTATACTCATCAAGGCTATAGATCTTTCGTTCATCAACAATCTTTTCAACAATGTCCCCTACCTGAATATCAGCGTTTGCAGCGGGAGTTCCGGGCTGAATTTGCTTGATGCGTACAGTGCCATTCCCTTCAACGCTTAATCCGACTTTATCGCCTCGTCTGCGAAGGGCGATACGGAGCGGTGGTTTATTTTTTAGATAAAGAATAAGGTTATTGTCTTCCTCTAATCCTTTTTTCAGAGCACTGTTAAAGTCGCCGGTACTTCGGATAGGATATTCTGCAATCACATAAGAGATAAGTTCGCCGCGCTCAAGTTGCGCCTTATCTGCGGGCCCATTGGGGGTAGTTTCTAAAACAACGACACCACTCGTGGACCAACGGTCTTTGAGGTCGCTATCTAATTGCTGCAATCGCATTTGCAGACGTTCATCGTAATGCTGATTTTCACAACCGATCCCTACTATCAGTGCGAAAAGTGGCACGATGAACATAAAGTATCGGGATTTACCAAACTTTGTTATTTTTTCCAGCATACAGGCATCCTTCCGTTTAAAAGCACAAGGTCACTTAGTTTTAGATAAATTGTCGGATTGTCTCAACTTTTGAATCTTCTTTTTCAAACCCGGTATCGCTTTCCAGTAACGGGTGGTTTGGCACCTCGGCTTTCGGTTCCAAACCACACCTACCGCCCCCCCTCCCCAGTAACGGGTGGGGACCCCGGAGGGTCTAAAATTGGTGGCACTCGCGATTCAATTAAGAGGAATAGTAACATCTCGACTGCTCTGTTCTTTCAAAGCATCTAAGAGCGGTTCCACAACCTTTTCGTCACCGAGTACTGCCAAGGCGCGGATCGCATCAACACGTAGCGATGATCCTTTATTTTCCACAATTTTGACTAACTCTGGCACAGCAGCTCCGCCGATTTTTCCGAGGGCTTCTACAGCCAATTGACGGACTTCGGGTTCTTCTCGGTCGCGTTCCCACTTGGCAGAACCGGATTCAATGATCACAGCGAGTGCTGGAATAGCATCTTCGCTGCCGACCTCTCCGAGTGCTTTGACAGCATTCAAGCGGGTTTCCGTCCGTCCGTGTTCCAGAAGTTTCACCAAGATAGGGACAATTGTATTGGGGTCATCTTTGCCAAGATGCCCAAGAACCCAATGGGCATTGTGTCTATCACGATTATCACTCGACTTAATTGCCTTTTGGAGTTGGCTGAGCAGCCGTTTCCTATCGGCTTGTTTATAGACGCGTTTCAGAGCGTCAAGTGCGGCGTTCTGGATATCCAGATCATCATCGCGAAGCGTCTCAAAAACGAGTCTCTCAAGATACTTACCTTTCTCTTCTTGATAGGCAAGGAACATCTGTTTACCGCGCTCAGCGATCGATGCCGACTCCCAATCAGGTGTATTAGGTTCGTAAAACTCCTGAGAGTTGTAAAACCCGAGCAGATAATGTGCTTCAGCGTTATCCATCGGTTGCTGCAGGGCAAGTTTAAATTCTCGGACAGCACGTTCCTCTTTGCGCCGTTTATCGGATTTAATTAATTCTTTGCCCTTCGCGAGATTTTCGTTCTGGGTGCCACATCCAACACTAAAAAGGACGAGTAGAAAGACAAGCCCAATTTTTTTCATGTTCAATTCTCCTACACAGTCAGTGCGAGAGCCACCTACGTCTTCGACGCGGTTCAAGTTTAACAGAATTACAGGTATCTGTGCAATTCCTACCAGAGATTCTTGTCAATTCTCCTGTTTGTAGGCACCGTTTGTGGAAGCGTGCCTGAAACAAAGTGAAATGCACAAGTCCTTCTGATATTCTTAAGAATCAAGCAGTTCTTGCTGCTCACCGCCTGCGTCAACAGCTTCGTTTTCCGCTCCATCTTCAACTGTTTCTTCATCATCTTCTGATGCGGAGTCAAGTGACTTCTGGAGGACAACAAGCGGTTTTTCAGTGAACCCCCAATCCTTATACCTCTGTATGACAGGTGCTTCGGAAGCCGGCAGTTCAATTTCGAGTGTTTTCACGCCCTCTTCTGTCGCTGTGGCTTCAGCCGCCTTCATAAGGTGATCAGCGACGCCTAATGGTCGAAAAGGCGCGGACACAGCAAGATCTCCGACTCCCGCGACTTCAGGGTCAACGGCATCCCGCGTTATGGAAATTTGTCCGATCGGGTAGCCGCCAACCTCTGCGACAAGTCGGTGTGTTTGACTGTCTTCCGCCAAATCGGCATCCAAATCTTTCGTAACCTGCGTCTTGGTTTTTTCAGGGAAGCAATATGATTGTAAATGTGCTGCATCTTCTTTCTCAGCCGATCGCACTTTAAGCGCACCAGCCAAATTGAAGGCTTGATTTGCCATGTGATTCTCCTTTATTGTATCAGGTTGCCGGCATCTCCAGACATTGTGCGGTAGTTCGTACGTCTACATATCCGGCATCTATAGTATGTTATCCTACTATTGTAATATAGATTACCTTGCACTACAAGTATTTTCTTAGAGACACTCAGGGTTATTTAGTTTTAAGTAAATTATCGGATTTCTCAATTTTTGAATCCTCTTCAAACTCGGTGCGGTTAGGAATGCAGGTCGCAACCCCTCTTTATCCCCC
>VXZK01000353.1 GCA_009845545.1 Candidatus Poribacteria bacterium
GAGAGAACCCTTATAGATAGTGGTTTCTGAGGGCTTTTGAGAAATCCCAGTTGAATTAGAATTGTGCAAAAATTAAAAACTCACCGTGAAGTCTAAAGGAGAAAAAATGGAAAAACGACCCAAAATCGCTGCGATTGTGACAATTTACCACAAATACTCGCACACACAGCACATTGTTGATCGATTCTTAGAAGGCTATGGGTGGAACAGTCGGCATCACTACCCGCCGATGGATCTCGTCTCTCTCTTCGTTGAACAAGTTAAAGACAACGATCTCAGTCAAGACCGACTGGAGCGTTTCCCGACAATGAAGGGGTATCCCACAATTGCCGAAGCACTGACCCTCGGTGGCGAGGAATTGGCTGTTGATGGTGTCCTCCTCATCGGCGAACACGGCGAATATCCATCCAATGAAAAGGGACAACGCCTCTATCCGCGCTATGAACACTTTATGCAGATGGCTGAAGTGTTTGAACGCAGCGGACGCGGTGTGCCAGTATTCAACGATAAACACCTCTCGTGGAACTGGGAGTGGGCGCGCGAGATGTACGACATCTCTCAATCTATGGACTTCGCATTCATGGCAGGCTCCTCGCTACCCGTTACGTGGCGCACGCCTTCTACTGATATGCCACTCGGTGTTCCTGTCTCCGAGGCGGTGTGTGTCGGCTACGGCGGTGTTGACAGTTACGATTTCCACGCCTTAGAAACCTTGCAATGTATGGTAGAACGGCGTGAAGGCGGCGAAAGCGGTGTGAACTGGCTACAGGCATACCGCGGCGACGCGTTTTGGGAAGCACATCATATCGAACTCTGGTCGCGTGAACTTTTTGAAGCCGCGCTCTGTCGGAGTCATACGCTTACACCGTCGCGTCCGGGGTTTAACAACCCGTTTCCGACATTGGACGAACTGAAGGAGATCGTGAAAGACCCGATAGCGTATCAATATGAACACAACGACGGATTGAAATCTACGATGATTCTGATGAATGGGTTGGTCCAAGATTTCAACTTTGCTGCTTACATCGGTTCAGGCGACGAAATCCTTTCAACGCAGATGTATCTCCCGATGCCACCTGCACGGACGACGTTGGCGAACTTCTTCTCGCCACTGGTTAACAATATTGAGCAGATGTTCCTGACAGGCGAGGCAACCTATCCGGTTGAACGCACACTGTTGACAACTGGGCTTGTTGCAGCGGGCGTTGATAGTCTTTTCAACGAAAGTACAAGGCAAGAGACACCGCATTTAGATATTGCCTATCAACCCACTGAAGCGTCAACCTTTTGGCGTACTTGACCGAAAACGCGCGCCACAGTTTTTAAATATTGGAAATCGCGTTTTCGGTCAAAGGAGCATAATCAGATGGCATTTACGGATTTCAAATCAATTATGCAGGTTCAGGAAGCGTATGAAATAACATATACCCAAGCCGACTATATTCAGTACGCGGCCGTTGAACCCTCACAGGCTTTTTTGGAGGAGTTCACGTTTAGTCAACGGCACATCAACGTATTTGCATCGGAAGCAGCGCGTTGTGAAAATGTGATCTATCCAATTCTCAGGGAGGTCTACAAAAAACATGCCGACGCTTTTACGCTGTGGAGTCACCAATCGATTTCTTGCGATGCACAATTGAATGGCACGCCTGATTATCTCATCTCAACAAAATCAGCCTTAGGAAAAACAGTGTTGGGGAGCCCGATCATTGTTGTGGTTGAAGCGAAACGAAGCGACTTCATTGAAGGATGGGGACAGTGCCTGGCTGGCTTGGTCGCTGCACAGCAAATTAACGATGACAACACAATACCTGTTTACGGGATTGTCACGGATGGCGCGCTTTGGGAATTCGGAAAATTGGAGGCGAACCTGTTTACGCAGAACGAAACGGTACTCGCGATCAGCGATTTAAAGAAGGTGTTCGGCGCAATTGGATACTTAATGCATGCAAATTTGCCCGTAGCTTTAGAAGCGGATGTCTTAACCGCCTGAATTCGGATCAAAGCATTATTGTTAACATTCCCTCAACTACGTTTTGGAGGTAAGAAGCACACGCTCTTCTGCCGTTAATAGGAGACAAAAACATGAAACGAATTGCAGTTATTACCACAATCTACCGTTATCTGTCACATGCACAACACTTCGCTGATCGGTTTCTTGTTGGCTATCCGAAAGAGGGCGGATGGCACCGTCCAGATATGAAAGTTGTCTCTCTATACGTCGATCAGAAACCGGAAGGCGACCAGAGCACTGACCGTGCCAGAGAATTCGGGTTCTCCGTCTATCCGACCATTGCCGAGGCACTCCGGTGCGGTGGTGATGAACTCGCTGTGGACGCGGTGTTACTCATCGGGGAGCACGGTGATTATCCTACGAATGAAAAAAGTCAAGTGTTATATCCGCGATATGAATTTTTCAAGGCGTGCGTCAAGGTCTTCGAGGAAGACGGGCGCGCCGTGCCTATCTTCAATGACAAACACCTCTCCTACAGTTTTGAGAAAGCGAAAGAGATGGTAGAGGATGGACACCGGCTCGGTTTTGGTGTACTGGCGGGGTCGTCGCTGCCTGTCACTTGGCGATTGCCGGATGTCGATTTGCCGTTGGAATGTGAGGTTGAAGAAGCACTTATGGTAGGTGTCGGCGGTTCGGATCCTATGGACTATCACGCCATGGAGGCGATGCAATGTATGATTGAACGCCGAAAGGGTGGTGAAACAGGGGTTGCCGCTGTCCAATTGATAGATGGCGAGGAAGTATGGAAGGCAGGTGAAGATGGACGCTGGTCTCTGGAATTGTTGGAAGCGGCACTTTCAAGAAGCGATACGCCGTGCGGTTTAACAGATGAAGATGGTCGAACGCAGGATCTGATCCGTAATGGTGAAATCTACCGGCTCGTTGAGAACCCATCTGCCTATTTCATTGAATATAACGACGGATTAAGGGCGACACTTCTGATGCTCAACGGTGCAGTCCGAGATTATTGCTTCGCCGCGAAACTGAAAAACGAGTCGGTACCGGTATCAACGCAGTTTTTCTTAACGCCGACACCGAATGTCACTTATTCCGCGTGTCTTATTGCCAAGATAGAAGAACTTTTTGAGACGGGTGTCGCGCCGTATCCAGCAGAGCGAACGTTATTGGTGAGTGGTACGTTGGAGAGTTGTCTGACTTCGCGCCTTCAAGGGCATGTGAGATTGGAAACGCCACATCTCAACGTTGAATACCGCGCACCTGCAGAATCCCAGCATGCGCGACTTTAATCCGATCTTTCAATATGCAGGTGTGTTTCCATCTTGGCTCATGTCAAGAGTAAGTGCTTTTTAAATGAGCAAATGCCAACAGCACCTATAGACCAGACTCGTCAATTTTGTTGTAGATGTCGGTGCCCATAGCAATTAATTTCTCTCGAATTTCGTCCCAGTCCTCGCGATCATTTTTGCCTTTGTCAAGCACAGGAAATTGTACTTTTGTTTCTCTAGGTGAATCTCTATACACATAAGTGTATTCCGACTTGGGAAATAAGGGCATGACTTTCTCTCTACGTTCTGATCGTTCCGATTCGTTTGCTCCGTAGAAGTATATTTGGACATAACATCGTTGGTTGGTAACATAGAGGCATACGCCGATGTTACGGATGGTTTTGGTTATCCAACCCTCGTTGCTAACAGGCACCGGTTTTCCTGTAAATAATCCTCCGAATTCACCGTCGCGAATGGGCTGCCAGAATTCACTTACCTTAGCATTTGCGCGTGCCGGTTCGGAGGTCTGACTCGTTTCAGCCTCTCTTTCATCAACTTCGCTATCATTTTCAACTGCCTCTGTAGGTCGCACATCCTTTTCCGCTTCCGGAATACTACAGTCCGTCTTATCAACGTTACCTTCGTTTATATCCGCCCCATGTTCCACTAAGAGTTTGACTGTATCAGACGCATTTTCCGATTCTGCTTGATGTAAAGGTGTGTTTCCATCTTCGTCTTCAGCGTTTATATCTGCGCCGTGTGTCAATAAGAGTTTTACAGTTTCAGCGTCATCTTTTTCTACAGCGTGATGCAGTGCAGTCTTACCGGTTTTATCCTTGGAACTAATCAATAACTTCACTGTATCAGAGGCGTTTTGCTCTACCGCGCGAAGCAATGGCGTAATACCAAAATTGTTCCGTGCATTAATGTCTGCGCCGTATTTGAGCAACACTTCCGCCGTACGAGTGACATCTTCCAATTCCAATATCGCGGCTTGGTGTAAGGGTGTATCCCCATTCTTATCTTTTGCGTTTATATCCGCACCTTGTTTTAACAAGAGTACTGCCATCTGAGTATTAGCCAATACCGCCGAGTGTAAGGCGGTTTGCTCGCGATCGTTCCTTGCTTCTATATCTGCGCCATTATTCAATAATATCTCTGCTACTTCATGGGCATCGAACGACGCTGCGATGTGTAGCAGCGCATTGCCCTTATCGTCTTTCGCATTGACATCTGCGCCCTTTTTGAGTAATATCTCTACTTTTTCAGAATTATTATTTTTGACATGACGGAGTAGGATTGTATCCATCTCGCGACACCTCCGGTCCAGTATCAATATTTTCCGTATTGCACAGGATGGACGCAATTTTGACTGCAGCCCATTCTGTTAAATGAGATTTTGCGGAAAACATAGCGTTCTGGTAGCACAAACTGGAAGTTTATGCTACAAAAGATGAGCAGGCGTAAGGCTTATTGCAGTGAAATTTCCGGTTCTGAGCGTGTAGAAGTAGGCACTGTTCCTCCACCGGCAGCAGCGATCTTCTTTCTAAATGCATCCGAGTCGTAGGCTTTATCTGTTGCGTAAGTCCTATTATACAATACCTTTGCCTTTCTGATTTAGAGTCTACATCCGATTTTATCTGTAGGCAGTATACCAAAGTGTTGAAGCAATGTCAAATAATTCGGATTTAACATGTACTGCTATCGGAAATTTAGACCACTCTCTAAGACAAGATTATGGTATAATAACAATCTGCTTGAAAGGAGCCTCCGATACGTCCGTACTTGGCGTTACGGTATTTGACACCTATCGAATTTCAACGACAAAAGTTTTCTTAAATTTGCTAAATTTTGGTCTGAATAAACGATGGCAGTACACATTTGCCACCGAGGAATCAAATGAAATTACGACAATCATTATGTTTCTTCCTAATACTGTTCTCTGTTTCGGGATGTATAGAATTCTCTCCACGCCCAAAAGCAGGTGTTGCTGGTGAGATTATCGGATGCGTGGAGCTGGAAACTGAACTCCTCTGTGCAACACGGTATCCGCTCAACCCAGAAATCACCGATGCTGAAAAAGGGGACTATCTCTGCACGATCGCTGATATTGAATCTGTTTACGACGGTGACACGATAACCGATGCCCAAATCCTTGTCTCTCAAATAGACTTGTCTGCTGTCGAAAGACTTGGTGAGGTGTTCCCTGAAATCGTGTTGAAAGCAGACGGTATCTATGTAGTGGATTCAATTCGTATCACCGGCATAGACACGCCCGAAGTCCGGCCATCCACAAAGAAAAGCGATGGCACCCCCCGAAGTGAAAGGTCAAGGGAAAATGAAAAGAAAGCGGCACTCGCTGCGCGTGATGCTGTCAGGAAACTGATTGCCGATAACAACTTACTGTTCAGTATATCGGACGTAGAGCATGATAAATTCGGGAGAGTGTTAGCCCTGGTCTATGCCGGTGATACCAATATCGCTGAATACCTTATCGAGAACGGACACGCGGTGCGATATGATGGCGGTACTCGGCAAGAATTGGATTGGGATAGGTTAGATCAAGGACTCGTTTTCTAATTTCTGAAAGTTACGTAAGTGCGGTACTGATGTCTTCCCTATCCGCTCATGCCCCACGCGGAACATCAAGCAAGACCTTTCCAGTATTTTCAAAAAATGCTTGACAAAAAGTGTATTTTTTTATAGAATAAGGGTGTCGGTGCTGGCGTATCTGACACAGACCGACAGGGCAGCGTCCTATTTTTATAGGTGCGCCGCCGGTATCACAAGTACCGAGCGACGCGTAGCACTGCCGTAGTGATGTTACGACAGTGCTGGTTTCTATCATAGCAGATGACGGGTGTTATATGCTATAACAATAGAGACCAGCCC
>VXZK01000271.1 GCA_009845545.1 Candidatus Poribacteria bacterium
AGTCGAGACAAACTCATAAAGGACGACTTTTACAAGACCTGGGTTTGATAAAACGCTTTACTTGTAGGGCAAACTTTTAGTTTGCGCCGTATGTGCTACAACTCAGGTGTCAATGTCTATTAGCACTCCCCCGTCAAACCTCCTGCCTTCAGGTAGCGGATGTAGACGGCCAAAAACTTAACAAAAAATAAAATTGAAAATCTAATCAATATGTGGTATAATATCATATACACTGTAATGGAAAGGTAAGATATTATGCCACTCAAAATCGCTAATAAAAAGCGTGATTACCGAACAACAAACAAAACGGTATATAGCTGTCAATATCACGTGATTTGGTGTACGAAATATCGCCGTAAGGTTTTGGATACACAGATACAAGGTCGTCTCAAGCAACTCATCCGTGAAAAACAGGACGAGTATGGTTACCAAATCGCAGAAGTTGAAACTCAAGCTGAACATGTCCATTTGCTGATAGAGATACCACCCACGGATTCTATAGACAAAATCGTTGGAAAAATCAAAAGTTACAGTTCAAAGATTTTGCGAGAAGAGTATCCAAGTTTGAAAAGCCGTTTGCCGTCCCTGTGGACGCGTTCAAAGTTTGTAAGTTCCTGTGGTGGTGTAACGCTTCAAGTCATAAAAGACTATATTGAAGCTCAAAGTGGACAATGAGAAAATCCTCGAAGTTCAAACTTCAAAATCAATCTAACACCATCAAAATCGGCAATATGCTTGACGATATGTGGCAGATTCATGTGCATATCATGCTGTTGGCTCGTAGGTATTATCGCCTTTTTGGTAAAAATCTCTCTACCTATCGCTTGAAGGCACACGTTGCGAAACTTAAAAAACGAACCCAACCACATTGGAAAGACCTACCGAGTCAAGTTCTGCAAGACGTTGTGCTACGCTATGGCAAATCTCAAGACGCGTTTCTTGGTAACATAAAAGACCGTAAAGCAGGTTTGACGACGCGTAAAGTCGGTAGACCGAAAATCAAATCGCGTCAGAAATATAGTTCTCTGACGTTCACACAAGCGGGCTACACACTTGAAGACAATCGTATCAAAATCAACTGCATAGATACATGGTTCTCTTTTCACAAACACCGCGAAATCAAAGGAAATATCAAGACGATCACAATCAAACGCGATAAGTGCGGCGACTATTGGATATGCTTTTCGTGTGAGAATGTTGACGCTTCCGAACCCAAAGCCAAGACGGGTAAGAGCGCAGGATTTGATTACGGAAACAAAACATTCCTCACAAGCGACGAAGGCAACAAAATAGAATCTCCGCAGTTTTTTAAACAATCACTCAGCACTTTACGCTCCCTGAGCAAAGCACTGAGTCGTAAAGTCAAAGGTTCTAACAACTATTATCGTGCGTGCCGCGCTTTGGCAAGACACTATAGAAAAGTTGCCCGCCAACGCGAAGATTGGCAATGGAAACTTGCGACTCAACTTTGCACAGAGTTTGACATACTCTGCTTTGAGACGCTGAATCTTGATGGTATGAAACGCCTTTGGGGACGTAAAGTTTCTGACCATGCCTTCTACCAGTTTTTGCAGATATTGGAGCAGAAGTGTGCCAAACACGGCAAAACACTCAAACGCGTAGGACGCTGGACAGCAACGACAAAGCCTTGCAGTGATTGTGGATCCCATAACAAAGACCTCTCTCTTTCTGATAGGCAGTGGACGTGTCCCGAATGTGCTTCCCACCACGATAGAGACGTAAACGCTGCAATCAATATCAAACGGGCGGGCTTGGCCGCCTAAAGTGGAGCGACAGTAAGACGGTGGACTCTTTGAGAAAACCGCAGTCGCGAGGAAGCACAAGCTCCTACCTTCAGGTAGTGGGTACCTATGACAAAAGGATAGCGTTACGAACACGTTCAAAAATCTCAATCGCATAGTCCAGATGTGCTTTGGTTGAGATGTTGAAAGAGATCCCAAAATTTTTGACTGTCACGTTAGGCAGATTAGCTCTGCACTCAACGATATGCAGCGGCGTAAAATCCCCGTGGACATCCACTCTAAAATGGGTAGCCCTCCTTGAAGGGTATGTATCAAGCCACCAGCATCCACCAATAGTCATCCGAAGTTTCGCGATACGCGGTCGAAGCGTTGCACCGCATGTATCAACATACGCTAAAAATTCGTTGGCAACTTGTAGGAGTTCCACGTTCACCTGTAGTGTCTCAATAAATGACGCGAGCGTCATAAATTGTTGTGTAGCACTGCCATAACTCCGTTCTTGTTCCTTGACAACTGTCCCTCCCAAAACAGTTTCGGTTGCGACTAAAATCTCATCAGGCGCGTGGTAGGAAAAGTAGGAGATATAAGTGAGGTCCAGTCCCAATGCCCGCAGATATTCAGCCACCTCTAAAACACGCGTGTCCACGCCCTCCGAAATAAGGACCAACCGCTGCCGTTGATTGAACGCCGATTTGCGAATATCACCGGGTTCATATCCAAAAAATTCGCTGTGCAGTGCGGTGAGCGTTGAAAACTCTTTCCCGTGCTGTAGACACCATCGATAAGCGAGCTGTTCTAATTCTATAAAGGAGAGTTGAGAAATACCGGCAGCATACTCTAAAATCTGCGTGATCGCTGTCCTTGAGGGTTTTCCACGCTTGAGTTCAATAATCACGGAATTGCCTTGTCGGTCAAGTGCAAGTAGGTCAATTTTTTGCTTGGAAGTACTCAAGGGTGGTTGCCTACTGATAACGCAGAGAGGTTCACCAAGGATCAGCGTTGCATCCTTTTCGAGGAGATCCTCAAAGTCGCGCTCTGCGCCAAAGCGCAGTGGCTCAAGTTTTCCAAATTTCCGGTCTTCCCAGCGGTAAACTTCCATAATTTCGTGCCTTAGAGATAAAAATTCAGCCACTGGATGTGTTCGCGATACGCCTCAACCTCTGCTGTAATCCGCGCTTGATCCCAGTTGTTTCTCTCACTTAAGAACTGCGCAATTTGAGGCGCAATGTCGAGCCCTTGACCCGGTGTCCAACCGATACGGGTACGTCGCCAGAGGAGGTCATCAAGTGTGATCGCCATCTCGCCCCAATATGCGTAGAGAAGCTCAGCTTTCGTGAATGGCAGAGACGGTGTTATCGGTTCAGCAAGTGCCGCATCCTCGTTTATATACTTGAGAATCATCTGATACCCATCCCCATAGCGTTTAATGAGGCGCTCCATGTCAGTGCTCGATGGTAAAGCGTAATTCACGTCTCCATTCAGTGTCTCCAAGGGAACCGTATCTGTCCTACAATGGCGTGGGACATTCAAAAACGTTGCCAAGTGATCTACCGTCTCCTCTGCCATCTGGCGATGTGTGGTGAGTTTCCCACCATAGAGATATACGACACCACTCGGGCCCTCTGTGATTAAGTGATCCCTTGAAACAAAACCAGTTCTTGCCACACCTCGCTCATGTCTGTTCGCTGCGATGAGCGGACGGGTCCCAGCATACGCAGCGATGATCGCGTCGTTGTCAAGAGATTTATCTGGGAAAATACGTTGCGTTTCTGAAAGTAGATATGTTACTTCATCCGCTGATGGACGGACGGATCCAAGTTCCTCTTGGGGCGTAGTTTCAGTGGTACCGACAATAGAAGTATTGTGAGCACCAGGTAAAATAAAAATAACACGCGGATTACGTTTGTGCTGTTTTTCCGAACGTGTACAGGCAATCAGACCGTACACTTCTGAGTCGCGCTGCTTTCCACAGCGAGGCACCACGAGGTGAATACCTTTTGCATCCTGCGTTAACAAGCGTGGGACCCCATCATAACTGGGATCTCTACACCATATTTCGTCGTTCCAAGGACCCGTTGCTGCCACAATTTTCCGGGCGGTGATCTCAAAACGTTGCCGAGAAACAATATCTTCAGCAGTTATCCGAAAAAAACGGTTCCCAGCAATAGTCTCTGATTGCTTGACAAAATCAAGGAAACGGACATAGTTTGCAATCATAGCACCGTGCCGGTGGGCATCTTTGAGTGTTGCAAGTGTCAGTCTTGCATCATCAACAGTGCTATCCCATAATAGGACACAGCCCTTTAGCCCATCCGCGGCAATAGGGCCTACCAACCCTCGAACTTTTCGCCCATCACGAATTACGGCTGTTTTCTCCGTCCCATCTGCTTTAAAGAGACGATTGTAATAATGCGCAGCAAGTTGTATCCCTGTCAACGGGTAGGGATCGCCTTTGTAACTCAGCAGTGCTATCGGCATCGGTTTGACAAGATTCGGCGCAATGCGTTGGAGAATTTCACGCTCCTTACGTGATTTTTTAACAAGGTCAATATCACGTTTAAGCAGGTAGCGAAAGCCACCATGAACAAGTTGTGAGGTTGCACTGCTGGTGCCATTTGCGAAATCGCCTTGTTCTATTAAGCCCGCCTTGATGCCTCCGTTGAGCGCGAGATCCCGAATTAAACCCGCACCAACGATACCCCCACCAATAACCAAAACATCCAAAGGCTCTGTCTTGAAGGTTTTAATATTGTTGGCTCGAGTTCGTGCTGAAAATTCTGTTAACATCTCTGCCTACTTAAGTGGCTATCAACCGGCTATGTGAAGAGACTTTACGAATAGCCGTCAGGATTCCCGATGCCGCACCTGCTATTGGCTGCGTCAATAGTGGTAAAAAGATGAGTTGTGAACAAACTTTTTCAGTCACAGGTAAATCTCCGGCAGCATAACCTTTAAACGCGCCACCCGTGTCGGCGGTGCAGAGAGAGCCTCGACTGTTCATGTAGATATCAAGCCCATGTGTGAAAAGCGGCAACGTATGCAGAAGAGGGTATGGATTGCTATTGGTCGGCAGGCTTTCAGAAAAAAGCGGGACCCCATTTCCAACAAGGAGTGGATACGGACTATTATTCGCCAAAACGCCCTCTCTCCTGAGAGCCTCCGCAAACAATGGGGCCGGCAGTCCATGCATCTCTTCCTTATGGTAATGGATAGGAAAACCGTAGAACCCAGCAGATTCAGATCCTTCATAAGTCTCAATAGGAGAAACGCCCGGAATTTTCTGCAATCCATCGGCAATCTCCTGTATGTAAGCACGACGGCCCACATTAAGGTCATCAAGCTTTTTCAGTTGTACGGCAGCGATACCGATAGCAAGTGGATGTGCACGAAATTTAACGCCAAGTCCCATCGGCGGCAAATGTGTGTATTGTAGGGCTTCCGCGGCTTCTCCTACAACATCAGGAGAACGGTTGACCTGCCCGAGTAGACATGCCCGCTCAAAAACGGCTACGTCGTTGGTAGCAAGCATTCCACCTTCACCGCCGCTAATCGGCTTGTTGCCTTGCAAACTCCATGCCCCCACTTGTCCAATACTTCCACACGGGGTCCCTTTGTAAGATGCGCCGTGGGCATGCGAACAGTCCTCTATAACTGGTATGCCTGTCTCCTCACTGAGAGACATGAGCTCATCCATATCACAGACATTGCCCCACAAATGCACCGCCACAATTGCCTTGGTACTTGATGTAATGCGCTGCCGAACGTCTTCGACATCAATAAGTAATGTCTTTGGATCTACCTCACAAAAAACGGGGGTCGCCATTAATGTCAACGCTGGCGTGATTGAACCGACCCATGTGTAGGTCGGACAGATAACCTCATCGCCGGGACCAACACCAAGCCCAAACATAGCACTGTGTAAGGCCGCCGTCCCGTTAGTAAGACTCAACGCGAATTCGGTTTGATGACGTTCACACCAAATCTGCTCAAATTTTTGAACAGTTGGAGAGGCACCAGAGAGTTCGTTCCGAAGCGTCATCTCATAAACAACCTGCGCTTCCGCCTCCGTGATTTGGCTCCACGCGTCCAATTTCGGATAAGGGACATCAGGTGTCTGTTCAAAGACAGGAGTTCCCCCCAAAATAGCAGGAAGTTCTGCTGAGTTTCTCTCCTGATGAGATGCCTGCGCTGTGTTACTCTCCATGATATTTTCCTCACTACTGTCCTATCAATCACCGGTTTGTTTTAATCGAACACCTATGTTATACTAACAGGTGTGCTGTCGGATAGACCTAATATTATGTATCATAACACGTTCCGAGAATTTTTGTCAAATTTAGTAGAGACTAAGAACTCTTGAATATCCGAAAATCGCTCATCTCACTGTTGCGAGGCAGAACCTCTCAATCCAGAAAGTTTTTCCTAAGTTGTATACCGCCGCTACTTGCTATCTTTGGGTTTTTCCTTTCATGTGGGATTGTAGTCCATATCCGAGGACAAGACGCGTTAGAGTTCTACAGTATTATTCTTTCCAGCGGATTCGCAAGTTTTGATGATTTCGGGTATGTCCTGTTTAACGCGACCCCATTAGTCTTTACTGGACTCGCTGTCGCCATCGGCTATAAGAGTGGATTGTTCAATATCGGTTGCGAGGGGCAACTTTACACCGCCGCGTTCGCTGCCGCGGGGGTAGGTATGCACCTGAACCTACCTGCTTTCCTATTGATTCCGCTGTGTATAGGAAGCGCAATGATCGCAGGCGGTGTATGGGGTGCAGTCCCAGGCCTCCTAAAGGCGAAATACGGTGCCCATGAAGTTATCAATACAATTATGATGAACTTCATCGCTTTTGCCCTCATGAACTACCTTGTCACATCAGTCTACCAAGAACCAGGGCAGATGATTCCGCAGACCCCGCAGATTCATGAAACGGCGCGAATCCCACGATTGGCATCTTTCGTACCCTTCCTCCCACAAAGTAACCCATTAAACGCGAGTTTCTTAATTGCCTGCGGGTGTGTTGTGCTTTCTTATATCTTCTTGACCTACACGCCTTGGGGATACGAACTCCGTTTGGTAGGCAATGCGCGAGATGTGGCAGCTTATGGTCGGATCAACCCACGCACTGTGACGGTATGGGTAATGGCATTAAGCGGTGCAGTCGCTGGATTAGCTGGTGTTGCTGAGGTGATGGGATACCGTTATCGGTATCTGGATAGTTTTTCAGCAGGTTGGGGCTTCACTGGAATAGCAGTCGCACTTTTGGGTAGAAACAATCCTTTCGGTATTTTGGCGGCAGCTGTGTTATTCGGATTACTGAACAAAGTCGCCTTGGACATTGACATTTTGTTGGGGATCCCGCGCGGGCTATTCCTTGCGGGTCAAGGCATGTTAATCATCTGGTTAGTTAGCATAGAAGGCATATCAAGGAAAAAGAATGATTTTTGAATTGATTCCAAGTGCTTTGCGAATGGCAACCCCCTTAGGTTGCGCCGCACTCGGCGGGATTTATTCGGAGCGCGCTGGGGTAATTAACCTCGCCTTAGAAGGGATGATGTTGATCGGGGCTTTTGGCTACATCGTCGGAACACAAGGCTCTGGATCAACGTGGATTGGGTTGCTTGTCGGCATCAGTTGTGGGATGGCGACGGCTCTGTTACATGCTGTTGCAACAGTTACATTTCAGGCGGAACAAGTTGTCACCGGGATAGGCATCAACATTTTGGCGTTAGGAATTACAGAATATCTCTCGCCTCCACCTGAACAAGTAGGCGGACTGCCACACTGGCAGCTGCCGCTTATCGGTTCATACAATTTCATCGTCTATCTACTACCAATATTGATGGTAGCGAGCCACATCTTTCTGTTCAAAACGCCCTGGGGCTTGCGATTGCGGGCAGCAGGCGAATCAACGGAAGCACTCGCGGCACTGAGTCTAAGCCGATCAAAATGGC
Source organism: Candidatus Poribacteria bacterium (assembly GCA_009845545.1). Lineage (GTDB taxonomy): Bacteria > Poribacteria > WGA-4E > WGA-4E > WGA-3G > WGA-3G. The sequence goes on from VXZK01000271.1 coordinate 7,718, forward strand.
AATATCTTGGGATATTGTTAAGCGGACTTTTGGCGGGGACAGGTGGGTGTTTCCTTGCATCTGAAGTTCACTATTTTACAAAAGGAATGACCGCTGGACGCGGTTATCTGGCACTCGCTGCTGTCATCTTTGGGAACTGGCGACCCTTAAGCGGCGTATCGGCGTGCTTTCTCTTTGGATTCGCCACTGCCTTAGAGCTCACAAACCGATGGAACATTCCCGGACAACTGCTACACAGTCTGCCCTATATTTTAACAATGGTCGTTCTCATCGGGTTCGTAGGGACATCGCGTCCACCCGCGAGCTTGGGAAAGATATAGTCGTAGACTTTTAAACATCACTGCGTAAAAGAAACATATTTACCTCCTATTGTAAACCTAAAAATTGGTAAGGATCGTATCCTTCTGTATGAGCATCTATGAAAGTAATACCGGTCGGGATGCGTTCATATCGCATCACATCTACAACGTTGATATCTTCATCAGATTGCCCAAAAAACGAAGCGGGGAGCCGAACTGTGCCATTTCGGCGCTCTATCCAGTTCTCAACGTACATAACATTTTGATAGATCGGGTAAACCTTGCCATTGTGGTCTCGTCGTGTCACCGCAATGAAACTCTGATCGCCTTGGTTCCAAAGTTTGATGAGAACACGATGCATCAACTCAAAGTCTATCTCTTTACTCGCGAGCCTTGCTCTCTTTTCATCCGACCATGTCCATATAGGCATAAGATGTTCGGGGAAACCATGTGGTACTTCCGGATACGCTCCAAAGCCAAAGGGTGAGACCGGCACTTCGTTGGTTCCTTCTGTTGACAGTATTTCATGAACTAAAAAAGCGTCCAACAACTCATCACTCTCTGCTTCGTTGCTCGGTAAGGTCTCCCACTCCTCAGTCATCGGCTGCGTGTCATTGAAAACAATAGGCGTTTCCGATGTATCAGATGTATAGGTATCAATCGGAACGTCAGCGTTCGTAGCAGGACGTTTTTTTTCTGTTTCTTCGAGTGCCCGCACCATCTGCCTTGTCCGTTCTAACTCGGCTTCACCGGTCCGTCGGACGTGCCAATAGTAGAGTTGGGTTCCGCCGACAACCATGCCGAAGAAAATGATTCCTATGAGGATCACTCTGCTTGAAAAAATATCGCGTAACATACAATCACCTATCAAATTGCCTATGGAAAGATGCCAGAGAAAAGACAAAAAGCATAAGATACGATAATTTTTCCATGAGGATTTCTTGATAAATAATGATGCAGTGGCGGTCCCTCCTAACGCAGATGCATCATATTCAACCGAATGTTCATTCTGGAAAATAATAACAAATTTAGGAAAAATTGTCAATGAAGTCATATTGAGTAAAACATCAAGATGTAGTTAGATAGGGAACGAAATGAGATAATTTGTGTCCTTTTCTCTCCGCCTCAGATCCCTATTTGCTTTGAATTCTTACCGCTTACTCACTATAAGTTCAATAAAAAAATCAGTCTGATTTTTATCATCGAACAAAGATGGATAATGTATCCTTTCCTACTACCAATCCGTAAGAGTTGCGGTACAGTGTGCAATATTTTCCAGTGGATTTCACCGTTGGGGCATTCTCATGTTAGCGTGGTTTTAACTAACCTTCATCAAGATCACGATAGGTTATCGCTATATCAGTGGAGATATCTTATACCATACCCGCTATTTCTTATATCAAACTCTCGTCATTCGGTTTCCCTGTCTTCATCGGCAAGTCCATAGTAGCTACCATGGCGACTGTAATAACCGTAGGATTTGGCGTGTTTGGGGTTGATCATGTTACAAAGCACACCAACCCCCTTCGTTGGAAAGGCTTCTGTCAAATGCCGTATCCCTGTGAGAATGTCAAACCGGCGGGTTTTTGTGATGTCAAAAACATAGACAATAGCATCAACAATGTTTGCCAAAATCATCGGATCAGCGACAGCGCGCACAGGTGGTGAGTCAATTACTATGACATCATACTCCGACTTCGCGAGTTCTAACCATTCCACCATCATTTCTGAGTTGAGGAGCTCAATTGGATTCGGCGGGACAGTCCCGCTTGGGACTAAGAATAAATCAGGAATGCCGGTCTGCTTGACTGTTGCGTGCAGGACCTCGTATCCGTTCTCTGAGTTTAGATGAATGAGGGCTTCACTTAATCCTGGTTTGCGCGCGTCAGTGCGAGGGACAGGTAATTCAGACGCAGTTGTATCGTCCATGTCCTCTACCTGAACCGCCTGTTCTCTCGGAAAGGTATTGTGTTGCGAAGGTCTCCGCATATCGGCATCTATGAGCAAAACTTTATTACCTCTCTGCGCAAGCACAACGGCAAGATTCGAGGAGATCGTGCTTTTCCCCTCACCGCGAGTCGCGCTTGTGACAAGAATCGTTTTCACAGAGGCACCAGGATTCAGAAACGGCAGTTTGGCTTGTAGCACACGAAACGCCTCGGCAGTCCTGGAGCTCGGAGCATCATGAACCATTAGCGGGAGTCGATAGGAACTGCGCTTTTTGATAGAAGGGAGTACGCCAAGGAAACTTGGAGATTCCGGGAGTGCGTCCAATTGACGGACAGCTTCCTCTAAGCGGAGATAGGTGTCTTTAAAATAATTTTTGGCGACAGCGAACGTCACGCCGAGTAACATTCCGACGAAAGCCCCGAAAACGAGATTCAATTTCAACCGTGGTTTCAAAGGCTCTTCAGACGCGCGTGCCTTATCCATCACCTTGATAGTTTCCGAACGCGCCTGTGCAAAAATCTCTGCCTCTCGTATTTTGGTCTCTAATGCAATGACCTGGGCGTTGTAAATCTCGACGTCACGTTTGAGGCGATAGAACTCTAATTGATCAGGAGACCATTCACGGAGTTCCGAAAAATGTGCGTCAATTTTGGCAGTAATTTCATCTTTCTGTTTTTTAAGACTAATAACGGTTGCCTCGGTTTCATTTACCTTTTCTGTAAATGCTTGATGAAGCGGGTTATATGAAGATGTTGTACTCTTTATCTCTTTCTCCTCATTAGCGAGACGTGTTTTCGTTTCCGCAATCTTTTTATCAATAGCAGAGACTTCAGGATGCGTTTCATCGTATTTGCCAAGTAGCTCCGCTCTCTCAATTTCATATTGGTTTAAGCTATCCTGCAATTTGGCATGTGAAGGATTTCGTGCGATCGTTTCCGATATAATCTCCTCTGATAATCCTTCCAGTTTCTGGCGATAGGTTGCGAGTCTCAATTCAGTTCCTACCAACAAGTTTATCACTTCATTTTCTTGGGCTTGGAGTTGCAAGATAATCTGTGCTTGTGTTCCGCCTTCCGCGTTTAGCGTGAGTTTCGGGTGTTTTTCCTGAAATGCGAAGAGTGCTTTGTCGGCATTTGCGAGACTTTCCTGTGTCTGATTCAGCATCTCTTGTGGCAGCGGTTTTCGCCACCACTCCATTCTCTCAACGGTTTCTGCTTCAACAACCGTCTGAAAGACTATGGCAATTCTGTTGGCGAGATTCTGGGCGCGTTCTGAGTCCCGTTGTTGCACGGTAAGTGTAATCACTTTTCCGTCCGGTGACTCTTCAATTTTTAACTGTTCGTCAATCAGCGTTTTGATGAAAAAATCTTCCCACTCGGTGTCCGTGAGTTCTCCCTGTTCCGTTGCACTTTGATCAAGTTCAATACCGAATGTATCCGCGATCCATACGACAAACCGTCCACGATGAACGGGTAGCGGGTCAAGAAGTCCCTCATTTCTGAGTTGGCGCACTGCCGGTGTAATCACGAGGTCCCGTGATTGGAGCTGCGCGGCGAAAGCACTTACAGATGTTCCACCGAATAACCCGGGGATCGGTAGCTGCGAGAGTAGGGAGGAAGCGGATTGACCGTCTAAAACACGAATTGTGGTTTCGGATTGAAAAACCGGCGGCGTGAGATCCGTTATGAGAAACGCCGCGAAAATGGAAAGCAGAAAAATGAGAAGAACACTCCACTTATTCCGAAAGAGTATCCAAAAATAGTCTGACAATCGAATTTCTCTAACTTCTTCAAGGTGCCTATCGGCTGTCTCTGGCATCTGTAACCTCGTAATATTTTTCTCAATGCTTTTTAGGTGCATCCCGCAGGCGTAGATCCCACAATTATCTGTAACGAACCAAGACAGTGACAAGTAGATTCACAAATGATGTTGCGAAGGTAATCACTCGCCAATCTAAACGGGTTCGTTCGCGAACGCGGAGTTGATCCTTCGGGTTCAGATAAACCTCTGAGTGCACCTGATCGAAATCCAACGCCTCCTCTGTACCATCAGCCCGCGTCAGGAGACATTTTTTCGGATTCGCTCTTTCCTCATTGAACCCACCCGCCATAGCAATGGCCTGTCCCAAAAGCACAGGCTCTGTAATTATATATTGCCCCGGCTTTTCTACTGCACCTATAACGCTTATTTTTGCTTCCGCCAAGGGCACATACAACGTGTCCCCTGGTCCTAACATCGCATTGACGTTCTCCGCAGCGAGATTCACTAAAATACGTTCTTTACTCGTGAGAATTTCTGATTTGTGCAAGTCTGCAAAATCAGATCTCGACCCTCCTGCGATTTTCAATATTTGAGTTGCTGGAACCTGGGGTGTCATTATAGGGTACACACCCGGGGCTACCACCGCACCTATAACACGCACGGGGCGTTGTTGAAAGATAGACGGAATGTAGATAGTATCGTAATCTTTTAACGGAATATCCGGGCCGCCTGAACTCATGAGCTGAAGGTAATCAATCCTTTTGTAGAGTTTCCCAGTTCGCCAGATAGAGATGTCCGTAAGATCTGCAGCTTCATAGTTGATTCCAGCGGACGCGAGTGCTTGAAGAAGATAAACCTGTCCAATCTCAAAGACATGCAAGTTTCCCCGTGCTCGCGGTTCAACTGCACCGAATACGAGAATCGTTCGTTTCGGTCGCATAAGCGTTACAAACACACGCGCTGCCGGGAGGTGTTTGGAAAAAGCAGACTGCATCTGCGCCTCAAGTTCAGAAACCGTAAGACCGGCGACTTTGATGAGCCCAATAAGCGGATAGGAGACATACCCGTCTTGTTGAACTGGTACTGGAATTCGCTCTTTGCTATACTCAGAATACCCATCTACGGTGACGACAAAACTATCACCAACTTCTAACTTATATGTAGATAATTCCGGGGGCTTTGCAACTTTTGGCGTAACTTCTGTGGCAACCGTCGGATTTTCGGTAGCGGTTTCCGCTGCGAAAACATCAACGGAAAAACCGAAGTGTACCAAAGTGAGCAGAAATATTAGAAAACTTTTAATAGGAAGTTTGGGGAAATAGCAAACACTGTCAAAAAACTGTCGGTATAAAGAGAGTATATTCATGAAAAATCACTATCAACCTTTTTAGCGGATTTCTTCTGTTTGTTGATTCTCAGACGCAGATCCTTCTTATTTTTTCATATTGCTGAATATTTTAGCAGGTAATCGTCAGGAACGCAAGTGAAAACGACTTTTAGGCATCGTGGCACTTTATGGGGCGGGTGTTGAATAGTCATAACCTGCTTAATCGAACTCACGTTATATTAGGTTCGTTGCAAATGGCTTTGGCTTCCTTCAAAAATAATGTTTGTTGCTTTAACGTGTGGATTTATGCTAATATAATGTTGTGAACTTAAAAGCTACTTTTGCACAACTTCAAGGCAAACGGGTAATGATTGTCGGTGATGTCATCGTGGACGCATATATCTGGGGGGATGTAAACCGAATTTCGCCCGAAGCCCCTGTACCCGTATTTGAAATCGAGGCAGAGAAGACCGGATGTGGTGGTGCGGCGAATGTCGCACAGAATGTCGCAAGCTTGGGCGGCGACGCAATCCTGGTCGGTGTCATCGGTAAGGACAGGGAAGGCGAAAAGTTAGTCCAGATGCTAACCGAAATGAATCTTGCCACTACTGGGATCTGTATAGATGCCCAGCGACCGACAAGTACAAAAACACGTGTGATTGCGCGTGTCGATACCGCGACTTTTGCGGACCGCGAGCGTGATTCAGGACACCATTTGCTTCGCATAGATAGAGAATCCAAACAGGAAATCTCTACAGAGATGCAAGAACATCTATTGAACAGTATAGTTTCCGAGTTGCCAACAAGTGACGCAATTATCTTTGCAGATTACGATAAAGGTGTGATTAACGCACGGCTCATCCGAAACGTCATGAAACATGCCCAACCTTATGATATCCCTATTATCGTTGATCCGAAGCGAGACAATTTTTGGGATTATAAAGGTGTAACAGCCATGACACCAAATCACAACGAGGCTGGCATCGCCGTTCAGAAAGAGATAACCGATGTTCGGCAGCTTCTCGCTATTGCTGAGGAAATCATAAGTCGGTTATCCCTTAAAGCGTTGCTAATTACACGCGAGGCAAAAGGGATGTCTCTCTTTCAACGCAAACCTGACCGAAGTCTGCAAGTAAAACACCTACCCCCGCAGTCTAATGTCGTGACAGATGTGACAGGTGCCGGCGATACGGCTGTCGCCGTTTTCACACTCGCGCTCGCGGCAAACGTTAATTTTTACGATGCTGCGGTATTGTCAAGCCTCGCGAGTGGGATTGCCGTTGGAAAAATGGGGTGTGCTACCGTCACACCCAAGGAACTGCTGAATGCAATTGAAACCGAAGCGGCTGTCTCTGGACTGTACGGAGACTCAGAATGAAAACCGTCTTTCTTGATCGAGATGGGGTGATCAACCGGAACCCACCGAATATGGGTTATGTCCGAAGGTGGTCGGAATTCTCTTTCATTCCGAACTCACGGAAAGCAATTCGAGAACTGACGCAAAATGGTTATCGCATCATTGTCGTAACCAATCAAGCGGGGATTGGGAGAGGACTTTTTTCTGAGGACAATTTGATAGATATTCACTCTCGGATGGTTTCCGAGATTGTGGAAGCAGGTGGCAGAATTGACGGGATTTATTACTGCCCACACCATCCGAATGCAGGATGTGAGTGTCGAAAACCGAAACCCGGTATGCTAACACGCGCCGGACGTGAGCATAATATTGAACTATCGAGCGCATATCTGATCGGCGATTCAAAAACAGATATTGAGGCAGGACAGCGTGTTGGAGCCAAAACATTGCTTGTTTTAACTGGACTCGGGCAGGAGAGTTACCACCATTACATTAATACCAAACCTTGTGGGCGCGCCGATAAAAACGGACACCGCCCCGAAAAAATTTTCACGAACCTCTATACAGCGACGCGCTGGCTCATTTCGGCGCAGCTTGCAGGTTCCCGAAACTTGCGATAAGAAAGAAAATGATACTTGAAAAAATAGAAACCCGGACTGCTCACGCGGGTGTCATCGGCCTTGGCTATGTTGGGCTGCCGCTTATGGTCGCGATTGCGAGTGCCGGCTTCCGAGTTACAGGTATTGATATCGATTCCGAAAAAATTGAACGGTTGAAGCGGGGAATATCAGATGTGCCCGATGTCGCCGATACAGCCTTCGCGCCCTTGATTACATCCGGGCAGATCCAGGTAACCACAGATTTCAGTGTGCTTCAGGAATTAGACACGGTCAACATCTGCGTGCCGACCCCGCTCCGTGAAAACCGGACACCGGATATGCAGTTTATTGTTGCCGCAGTGGAACAGATCACCCAGCACCTCCATCCCGAACAGTTGATTGTCCTTGAGAGCACCACCTACCCCGGCACAACTGAAGAGTTTGTGCTACCAATGCTCACGCCCCATTTGAATAAAAATGGATCCGATCAAACCCCAAAAGTCGGGCACGATTTCTATCTCGCTTTCTCCCCTGAACGCATTGAACCTGGCAATAGCACCTACTATATGACAAATACGCCTAAGATCATCGGTGGCGTTACACCGCGCTGCACACAAGTCGCCCAAACCTTCTACTCACAGTTTATCAGTAAAACACATATAGTATCCTCATCTCGGACGGCTGAGATGGTGAAGCTACTGGAAAACACGTTTCGGAGCGTCAATATCGGGTTAATCAACGAAGTCGCTCTGATTTGCAACCGGATGGATTTAGATATATGGGAAATCGTTGACGCTGCGGCTACGAAACCCTTCGGATTTATGCCATTCTATCCAGGACCCGGACTCGGTGGACACTGTATCCCCGTCGATCCACATTACCTCTCTTGGAAGGCACAGAAGTATCAATATCATGCTCGGTTCATTGAACTCGCCAGCGAAATTAACAGTGAAATGCCCAAATATGTGGTAGACAAAATCAGCCACGCCTTGAATCTCCAGCGTAAACCCCTTAACGGGTCAAAACTATTAATTCTCGGTGTTGCCTATAAAAAAGACATCGGTGACACACGCGAATCGCCTGCGCTTGAGGTAATTCGTTTAATTCTTGACAAAAAAGCGGAATTCATATATCATGACCCGTATGTAGAAAATCTGTCTCTCAATAGCAGAGAAACCTATCATTCAGAACCACTGACAGCCAATTTGGTTCAAAGTGCCGATTGCGTTGTAATTCTGACCGATCACGGTGCTATAGATTACAAGTGGCTCGTCGAACATGCCCAATCAGTTGTCGATACGCGCAACGCGACGCGCGGTGTACAGAAGGGACAGGAGAAAATTATCAAAATCTAATCTTTATCATATTCGTCGGAGCATAATAATGTCATACTCAAACTTAAAATTGCAGATACATCGGGACCAACTCACTTGGTTTCTGGACTTGCTTTTAGATGAAAGAGAGGTTTTCCAACTGAGTGCCTCTACCGGTATCGTTCCTGATGTGGACAAACTCTATGCCTTGTCAAGGCGAGAATTATTGGTAAATCTCACAGATGCGTTTTCGGGTGCAGTTGACGGTGCGGAACCTACTGCTGAAAATAGCGATGCCGGCACATCCAAACCTGAAATCAACAACGGTGAAGCCTCAATCGAAGCGTTAGCCAGTCAGTTCCTCAGTGAGAAAGCACAAGCCGCAATCTCGCGCGTGGGCTATATGGAGGTATCTGAAATCGAAACGTTTTTCAAAACGTCTGATATCCTCATCGAAGCAGGCGACTTCGCCGAAGTTGTATGGGCACTTCTTACTGACCAACGTACGGCTGTTGTCGAACACGGTTATAAACTCCTGAATACAACCTACGAATCTATAAACGTAGCACACACAAATGGGTACGAACCCCCCACCCCTAACGAACGCCTCGAAGAAATTGAAGCTCAGACTGCCCACAATTTAGAAGACACAGATCAAAAACCGGGACATTCGGTGCGAGAAATTGAGCAACTTGAGCAGCAATTAGCAGACGCAAAAGCCGACTACCTCTCGCTTGAACAGAAACACAGCCGGTTAGACCAACAGCGTGCCTTTCTCTTAGAAGAGAATAAAGGACTGAAAAACAAAGCGGAAACCCAACACGGAAACGAGAAACGGTTGAAGGAACTTGAACAGGAAAATAGGGAACTCCGCAAACAAGTTGCGCAATATACGGAGGACACTGCGGCGTTCCAGCAACTCACTAACGAACGCGAAGTCCTGCTCTTAGAAAAAGAACGGTTGGCAGAACAGTTGAAAGAATATGAACAGATTAAATCAGCCAAAGAGACCTTCACCACCGATCTTAAATTAGTTGAGGAAGCAATCTACAAAGGGCACCAAGGGCTTGAAGATTTTCAGACCAGCTTAGATAGCCATTTTGATGCATTGGAAAATTGTCATCAAGCCGCACGCGGCGCACTGAACCAGATTCGCCAGACTCTCGCTTATTTAGATACACAGCAACTTACCGAAGGCGAGGATACCTATCCGATGACCGCTGAGCAACCTCGCGTTGGTGTTTTTGTGGATGTCCAAAATATGTTTTACGCCGCCAAAGATCGGTTCGGAAGAAGAGTCGATTATATCAAACTCCTTGATCTGATCGTCGGACCGCGTTACCTAATGGTAGCGTATGCTTATGTCGTTCAGATCCCCGAAATTAATCAATCCAGTTTTCTGTCACTCCTTGAACACAACGGATATACAATTAAAAGTAAAGATTTACGCTTACGGGGTGATGGTTCAGCCAAAGGGGATTGGGATGTCGGGATCGCTGTAGATGTCGTCTCAATGCTCGGTTCATTGGATGTCGTCATCTTGGCAAGTGGGGACGGTGATTTCTGCCCGCTCGCCGAACTCATTAAACAACAAGATAAACGCGTCGAGGTCGTTGCTTTTGAACACAATACCTCCATGGATTTACAACAAATCGCAGACCAATTCTTCCCCATTGGAGACGAACTGCTCATTTCCTAAAGAATTCTCGCGAGCCTAACTTGCTCCTATGATGAATCCCCTTCTTCAGCGTATATGTGCTGCTGTGCGGAAAGGAGGAATGCGTGTGCGGTATTCCAAAGCCATTTCAACTGATGGTTCTCTTCTACAATCTCGGATATGCCTCGCTCTCACGAGCTTTGCTGTGCTTATTGTAATAGACGCATCAAGCGCAGAATGGTCATCTTCAACAACACAAAATCTTCCATTGTGCACAGCAGAAAACGAACAACGCTTCCCGGTTCTCATTGCTGATGCCCAAGGCGGAACTATCGTCGCATGGAGCGATGCAAGGCATGCGAATCGCGATATTTTCGCGCAGCGCGTCAGTGCGACAGGAGATATGCACTGGAACGCGAACGGTATCCCTATCTGCGATTTGCCTTCATCGCAAAGTTGGCCCCTGATTGTCAACGACACGATGGGCGGTGCTATTCTCGTTTGGGGAGATACACGACACGGCAATCAGGACAGTTATGCCCAACGCATTGACGCAAACGGCAATAAACTCTGGGAGACTGAAGGCGTTCCGGTCTGTACGCACCCAACATTGCAAGATGATTTGAACGCTATTGCTGACAGTAAAGGCGGTGTAATCGTTGTATGGGAGGATTGGCGAAACGGAAACCAAGATATTTATGCCCAAAGAATTGACAGTACCGGAAAACCGCTTTGGGAAGCGAACGGTGTGCCAGTCTACAGCGGTGATGGAGACCAATATGACCCGGTTTTAATCGCAGATGGACAAGGCGGTGCCATTTTCGCATGGTGGGATATCAGCACTCCCGATTGGAATATATTCGCGCAACGCCTGTCTGCCGAAGGTAAACCTCTTTGGAACCCGGTTGATGCTGTAGAAGGCACTCCCATTCCAGTCTGTGTCGCGACAGGTAACCAAGGTGCACCGGTTGCAGTGAGCGATGAAAAAGGCGGCGTGTTTTTCGTCTGGTCAGACTACCGGAACGATCCGAATTTCTACACGAGTGCCCAGTTATATGCGCAACACATAAATGCTCAAGGGGATGCCCTGTGGGAAAAGGACGGCATCTTTGTCTGCGAACTGCAGGTGAATCAGCAACAACCTGACTGTACCCCCGATGGAAGTGGTGGTTTCATCGTCACGTGGTGGGATGAGCGAAACATTTTCGCGGATATCTATGCGCAACGTATTAACGCAAATGGTGAACCGTTGTGGCACGACGAAAACTCACAGTTCCAAAAGGGGGGCATTCCTGTCTGCACTGAGGGCGGCGTTCAACGGCTTCCACAACTCGTTCCTACCGACGAAGGCGGAGCGATTGTCTATTGGCTCGATTATCGTGAAGATTTTGGCGATTCAACGGAGGATGCGATCTACGCACAAAGGCTTAATGCTGATGGCAAACCGCTTTGGGAAATTAATGGCATCCCTGTCTGTAGTGCCCCAAAAGCACAAATTACGCCGCGCGCCATCCCGACAGGTGCTAACGCTGCAATCATCGTCTGGGGCGATGCCCGCGGTACGGATGACGATATCTATATCCATCGCATTCCGGATGCGGCAAAATAGCGGTGACTTCGCGGGCTTTCTATGTGATAATACATGCAACAAAGGAGGGCGAAAACATGTCGGAGCAAGATTTCAGAGAACGCGTATTGAGTGCTATTGATGATCTCAAACGGACGATCGACCGAATGGACGATAGAATAGATAGAAGACTGACAACCATAGAGGAGGATGCAAGAAATTTACGCGATGAGCTCGGTACACTGCGTGGTGAGGTTAAACAGACTATCGAACGGATGGATGAGAAAGTTGATGACCGTTTCACAACAGTAGGAAAAGAGGTGAGTGAGCTGCGCGGTGACATTAGATGGATTCGCGGTAAATTAGAAGGAAGACAGGAAGCAACATCAAACAAAGACGTAAAGACTGCAATATGGATAGCACTCGGATCTGCATTAGCAGCCATCATATCACTGATTAAGTCGTTCTGGCAATAGGGTGTTCCGAAAAAATAGAGAAGGAGTTCTTATGACGAAACGCACGCAGCTCGCCCCTGCGAAACGCGCAATTATTATCGGCATGGATGGAGCAAGCATGGAGCTGGTTAAGAATATGATTGACTGGGGACATACCCCGAACATGGCGAAATTGCTCCAAACAGGAGTCTACCGTCCGATGATCGGCGTATTTCCGACATTGACACCTCCCGGATGGACAGCACTCTCAACAGGTTCCTGGCCCGGGACACATCAGGTCATGGATTTTAATATTCGGGCTGTCGGGGAACGGCTTGACAAAACGGTATGGGGTATTAACACAGGACTGTGCCAATCCGAATACTTATGGAATCTTGTAGAACGTGCCGGCGGCAAACCGATTTTAGTGAAATGGGAAATGTCCTGGCCCCCCACTGTCAAGACTGGTATTCAGGTGGAGGGCACAGGACCAGGGGTCTCCAACCACCATCAGATTGCCGGGTATCACCTCTTTGTCGCCGGAAAATGGGCACCGCGTCCTATTGGTGGACAACGCGACCCGGAAACCCTTGATCCGAGCGCATTACAGAAAGTACGACATATTGATCCTGTTACGATTGAAGCCGTTGACAATGAGAAATGGAGTGATTTGCCTGATTCCACTGAACCGGCGCAGGAGGTTGCGCTGACGATCCGACCCCTGGCACGCGGCAGAGAAGATGTGATGCCTTCAGTCTACTCCGAGAGCGAAGCCTCCGACGCTTCTCAACAAAAAGTTGGGCGTGTTCCAAAACCGTTTTACGGATTGATTTACGCCTCCGGCGACACGGGTTACGACCGAGTGAGGATTTGCAAGAGCCGATCTGGAGCAGATAGCGTCGCCGATCTGGGTGTCGGTGAATGGAGCGAATGGTGGTTAGATAGTTTTGAAATTGACGGTAACAATGCAGAGGGTTACGTCCGCATGAAACTTGTGACGCTCACATCAACGGCTGATGCTTTTGAACTCTTTGTGCCACAAATCTGGCCCAGAGTCGGATATACCGTCCCGGATACAGTCGCCACGACGATTGATACGGAAATCGGTTCGTTCCTCCAAAACCCGGCGCGCGATGCCCTCGGACAAATGGACGACGACACCTATTTTGAAGTCTTAGATTACCACCACCAACGTCTCGCAGATGTTGCGACACACCTTGCTCAGAACAACGATTGGGACGTTTTAATGGTAGAGAGCCACGCGCCGGACTATGCCAGCCACTTCTTCCTTAGCCAAGCGGATGAGATCAGCGGCGCACCACCGGAAACAATCCATCGGTGCCGTGAAGGGTTACGGCGCACTTATGAATCCGTTGATCGGATGATTGGGCGTGTCGTGGAATGCGCTGATGACGATACAGTTGTCCTCGTCTGTGCCGACCACGGCGGGACCCCGAACCAATTTCGTGCCGTGGATATTGAATCGGTCTTGGCAGAGACAGGGTTTATTGTCAAAGATGCAAACGGGGAAATAGATTGGACAAAAACACGGGCTGTTAATGTCGGATTAGTGCATATCTTCATTAACTTAGCCGGACGTGAACCGGAAGGGATTGTCGCTCCTGAGGACTATGAGGCAACACAACGGGAAATCATCGCAGCATTGCATACTTACAAGGATGCCAAAACTGGACGGCATCCGTTCACTTTAGCCGTCACGCGTGCAGATGCTGAGATGTTTAACCTACAAGGCGAATTAGTCGGTGATGTGGTCTATGCACTGCGCCCCGAATTCGATGGCGCGCACGGTAAGCAGTTGCCTTCCGTGAGTTTCGGTATCGGCGGCCAGCACTCTACATTTATTTTATCGGGGGCTGGCGTTCGGCAAGGCGTTGCGTTGGAACGGCAGGTTCGCGTTGTCGATGTTGCCCCGACACTCTGCTATCTACTCGGACTTCCAATGCCTGATAGGGTAGAGGGCGGTGTCGTTTACGAGGCATTAACGGATCCGAATTGGCATTTGACAGCACTCACAGATTTAGAGTAGTTTTGACTTACACATTCTGCTTTAAAGTCCCCCTGATAAGGGGATTTAGGGGTTTATTTGCGTAAGTGCCGATTAAATCTTGTCGGATATTTTATACTTCAGCATGAAATGGATGTGCCGCGCTGCATCTCTAATGGGTTTAAGTTTTGACTCGCCTGCACGATGGTAGTAGTTGATAGGAATTTCAAGAATTTTTAAGTTTGCTTGCACCGCTTTGATGACCATTTCCGACGCGAATTCCATGCCAGTTGTTTGTAATGCCATGCGTGTGTATGCCTCCTCCGTGAAGGAACGCATCCCGCAGTGTGAGTCGGAGATTGAGGTTCCGAAAAGCCAACGCAGAATACCGGATAGGATAGGGTTGCCGATGTAGCGGCGCGCCCAAGGCATCGCACCCGGTAGCATCTCCCTCTTGAACCGATTTCCCATTACCAAATCAAACCCTTCGTGTAAAGGGATAATGAAACGTCCCAGGTCTGTAAAATCATAAGTATCGTCGGCATCGCCCATGACGATAAACTTGCCTTGTGCAGCGGCGAAACCTGCAAGATACGCCGCACCATAACCGCGCAGCGGTTGATGCACCACACGCACACCGAAACACTCGGCAATAGCGACAGATTCATCAGTGGATCCGTTATCTGCAACGACCACCTCACCTTGAACCCCTAAAGTGTTTAGGGCACGTTGTGCCTTCTCAATGCATGTGCCGAGTGTTTCTTGCTCGTTGAGACACGGCATCACGACAGAGACCTCAATGCTTTGATTTTTCATTGCGTTGACTCCAGTTCGGTTGCGAGATATTTCTCATCCGTTTTGATATCAGGTGGATAGCGAATCTCCCATACTTTCACTTTGGCATCGGTAGCATTACTTGTTGGATAGACACGGATAAACGCCTCGCTATGTTGGCCTCGTAGAAACAACTTAACAGCGAGGCTATTCCAACCAAGAGACGGAATATAATAAGCCTTGTCAAGGGTTGCCTTGGAGTCAAAGTCTAAAACGACACCGCCATTTTCAATATCTACCGTTTGTAAAGATGGTTTATCGGAATTTACAGAGATCTCTTGGAATATGTTACGATGCGTTTTAAGATGAACAGCAACAACTATCTTTTGTTGTGTACCAGCTACAACATGTGCATGAGTGCCGGGGCTCCGGACAGGTGTCTTTGAAACCATGTCAATAAATGCCAGAGGGGTTCCGCCCCATTTGGGTCGTATTTGGTAGGGTGCCCCGATGGGTGTCTCTGTAGACTTGAGCTCATAAAATCTAAAACGCCTATCATCTTTTTGATTACTGCCGATGAATGAGAAATTTTTGGATTGAGATGTTACGCCGTGCTTTGTTAGCATTAGGTGTGTGGCACCGTGGGTTTTTAGGAATTCGAGTGCTTCTTTCTCGTCTTGTGCACAGAAGACATGTCTATAATAGAGGTGTACCCAATGCGGAATGAAATGGTCTGAATCTGTGATAGTTTTAACACCGGCGAGAACATTAAGCTGCGTTCCATATCCCCAGTTTGCTGCGATAACGGCGTTTTGTGGAAGTGTGTCTTTCATCCATACTAAGGTTTGTGTGAGGCTTTCATCTTTGCCCGGTGAAGGTTTCTGCATATTGGCGGCAGCGTGAATGGCGCGATTCGCGTGCCCACCGATCGGGTTCCAGAAGCCAACAAATAGTAACACAACGATGGCAAAATAGGCAGCAGTCCGTTGTTCATTGACTTGGTGGTAAAGAATCTCCGCATCTTTGAGTTTTTGTATAAGTGAAGCAGTACAAAACAAAAGGAGTGATACAGTGCCGTAAGCAAGTGGCACACCAATGAAGAAGTCATAACGTTTTCCACCACGTGCAAGTGCCACCCACAGCAGAAACCAGACCAGCATAACAAGCATCATCTGTTCATTTTTGGAGGTATCATGCCGTAGCGTTGTGATGCCCACCGCAATGAGGGTCATAACTAAGGCGGTGAAGAAGAGGGTATTGCATAGGTTTGTACCGATAAGACCATTTACCGGTTCGCGAAAGAAAGTTGCTCCAACAAATAGAGACAGCGAGAGTGCCAAAGGGATCCCTTCCCATTTCCACAACTGGATGCTTCCTATGATGAACCCGATACTACCTAACACAAACACCGCACCATATCGATGTTTCCAATATCCGAATTTTGGGTCGGCTAACTCACCAATATCCGCCATCAGTCGGCTTTCACGAAACGGGAACGCGGTGCTAGCGAAAGTATCAACTTGGGAAAAAATATAGTAAATCCCTGTGGCGACAGCAAGAAGTGTTAATCCCCATGCAAGCTTCCGAGCATGGGCACCGACAGACTTAACATACAAGAGGAGCAAATACCGCATCCCACGTAGTGCTAAAATCGCTAGCGGTGGAAGAAGTGTAAGAGCAGCAATATGTGTAGAGAAGCCATATCCGCTCCGATAAGCAGGACTCATGAGATAAAGCCACGGCACAAACATGAGTATCCAAAGAACGTATTCTTTTAAATTATGTTCCGTGTCTGTGGTACAGAACGTCCAGAGTTCTATAGAAAGGATGATTAAAAGAAAAAAGCCGAAGCCCTCCCAACTCATACCACCTAAAAAGACGATAAATCCGGAGAGTGCGGCTACAAGGTATCTACGCTGTCCGGATTCTATCTGCGTCTTCCAAAGGTAACTTGTGACAGCAAGTACGCCGATCATCCAACACCACGCGTCTCTATCTCCGAAGCCGGCGGCACTACGCTCAATACTTCCAGGGAGGGTTGCCAAAAGCACACCAACGATAGATGCAAAGAGGAGACCGTGAGCGCGTGCAAGAAAAAGAAAAAGTACACCGAGTCCAAGCGTGAAACAGATGACAGGAAAGTAGAGTTGGAGCTCATAAAGAGGCGCCCACGGGAGCAATTTGTGGGTGTAGGCGATGGCATAAGCGTAGAGCGAGAGGAGTTGTCCATTATCTCTACCGTCTGGTAGCCAACGGAACATATCACGTTCCGGGAGAGTACCCTGCTCCTCAATAATTTGTGCCTGCCAATAGTAGAGATAGGCATCATGTCCAGCAAATTGTCCTTCTGGAAAACGTTCTGCCCCTTGGACGCGTATCCAGAAGGTAAGGATTAGAATACTGAGCAAAGCGACACCAACGCAGAGACGTTTGACAAGTGGATTTCTCATAAAACTACAACCCTAACTCTCGACGGAGTTGACTCATCACCTGATTTGCAGTTTCACTGCCCCATTGTTGGATAAAATACGCCTTCGCTTCGGAGAGGATATCTTCTACAATTTCACGCGGGATTAGTGAAAAGACTGCGTTAATTTCAGCAAACATCTCAGGCTGCGCGCGCTGCACACGTTCTAAAAGTGCCTGCTGCGATTCGGCAGTTGGATATGCTTCAAAGAAGTCTTCCTTCGTCATGGTAGAGATTTCTAAGAGTTCAGGATATTTTTCTGCAAACCTGCGATCCAAGTCTTCCAAGGTTTCCATGACCGTTGTTACCCATTCTTCAATTTCCTCATCTGAAAGTGATGAATCTTCAGGTGCTGGCGAGGTATCGTTTGCGGTATCCACGAGGGGGTTTCAGTCGGCAAAGTCTCCGCGTCATGACTCTGATCCTGCGGTGGATGGTTATGCCCAGCATGTGGGTCTTCAACCGGTGGAACCTCGGTGGGTACTGCCTTAACACTTTGTGATTTCGCAGCGGTTGCACGATTTGAATATGGCGTTGTGGTTTTGTAAATCTTAATCGGTTCTGGTGCTGGTTTATTTTTTTCGTGAATATAGAATGTGACACCGACTGAAAGTATCAGGAAAACAGAAAACGTCACTATTCTTCCCGTTACAGTTCTGAGCATAAGCATTCTCCTTATTGCGTATTAAGAGATCTCATCTGTCAAGTAAGTAAGCCGGAGGGAACGGTTTCCGTTTATCAGCGGTCGGTCTGTGTCTCTAGTCCCTTCAGTTGCCTAGGAGGAACGCTACAGATACCATCTCCGTGTAAAGGTGCTTCAGACTTGGGTGTCCCATCTTCATCAGGAGGACAGTCATAATACATCTTACCGCAGATTGTGCATTCAACAAGGTGTGGATGGGATAGGTTTAGACGCGGACAACCCCAAAAGGACGTTCCACATCTTTTGCATTGCGCTTTATGGGAATCACTATTGTTAAATCCTACATGTCCACCACATTTATTAGGACATCGAACAGCGTTTACAGCCCAGAATGCCCCTGGGATTGCGATCATTAACCCGAAACATATCCCGATTATTACTTCCATAGTTTCTTTGTTTTTTGGCAGACGTTTTATCCTTTCTCCTAATAAAAAGAATTGTTGAACCCACGTTTTGGGCAGTTTCATAACGAATAGAATTAAGTTGTGAGTCTGTGTTTTCATAATTGTTTTCCTGCATGTTAGTTTGAGGAAGTGGGACGTTCGATAAAAGAACGCCCCGACTGCGCCTTGAGTAGCACAAGTGTATTTCCATTTATCCAGAACTACTGTTCCCACTAGACGAGTTATTATTGCATATCCCGTCCCCGTGTTCATCTTCTTCTATACAAGGACTGTACTCGTCAGGACAATAATCGCAGGATTGTGGGCCATGGGGTGCCCAAATCTCCTCGATGTTATCAGCCCCAGCGCATGTATAAAGTGCATCATTACAGCGACCGCATAACGCTTGATGAGAAGTGTAGTAATAACGGGGACATTGATAGGACTTTATTGGACAATTGCCGCAAGTATCAAGATGATCCGTTTCTCGCCCTTGATCGCAATAGTCACACCTACCATCATTGTATATCCACATTGTAACAACTACCGTTACCCCAGCAACGATGAGGGTTCCAACGGCAACAGCTGTTAATACTGCTGCCTCGGATTCTTGGGGCATATACAACAGCGGAATAAACAATGCAAAGACCAGCAGCAAAACCATCAGATACCGGCTTGCCTTCTGAACGATAAACCAATTAGAATCTAAAGTTGGTGTAAAAAATATATTTCTCCTTTCCGATTTCCGAAAGGAAATCAGAGTGAATATAAGAGAAAACCACCTTAACGTTTTCTCTCTGGTTATTCATAGGAGACACGGTTTATGTTAACATGTCTCCTATATTGTTGTCAACTACAATTGATGCGCGCATTTCAGGCGCGCCACCGCTTCAAGCCGAGTGCCATAAGGATTTCTCCGCTTGGAATGCTTATAAGCGTTCGATAAAAAATACACGCGTGTTTTCATGCGTATGACTTCTCCAGCGATCAGCACCACCCCTTTCCGTCCCTCCACGCTTTCTGTTGCTTTCTTGAATCTATATGTTGGTTTCTGGGCAGCAAAACAGATAAGCTGCCAGCATAGCAGGGCAGCAGCAGAACAAAAATACCCTCTGAGCGGCCACACAATGTAGCATACTGAGAGGGTTCGTTGATTTGTATGGAGATGGAAATATTTGTGTAAATTTGTCCGGTGTTGCGTTGAAAGGCACACCGGAAGCAGTATGAATATACTTAACGTTTGTTGGGGGGGAGGAGGGTAATGCTTGGTCGTTTCATAAGAGATAACGATACGTCAACACGCCGGGAGCACAAGGCGATTAATACTTGGCTTGGTGTGGGGCAGATCAGACTATTCGTATTGGATCGTCGATTCATCGTTATCTTTACCTCTTGCTTCACTAACAACAGAAAATGCAGTTCATCATAAGACATGTTCACATTAACATGTAAAATTACCCTTCTGGCGAGGGCACTATTTTAATTATACACTCCGAAAAAAGATTTGTCAAATTAAATTTTGAGAATCATAGGTGCTGCTATAAACATTTGCCGATGTCGTGTTTTTCGCGCAATTCTTCAAGCGTATAGGTGTTGATGACATCGGTTTTTGTGAGCCAACCTCGACGGGCAACATTTAAGCCAGAGTGTCGGTGTGCCAGTTGTCGAATAGCATGGGCATCGGTATTGACAGATAGTAGCACACCCGCGTCTTTTGCCATCCGCACAAACTGAGGGTCCAAATCCAATCGACTCGGTGATCCGTTAATCTCCAAAACTGTCCCATTTTCTGCAGCAGCTGCAATGACTTCCTCAAGATTCAGCGGATAGCCAAGTCTGTGCCCGAGCATCCTGCCTGTCGGATGACCGATGATATTGACAAATGGATTCTCAATTGCGCGGACGATGCGTTTTGTCATTTCTACTTCGGTGAGATTGAAATGACTATGGACACTTGCAACAACAATATCAAGCTGCGCTAAAATCTCATCGGGAAAATCCAGAGTGCCGGACCGCCGAATATCGACTTCAGAACCTGCAAGGACTGTCATACCCTCAATCTCAGCATCTAATTCACGAACTTGCTTCACTTGTTCAAGGAGTCGTTTCTGATCCAAACCGTTTGCAACGGTGGAAGAGACCGAATGGTCGGTAATAGCGAAGTATTCAAGACCTTCTGCTTTTGCTGCCGCTACTATCTCTTGAAGTGTATTCCGTCCGTCACTTGAGTCAGTATGTGCGTGTAAGTCGCCTCGCAAGTCGGCAAATTCAACGAGATCCGGTAAGGTATTGTCTTTAGCCGCCGTGACTGAGGTGCTATCTTGTCGAAGTTCAGGTGGAATATAGGAGAGTTCGAGTGCTTCGTAAATTTCCGCTTCTGTGATACCGTGTTTAGCCGTTCGCGGGGAAGGACAATCAGGTAGTGCGTCAAAGTGGGCATCTGCTGGTGTCGTTAAAAATAGGGTTAGTTCGTACCTGGCAGCGGTGCAGAGATAGATAGAGACTGGAAAATCTTGGTCAATATAGAATTGAATTACGGGGAGTATATCTCGGACATCATCCGTCGGTTCGTCTTGACTTTTTTCAATGAGAGATGCACTGTTGCTGTCATATAGGTACTGGGTTTGATCGCCTGCTTTGAAAACTATTTGTGTTTGCGAAAAGGATTCAAGAAACGCTTGCAGCGAATCAGGAACGACACCTTTCTCAAACTGAAACGCTGACGCGTCCTGACACTCAACAATCAATTCTATACCTTGACAGATCTCTTCGTGTCGCCGTAAATGTCCCGTGAATTCGGGTTCCCGTTTTATCCATCCAAATTGTGCTAAGTTCTCGGAAATCCGCTGTGCGATCGGTAAAACAGCCCATAGTGGGCGTGCTTTGCGAAGCTGCATCCGAAACGCCAAACTCTCAGTTATCATCTGAAGGGTCTTCTTTCCGATCCCCTTCAAACCTCTCATCTTTCCGCTCTCCAGCAACGTCTGGAGGTCCTCAAGATTCCGCACACCGAGTTCCTGATAGAATCTACCGACAGTCTTCACACCGACACCTCGAAGTTCAAGCACTTCAAGTATCCCTGTCCCCATCTCCGCTGTGAGGTCATCATAGTATTTGCAGCGTCCGGTTTCCAGCATCTCAACGGTTTTGTCTTGGATAGCTTTCCCGATGCCGGGTGTCGCTCGGAGCTGTTCGACTGCACTCTTATTGTAATCGGGGGTATTCTGTTCAGGAGCTTCAGCAGATAGTTCGTATGGAAAGTCTTCGATTATATCGGCTGCGCGCGCATAAATCCTTGCGCGAAATGCATCGTCACCTCGGATTTGGAGGAGGGATCCAATGGCCCTGAACACATCACTAATCTCACGATTTGTCATTTTCAACGACCTTTTCTATAAAGAAATAAATAGTATTTAGCGGTCCCGCCAGGTTTCTGAGAAAGCAAACAAAACCTAAACAGAAACTTTGAAGTCTTCAAAAATCTCTTTAGTCCCGTAGGGACACAATGTTTATAGAAAGTATTTGAAAGAAATATTCAGCTGGCACGGCTCCTCAAAAGGTCGCAATATATCGTCTTTGACGATCAGTACCTTGGGGACATAGATTTGGGCGAGTACGCTGCAAAACTGAACCTTTCGGGCTTGGGGATACGCTATAGAATGCAAAACTGCTATGCGAATTTCCGATGTATGAAAAAACCGACGAGTAGCCCAATTAGCATCTCAACCGCAACAACCGAAACAATTTGATAAATCGTAAGGAAATCTACACCGCCTAATTGAGATCTGAACGTATACAGCATCCCATAGAAGCAGCCAAGTCCACACAAAGCCCCAAGCCCACCGAGGAAAATCCCATGAACAATGAAAGGCGCGAGAAGATAGCGTCGGAACATACCAAGAAGTTTCATGAGGTGAACCTCATCGGCACGGGCAATCGCTGTATTCCTGATAATTGAACCGATAATGAACCAGATAACAACGACAGCCACACCGATGCCAAGAAGCGTTGTTCGTTCCGAGTCGCGCAACTGATCTTTCAGTTGTCCTTGCCCGGTTAACAAAATGTCTTCAATTTCGTCGTGTGCTTTAATTTCCAACACAATGTGTTCTAAGGTTTTACGGGTTATTAATTCTTCGTCTACATAGACATTGAGGGATGCCGGAAATGGGTTTACACCGCGAGTTTCTGAAAATGCCTCTTTAATCAGAACACCCAAGTCTTGGAACTCGGTTTCTCTGCTGGCGAGTTTCTCAGCCTTTGAAGCATAATTGACAGCCAGAATCTGTCCATTCTTCTCTAATCGGCTCACCAATGTACGCCCCATCGACTCATCCACAGTATCTTTTAGGAATGCGACGAGCGTAGGTGCATCCATTTTAAATTCAGACTGTCGCAAAATGAATGAATGGTTTAGGAGCAAGGTCGTCAGTAAGGTCGTGACGAATCCGATGCCGACAACACCTATCAGGCTCGAAGTACCAGCCCGTGCGATATGAGATATGGCATTTTTAAGACGATAGTTCATTTTTAGTAGCCTTCAGCCGGTTTGTTATGACGTTTAGTTTTCTTGTAGTATTGGCAGCATATCTGAATACCACAGTGAGACTGCTAATTGCTGATAGCCGATGGCTGATGACTATTTAATGGATACCACCATCTCGCAATTCAATAATCCGCTTATTACATTTCTCAGCGAGTTTGCGGTCCGAGGTCGCTATAAAGATAGTCATACCTTGAAAATTGAGTGCATCGAGCAGTGCCATGACCTCAAGCGAAAGTCGCAAATCTAAGCCTTCTGTAGGCGCGTCCGCGAGCAGCAATACAGGATTGTTGATAACGGCTCTGGCTATAGCCAAGCGTCGCTGTTCATTGTCGGATATTTCAGTCGGTAGCGCATGTCGATGATGGGTCAACCCCATTTGATGCAGGAGTCTATTGACATTCTCTTTCGCTACCCGTGGTGCTATGCCTACTAACCTCTGTGGCAGGGCAAGGTTCTCCTGAATCGTCTTATCCGCTAAGAATTTGAAATCTTGAAAGACGAGTCCTATCTTCTGTCGAAAGTAAGGCAAACTCACCTTGTCCAATGTAGCAAGTTTTTGCCCAATCACGCTCAAGTCCCCTCCGACAGGCATCAAATCGGCGTATAGCAACCGTAAAAGTGTTGTCTTCCCAGAACCGCTGGGCCCTACGAGGAATACGAACTCGCCGCGCTCCACGCGAAAACTCACTTTTTCAAGGACACTAAGTTCATCATAACTGAAGCTGACCTGGTGCATCTGTATCATTTTTTTTATTAGGTGTCAGTTATCAGTACGGTTTTTCTGCGAAAAACTTTTCAGTTGTCAGGGCAATCTTTTCTACAAAAAATCTTTCGGTTGTCATTAACTCTCTTTAACCGATAACCGATAAAACCGATAACTATTCCTTGATATAGTCACAATCCGACCTGTGACACCTCAGCAACGCTGTTATCGTCTCACTATCTTTTGCTTTCTTGGTTTTCTCAACGAGAAAGGGTGCCTTGCATTCTGGACAAGTTTCAGGTACAGGTTTATCCCATGTAGAAAATTCACACTTCGGATAGTTGCTGCATCCGTAAAAGACTTTCCCACGTCGGCTGCGACGCTCACCGAGGTATCCATCACAATCCGCTTCAGGACAGTCAATCCCCATTGGAATAGGCTTGGCATTTTTGCATTTCGGATATGCGCTACAAGACAAAAACCTACTCCCGGCACGGCTTACCCTGATAACCATCGGTTCGCCACACTTATCACACACGGTGTCGGTCTCTTCTGGCTCCGGGGCAGGTGTATCATCTGCCGTTAAAGGTTTAATACTCTTACACTCTGGATAATTAGCACATCCGAGAAAGCGCCCATATTTTCCCCACTTGACAATCATGTTTCCGCCACATTTTTCACACTTCTCGTCAGACTCCTCTTCCATCGCTTTTCGTGCTTCATACATCTTATCCGGTGCTTCTGTGAGAGCGATTTGGAAGGGTGGATAAAACTGTCCTAAAGTTTTAACCCACGCAACTTTGCCATCAGCGATGGTATCAAGTTGTTCTTCCATCTTTGCTGTGAACTCAACATCAACGATGTTTGGAAATCCGTGAATTAGGAGATGGTTGACGAGTCTACCGACATCTGTCGGCAAAAGTCGCCCGCGTTCTTTGTGTACATACTCACGCTGAATAGTTGACAGAATAGAGGCGTAGGTGCTGGGCCGTCCGATCTCTTGCGCCTCCAGCATTTTGACGAGCGTCGCTTCGTTGTAGCGTGGCGGCGGCTGCGTCCAATGCTGCTTCGGCTCTAATTTACGGAGATCAAGCGTATCTCCCTCTTTAAGAACGGGCAAACTGACGTTCTCTTCACTTGAATCGTTCTCATCAACAGCGGTATCATCTTTACCTTCCATGTAAATACGCCTGAATCCATCAAATTTGATAACCGAACCCGTGGCTCTGAAAAGATAAGTACCCGCTTTGATATCAATCGTTGTCGCGTCAAAAATCGCCGGATTCATCTGGCTCGCTATGAACCGCATCCAGATAAGTTCATAGAGACGATATTGATCAGTGTTCAAATAAGGCTTTAATTCTGCGGGCAGGCGTAAGGGCAGGGTCGGACGGATTGCCTCATGTGCATCTTGGGCACCCTTTTTGCTGCGATAATTAACCGCGCGACCCGGCAGATATTCTGTGCCATACGTCGTCTTGATGTAATCTCGCACCGCTTGGAGTGCCTCTTGAGCAGTACGGGTTGAATCGGTACGCATGTAAGTGATCAGCCCGACTGACCCTTCCTTGCCGATCTCTAAGCCTTCATAAAGTTGTTGGGCAACAAGCATCGTCTTTTTGGCAGTAAACCGGAGTTTGCGAGATGCTTCCTGTTGTAAGGTACTCGTGATAAACGGTGGGACAGGGCGCTGTTTTCGCTCCCGTTTTTGGACTTTCTCAACGATATAGTCGTGTGTCTTTGCGTCTGCGGCGAGTTCTTTTGCCCGGGCTTCGTCTATGCGGAACCCGTAGTTATTAATCTCACCTTTCTTGCTACCAATTTTATGTAACTTCGCGAGAAAAGGGTGTTCAATCGCAATCGGTGTGAGCGTTGCTGTCAGTGTCCAATATTCTTCGGATTTAAACGCTTCAATCTCTGCTTCCCGTTCACAGATAAGACGGACTGCGACCGATTGAACCCGTCCGGCACTCAACCTCGGTTTGACACTACGCCACAAAATAGGACTAATCAGGTAACCGACAAGTCGATCCAAAACGCGTCGCGCCTGTTGGGCATCAACAAGTGCTACATTAATCTCGCCGGGCGTTTCGATAGCATCTAAGATAGCACTTTTGGTGACCTCATTGTAGGTGATCCGATAGATAGGTTTCTTTGCCTTCTTGAGTTCCTCAGCGAGGTGCCAACAGATCGCTTCACCTTCCCGATCAGGATCTGCAGCAAGATAGATGTTGTCTACTTTACGCGCTGCGGTTTGCAGAGATTTTACAACCTTGCCTTTCCCGCGAATCAGGACATACTTCGGCGCAAAGGCGTTTTCGATATCTACCCCAAGTTCTTTCTTCGGCAAATCTCGGATATGCCCGACAGAGGATTCGACAATATAATCCTTACCTAAAATCTTCTTGATAGTTTTTGCTTTCGCCGGCGATTCAACAACGACGAGTGACTTTGGCATGTTTGATTCCTATTTTCGTATATTTGAATTGATAACGGCACCGATGAATTGCACATCGGTTTTCGATTGAGTATCAGCGATTGCTGCCAAAATAACAAATGTGTAAGGGGCTACACTGACGCGAATCCTTTTAACAGTGCGCAATTATGCGATAACTACACATTTTTATTAACGACTAATGTTGATAACGGTTTCATACCTAACTTGCGTGTCTATTCATCTTCGTAGATACACATTTAATTTTCAGATACGGAAAAGATAGCTGCATTGATTAGCACGCAAAAGCAATTAGGTCGGTAAGCATCTGTCGCATATCAGTGCGGTGAACGATAGCGTCAATGAATCCATGTTCTAACAAGGACTCTGCCTTTTGAAAATTTTCAGGCAGTTCTTCGCGGAGGCTGGCAACGGCTAAAGGACCAGCGAAGCCAATCCGCGCCCCCGGTTCAGCGATAATGACATCTCCAAGCGATGTATAACTCGCAGTAGCACCGCCAAATGTTGGATCGGTGACAACAGAGATATAAAAAAGCCCCGTTTTAGCATATTCAGCACAAGCAGCGGCGGTCTTTGCCATCTGCATCAAGGCGAGTGTGCCCTCCTGCATCCGCATACCCCCACTCACAGAAACAATGATTAAGGGCAACTGGTTTTCAAGGGAACGCTCAATACATCGGGTAACTTTCTCGCCAATCACAGAACCGCACGTGCCACCTATGAACCCGACATCACCAATCGCGATTGCAGTCGGGTACCCCCCAATTTCGGCGATACCGGAGAGCATCTCGGATCTAAGTCCTGTTTTTGCGACATCTCTTTCGAGTTTCTGCGGATACTCAGGGAATTCCAGTGAATCAATAGAGTAGAGATTCGCATCGTACTCCTGAAAACTATCTGCATCCACGATGAGACTGAGCCGCTCGTAAGCACTCATATAGTGGTGATAGTCGCAGTGTGTGCAAACATTCAGATTCTCAGCAAACATCTCTGCCGGTATCTGCGCGTCGCAATTTCTACATGAGATCATTTCTGAATTTTCGGGCATCTTTTTTCTCAGCATTTAGCCTTTCATGATTTCGTCTTTGCCGGTCAATCATCCAAACCGAGTTGATCGCTCAACTCCATCAAACGTCTATTAATTCCTGTCTTGTCAATTCGGTTGCCATCCACAAATTCTTGGTATTCTGGCAACAACCCGTCTGGGACCATTACGCGTGAGTTCGCTTCTCGCAACGCCAATAACCCCATGAAGATTTGCATCTCGCGTGAATAATCCGGGATGAAGTCGTTAAGTGTTTGACGGAGCTCGGCTTCTGTAAAGGTATTGCGCCCGCCACGCCTTGCGATGTTATTTGCCCGTTGGACAATCAAAAAGAGATCTCGCCACGTCAACCCGTCCATTTCCGAACCACCGACGAGTGCCTGGAAGTTGATGTTCCCAGAGGTTTGCCCTCGAGAAAATATTCTTAAAATTTCGACTCTACCGCCACTGGTAGGCGGCAGCATGATTAATTTAGTGTCAAAAACACCGTACCGTCGAAAGATCGGTGGCATTAGGTCTGGCCGTTGTGATGCGCCCACCCATATCACACTGCCGTGCAATGACGTATCATTCATAGCATTCACAAGAGCTTGAGGAAACCTCTGATCATTGTCTTCTGGATTCATTGAGGTGTGCGGGGATGCCTGCTCAATTTCATCCATGAAGACAACGGTGGGCGCGATGCCACGGATAAAGCTGAGACCAGCATTCAGGTTCCGTTCATAAGTGTTCCCATTTTCATTGATGTTTATTGTCACTTCGCCTACCTGATTGGCGTAGCGGAGTTGGACAAGGGTCATGTTCGCTTCACCGGCGAGTACCCTTGCAGCGTAAGCCTTGCTGGTTCCAGGGGGGCCCAGCAAAAGCATCCCGCGTGGCACACGTCGCAGATCCCGATTTTTCATACCATCTGCGATATCCCGAATCGTCCGCATGACATACCAACCATCACCCGATGGATTTGTGTTCGTTTCACCAAGTTCAAGAACACCGTGGCTAAAGGTTTTAATGCTCTCGCGTCGGTATCGGATCAGGGGTTCACCACCGGCTTTCTGTTCCGCGGCTTCGGCTTGTTGGACAACATCGTGAATACCAAATAGGTTTAATCCAATAGTTTCTCGTGCCAAGACCTCCCGCTCTTGATTATTGCCGAGGGTTTTACGCATCTGTGAAGAACCCTCTGAAATGTCATGTAGATGTTCAATAAACTTCAGGCGTTCGCCATAGTCCGGAAACGGGATTTCTATCATAGGAATCTCTGGATTCACGGTGAGGTTCGGGTGTATGTCAAACGTGTTATGCGTGACGAGCAGGACAACGTGCTTGTGCCTTCGGATATTAAGATCGGATGCCCAATTTTGGATCTGATTGAACAAGAGTTGTGGCTCATCTCTGGCAACATTGCTCAGTGAAGGGTCGTTGGGAACGAGCTGCTCCAAAAAATTGATAACCAACCCGATTTTCGTTCTCCCTTGTTTCATGAGGTTATTTAACTTTTCGCGTAACTCTTTGGAGGGCGAAGGGTCTATTTTTAGGAACGGTTCTTTATGAACTTCGTCGAATACCACGCGGGAATTAATTCTGCGACGTTCACGCTGTTTCTCCGACGCTTCTTTCGGCAGAAGTTGCAGCATCCTTTGTGTGTTTCGCCACCGTCCAACATTCGGAAGCTGAATTCCTTGTGACGTATTATAGCCGAGGACAAGATCACACCCTAATACATTGAGCTGCTCCATGAAATAATCTACAGCGGGCAGATAACCGTAAACATCATCGTATAGCAAGTCATTCACATTAAAATGGAGCAGAAATTGGTGGGCAGAACCTGCAGTGTAGTGTTTTTTGACTTCGTCCCAAAACATTTTTCTCTCCGCTATGTAGCATTTTTTTCACCAGAAATCAAG